>CACYAX010000044.1 GCA_902772435.1 uncultured Coriobacteriaceae bacterium | reverse complement strand
TCAGCTCCTCGGTGCTCTCGGGCACGATCACGCGCACGCGCAGGGTGTCGCCGCCCGCCTCGACGCCTGCCTGCCGGTTTATCTGCGAGGCGCAGGCGAGCACCTCCGCGCCGCTCTCGCTCTCGAGGAACGTGCAGACGTCCTCGACGTCAGCGTCCGTCGCGTCATCGTGCAGCGTGATGGTCGTGTCGCTGTGCACGATGGGGCCGAACTGCTTGTCGATGATGTCCCAGATGGCGTCATGCAGGCCGAAGCCCGTGAGCAGCAGCGCCGTGCAGCCCGAGACGCCCAGCACGGTCATGGCCATGCGCCGCTTGTAGCGGAAGAGGTTGCGGAACGTGACTTTCCACGAGAAGGAGAGTCTGCTCCAGATGGGCGTGATGCGCTCGAGCAGGATGCGCTTGCCCGCAGACGGGGCCCGCGGGAGCATGAGGTTCGCCGGCGTCTCCTGCAGGCTCGTCACGACGGCGGCCCACGTCGCCACGAGCGTGACCCCCACGCCGAGGCCGCCCGCCATGAGCAGGACGGGCCAGCTCACGGGCAGCGGGAACGAGAGGAGCGGCACCACGTAGATGATGTCGTAGGAGGACGCGATGATGTAGGGCAGCACCTGCGTCAGCGCGGCGATGCCGAGCAGCGCCCCGAGCGACGAGGCGAGCGCCGCGTAGATAAGGTATTTGGAGGCGATCTTGGCCGTCGAGTAGCCAAGCGCCTTGTAGGTGCCGATGATGACGCGGTCATCGTCCACCATGCGCGTCATGGTGGTCAGCGAGACCAGGGCAGCCACCAGGAAGAACATCACGGGGAACACGTTGGCGATGGAGTCCATGCGCTCGGTGTCGGAGTGGTAGGTGACGGCGCCCTCGTTCTTCGCGCGGTTGAGCACGTAGATGTCGGGTGCCTCGAGGTCGTCGATCTCGTCCTGCGCGTCCTCGAGCTTGGCGAGCGCGTCGGCAAACTCCCGGTCGGCCTCGGCACGGGAGTCCCGGTACTCCACGATGCCGTCCTGGTACTGGGCGAGGCCCTTCAGATACTCGGCATAGCCGTCCTGATACCGCACGAGCCCGTCCTGGTACTCCGCGTAGCCGCTGTTGTATTGGGCGACGCCGTCCTGGTAGGTGGCCATGCCCTCGTTGTACTGCGCGAGGCCGTCCTCGTACGCCGCGACGCCCTCGTTGTACTGGGCGAGACCGTCCTGGTACGCGGCCATGCCCTCGTTGTACTGGGCGAGGCCGTCCTCGTACGCCGCGACGCCGTCGTTGTACTGGGCGAGGCCGTCCTCATAGGCGGAGACGCCGTCGTTGTACTGGGTGAGCCCGCTCGCATACTGTGCCTTCGCGTCATCAAGCTGCGCCTGGGAGGAAGCCAAGGTCGCCGCAGCCTCGTCGAGGGCCGCCTTCGCAGCTGCCAGCTCCTCGTTTGCCTTCGTACGGTTCGCCTCGAGCTCGGACCTGCCCGCATCGATCTTTGCCTGGCCGTCCACGAGCTGCTGCTCAGCGGCGATGAGGGCATCGACCTGCTCGATCGCAGCCGCCAGCTGGGCCTTTGCCGCATCGGGATCGGCAGGCAGCTGGGCGACCAGCTGCTCGCGGGCATAGTTCGCCTCGGCGAGAGCACGCTGCATCTCGTCCCGCGACATACCGCTTGCGGAAATCGCAGCATCAAGCTGGGCAAGCTGCACAGACAGCGCCGCAGCCTCTTCTGCCATCCCCGCCTGCTCGAGGGCCGCGATCTGGGCGGCAAGCTCATCGCGCTGGTCACAGAGGGATAGCAGCTGCTGGAGGGATGAGATCGACCCATCAAGTTGGGCAAGGGCGGCCAAGCCCTCGTCGATCGCCGCCTGCTGGGCAACGAGCGCTGCGCGCGCGTCCGCAAGCGTCGATGTGCCCGTCTGTGCGAGCACCTGCGCCGTGCCCTCCTCGACCTGTGAGCGCTGCGCGTCAAGCTCGCTTTGCGCGGCGTCGAGTTCCTTCTCACCATCTGCGAGCTGCTGCTCGACGGCAGCCTTGTTCTTCTCGTACTCCTCAAGGCCGGCAGCATAGTCTGCCTGGCCCTGGGAGAGCTGGCTCTCGCCATCGGCAATCTGGGCCGCAGCGTCATCGAGAGCGCTCTTGGAGGAGCTCAGCTCCGCCTCGGCATCGTCGAGCTTGCTGCGGTTGTCGCTGAGCTGGCCTTCGGCATCGGTGAGCTCGCTCTTGGCGTCGTCGAGCTCGCTTTTCGCGTCATCGAGCTGCGCGCGGCTGTCGGAGAGCTGGCTCTTGGCGTCGTCGAGCTGCGTGCGGCTGTCGGAGAGCTGCCGTTCGGCATCGGCGAGCTGCTCACGCGAGTCCGCGAGCTGCGACTCCGCGTCGCTCAGCTGCGTGCGCGAGTCAGCGAGCTGCGACTCCGCGTCATCCAGCTCGCCGCGGGCGTCATCGAGCTCGCTTTTGGCATCGTCGAGCTGCTCGTAGGCGTCACGCTTCTCGGACTCGTACTCGTCCCACTTCTCGTCGAGCTCGCCCTGCGCATCGGCCTTGACGTCGCTCAGGCGTGCGAACGCCAGCGTTCCCTCGAGGTCAGAGAGCTGGTCCTCGACCTCCCCCACCACGCGCTCGTACGCAGCGGACTCGCTGAGCTCGCCCAGGGCACCGTCCACGGCAAGGTACACCTCGGTGTAGACGGCATCGTCAAGGAAGGCGGATTCGGGGACGAACACCGTCTGCTCGATGGATCCCGAACCGACCGACGTCGAGCCGAACGAGCCCGTGTAGGGGTAGTTGGGCGAGGTCACGAGGCCCACGATGGTGAATTCGCGCTCGCCGAGCATGTCGTCAAGATCGGAGGCACCGTACTGGAGGCTCACCGTGGAGCCAATGCCGCACGCGCCCGTGACGGCATCGGCCGACACCACGCATTCCTGGGGGCTCTGGGGCCAGCGGCCCTCGTCCAGCACGAGGCGGTTCAGGTAGTTTGCGTCGTCCGAAATCACGACGACGGGGCCCGTGGCATCGGAGGCCGCGGCCGCATCGACGTTCAGGGTGCTCACGCGCACGGCCATCGCGTCCTCGTCCACCGAGGCCATCGCGTCGAGGGTCCGCGAGGGCATGGCCGCCACGACGCCGTCGATGGCCCGCAGGCGCGCGATGTCGGCGTCCTCGAAACCCAGCGTGGAAATGACGCGCAGGTCATACAGGTTGCAGCCGTCGTAAAAGTTGTCGGCGCCCGTCCGCATGTCGGCACCGCTCATCTGGAGCCCCGCGAAGAACCCGCAGCCCAGGGCCGTGATGCCGATGATCGCCAGGAACCGCCCCAACGAGGAGCGGATGCTGCGCACGATCTCTTTCGCGAAGGCGTTCCTCATCGCGTTACCACTCCACGCTCTCCGCGCTCGCAGGCGAGGGGTTGAGACGGATGGCGGAGGCCTTGCCCTCGCGGACCTCGATCACGCGGTCCGCGATCTCCGTGAACGCCGAGTTATGAGTCACGATCGCCACGGTACGGCCCAGCTCACGACACGTCTTCTGCAGCAGACCCAGGATCTGCTTGCCCGTACGGTAGTCGAGGGCACCGGTCGGCTCGTCGCAGAGGAGGAGCTTGGGATTCTTGGCCAGCGCGCGTGCGATCGCCACACGCTGCTGCTCGCCGCCCGAAAGCTGGGCGGGGAAGTTGTCCATGCGTGCCGAGAGCCCCACTTCGGCAAGCACCTGGTCGGCGGGCAGGGGGTCGCGGCAGATCTGGCTCGCGAGCTCCACGTTCTCAAGGGCCGTGAGGTTCTGGACGAGGTTGTAGAACTGTAAGACGAACCCGATGTCGTGGCGCCGGTACTGGGTGAGGGCGCGCTCCGAGAGGCCCGAGATCTCGTTGCCGTCAAGCATGATGGTGCCGCTCGTGGGGGTGTCCATCCCGCCCAGCATGTTGAGGACGGTCGTCTTGCCCGCACCGGAAGGCCCCACGATGACCACGAGCTCACCCTGCTCGATCTCGAAATCCATGCCGTCGACGGCATGGACCTCGACCGAACCCATGTGGTAAACCTTAGAAACGTCTTTGAACTCGACGAATGCCATGAACGCCCCCGTTGCGCACCAATTCTGAGGTAGCACCTTCCATTGTGACGTATACCCGCCAAAACGGGTTGCACGGCGCAAATCACCCAAACCTCTCCGCAACGCCAGAAACCACACGAGTGCGGTAACCCACACAAGCGTCGACAAAACGTCTTACCATTCGGCAGAATGACAAGCTCGCGAAACGCTCCCGAGGACGGGTCAGCCAACACATAAATTGTGTTTCTAAAAATTGATAGGGACTAACCACTCATAGAGTCTTACTATGTTTTATACTTCAGGTCAAAAATCGGTTTGGTTACTCTTTGAGGGGCTCTGGGATTGATGAAGTTGTCAGAGAAATCGCTCACTCCGCTCTATCAGCAAGTGATGGATGACGTACTTGCCAAGATCGAGTCGGGAGAATACGAGAGTGGATCTAAGATTCCTTCCGAAGGCGAGCTCTCCGAGCAGTACTCGGTGAGCAGGATCACGGTTCGGCGCGCCATCGAGGAGCTGTCGCGCGACGGCTACCTCACCAAGAAGCAGGGCAAGGGCACGTTCGTGAACCCGCCCAAGCTCACGCGCAAGATCCGCAGGTCCATCAATGCCAGTAACTACAACGACGCCTGCCTCGCGTCGGGCCGCGAGCCTGAGCGCCGCACGCTGTCCGTTACCTGCGAGCAGGGATCAAGCACCATCTGCGAGCTTCTGGGCATCCCCAAGGGTTCCGACGTCATCGCGGTCACGCGCCTCGACCTCGCTGACCACACGCCCGTCATCATCGAGCGCCACTACCTCTCCCACGACGTCTTCCCCTTCCTCTTCGAGTCGAACCTCGAGGAGGACTCCATCGTGACGGCCATCGAGAAGGTCACGGGCAAGCGCGCCGACACCGTCATGAAGCGCACGATCGGGCTCGCGCGCGCGAACGACTGGGCGGCGAGCAACCTCAGGGTGAGCGTCGGTGAGCCCCTCTTCCTCGAGACGATCGTGGTGAGCTCCGAGGACACCCCCGCCATGGTCAGCAAGCTGTACTCGGTGGGAACGTACTTCTCCTTCGAGGTCTAACCTGCCCACATGTTGCACTTCGTACGGGACCGCCCGCGCATCGCGCCGACGGTCCCGCTTTTCTGGCTCGAAAAGGCGTATCCTTGGGGATAGCGTAGCTGCCGTAAGCAAAGGAGCCCCCATGTCCCAAGAGAACCCGCGCGTTGCCCTGTTCGTTGCCCCCGGCCTCGAGGAGATCGAGGGCCTGACCGTGGTCGACATCCTCTTCCGCGCCGGCATCGCGTGTGACACCATCGCCGTCGCCGAGGAGCGCACCATTACCTCGAGCCACAAGGTGACCATCGTCTGCGACCGCTGCATCACCGATGCCGACTTCGACTTCGACGCCTATGACATGCTCGTGCTGCCCGGTGGCATCCCCGGCACCCCCAACCTCGCTGCCTGCAAACCGCTCACCGACGCCGTCGTGCGCTTCGCACAGGAAGGCAAGGAGGTCGCCGCCATCTGCGCCGCGCCCACCATCCTCGCTGGCCTGGGCCTGCTCGAGGGCAAGTGCGCCACCTGCTTCCCGAGCCGCACTGACGAGCTCGTGGAGCACGGCGCCATCCTCGCCCCCGGCTCGGTCGTGCGCGACGGCAACATCATGACGAGCCGCGGCATGGGCACCGCCATCGACTTCTCGCTCGCCATCGTCGAGCACTACCAGGGTCGCGAAAAGGCCGACACCCTCGCGAGCGCCATCGTCTATTGCTAGCGGCAAACCCGCGCGGCCCTGCCGCACGTGAGACCGCCCTACCCCGCCCGCACCTCATTCGGGGTGCGGGCGCTTTGCTGCGCCGCGCCCTGGCATGCGCGCATCATGTCCACGGCATCGGGTACCATAAGGCCATGGAAACCGAGAAGACATACCTCGCCATAGACCTCAAGAGCTTCTACGCGAGCGTCGAGTGCGTGGACCGCGACCTCGACCCACTCACGGCTGACCTCGTGGTGGCCGACCTCACGCGCACGGAGAAGACCATCTGTCTGGCGGTCTCGCCCTCGCTCAAGGCGAAAGGTGTGCGCAACCGCTGCCGCATGTTCGAGATCCCCAAGCGCCTGCGCGAGGGCATCGTGGTCGCGCCACCACGCATGGCGCGCTACATCCAGAAGTCGGCAGAGATCTACGGCATCTACCTCAACTGGGTCTCCCCCGAAGACGTCCACGTCTACTCCGTCGACGAGGCCTTCCTCGACGTGACCCACTACCTGCGGCTCTACGGCTGCACGGGCCGCGAGCTCGGCGAGCGCATCCGCAGCGACGTCACGTCCCGCACGGGCATCCCGGCCACCTGCGGCATGGGCACCAACCTCTACCTCGCCAAGGTGGCGCTCGACATCTCGGCGAAGCACCGTGCGGACTTCTTCGGCGAGCTCGACGAGGAGCGCTATCGCGAGACGCTCTGGAACCATCGCCCCATCACCGATTTCTGGCGCGTCGGCGGCGGTACGGCGCGGCGCCTGCACGAGATGGGCATCGACACCATGGGACAGCTCGCGCTCTCCCCCACCGAGCCCCTCTACCAGGAGTTCGGCATCGACGCCGAGATCCTCATCGACCACGCCTGGGGCATCGAGCCCGTGGAGATTTCGGACATCAAGTCCTACCGTTCCAAGGCGCACTCCCTCTCGAGCGCGCAGGTGCTGAGCAGCGACCGCGACTTCGAGGGCGCGCTGCTCATCGCCAAGGAGATGGCGGACGCCCTCACGCTCGAGCTGGTGGAGTCGGGCCTGGTGGCAAGCTCGCTCACCATCGGCGTGGGCTATGCGGCCTCCGACGAGCAGAAGGCGGCCATCCGCACCGCGCTGAAGAGCCAGGCCGCGGGAGAGCATGGCGTGAGCTGGCGCACCCACCTGCGCGCGACCTTCGCCCACGGCACGACGACGCTCGTCTCGCCCACCTCGTCGCTGTCCGAGATCGCGGCCGAGATCGCGCCGCTCTTCGCGCGCACCGTCGAGCACGGGCGCCCCATCCACCGCGTGATGGTCACCCTCGGCGGGGTCGAGCAGCGCGGCGGAGCAGGCCAGCAGATGGACCTCTTCAGCGACGCGGAGGCCCGCGAGCGTGAGCGGGCGCGCCAGGAGGCCATCAACAGCATAAAGCGCAAGTTCGGCAAGAACTCCCTGCTCAGGGGCATGGACCTGCTGCCCGGGGCGACCGCGCGCGAACGCAACGCACAGATTGGGGGGCACCGCAGTGGCGAACAGTAACGCCCATGCACAGCACGGCGAGGCACCGCGCGGCAGCGCCGCGGTCGACCTCCACTACGGCCATCCGCGCATGCCGCTCTCGGAGCGCGCGAAGATCTTCGTGCCCTTCCAGGCGCTCCGCGGGCTCGACGATGCCCTCCGCGCCGAGGAGCGACGCCTCGGCCTTGCGCCGGAAGACCCCGAGCGCTAGCGCATCGCCGCGACGCGGCACGTGCGCGCCTATTCGCTGCGCAGGGCCTCCACGGGGTCGCGGCGGGCGGCGGCCGAGGACGGGATCAGGCCAGCCACCAGCGTCAGCACCACCGAGATCGCCACGAGCGTGAGCGCGTTGTCCCACGGCAGGCTCATGATGTTGGGCACGTTGTGCGTCTCGAGCACGATGGCGTTCACGGGCACGGAGGCGATGTAGACCACCAGGATGGCCAGCACGCCCGCGATGAAGCCCTCGATCACGGTCTCGGCATTGAACACGTTGGCCACGTTGAGCTTGGAAGCGCCCATGGCGCGCAGGATGCCGATTTCCTTCTTGCGCTCCAGAACCGAGATGTAGGTGATGATCGCGATCATGATGGAGCTCACCACGAGGCTGATCGACACGAAGGCGATGAGCACGAGCGAGATGGTGTTCACGATGTCGGTGACCGAGCTCATCAGCACGCCCGCGATGTCGGTGTAGGAGATGGTGCTCTCGTCGTCATTGGCAGCGATGCGCTCGTCGTTGTAGGCGTCGATGATCTCGAGCACGGCCTCCTTCGAGGGGAAGTCCTTGGGATAGATGCTGATGGAGTCCGGGTCGCTCTCCTGCGCATAGCCGAGCGTGTTGAGGTTGGCGTCATAGGAGAGCTCGTCGGCGTTCATGTACTTGGAGAGCAGCGAGGCAAGGTCCTCCTGCGTCATGTTGAACTGGATGGCGTTGGCGAAAGTGGTCGCGTCGAACGAGAAGGCGTTCTCCATGGCCGTCGAGAGGCTCGAGAACTGCTTGGTGAGCTCGCTTGACAGGGTCTCGGAGAGCTGGGTGCCCATCTTGCCCGCCGCGGCCGTCATCTGCGCCTGCAGCTGCTGGGCGATCTGCAGCGTGATGGCCTCGGCCGCCTGCGTGACAAGCGTCTGCATCTGCGCGGAGAACCACGGCGCGAACTGGTCCTCCATGTAGGAGGACATGGCCGCAGTGAACCTTTCCTGCAGGTCGGAGCCGATGCCCTCCCCCATCTTGGTCAGGATGGCCTGGGCGCCCTCGGTCTGGAGGTACGCGCCGAAGAGGTCCGCGAAGCCCGTCCCCGTGAGCTCGTCCATCGAACCGCCGTGCCCGCCCTCCTCGACGGGGGCCACGATCCAAGCGAGGAAGCCCGAGGTCAGCTCGTCGGAAGCCGTCTCGAACGCCTGCTTGGCCTCATCGGTGATCAGGCCGCCGAGCTGGACCTTCTGGAGCTCTTCCTGCGCCGTGGCGAGCGCCGCCTGCAGGCTCGCCATCTCCTCCTCGCTCAGCGACTGGCTCGCCGAGATCTTCTGCAGCTTGGTCGTGATGGTGACCAGCGCGGCCTGCAGGCCCTGCAGCTCCTCGGCCGTCGGAATCTGCCCCTCCTGGAGCTTCTGCGTGACGGACTGCACCAGTGCCAGCGCGCTCTGCAGGCCCTGCAGCTCCTCGGGGCTGATGCCGTGGTTCGCGAGGAGCGCGTTCACCGCGTCCGTCACGGCCGTGAGGGCGTTCTGCACGCTCGCCAGGTCGTCCGGGAGCGTGTCGAAGTTGTAGCCAAGGCTCGAGAGGTCGAACTGCGGGGCGCTCGCCATGAGCTTCCGCATGGTCTCCTCGTTGAAGACGGACGTCGCCGCGCTGGGGTCGATGGAGAAGTCCGAGAAATCGAACGCATCGCCCATCGAGGAGAGGTCGAGGCCCGAGAGGTCGATCCCGGAACCCAGGTTGTTGAGCGCGCTCGTGTCGAAGGTGAACGCGCGCTGCAGGGCGTCCTCGTCGATGGTGAACATCGAGTCCATGTCGAACTCGTTCTGCTCGTCGTTCTGCAGCTCCTCGAAGGTCTTGCCCGTGAACACGTCAACCTCGGGGTGTGCGAGCTGCTCCTGCACGATCTGAGAGGAGCCGGAGACTTCCATGAGGTGCCTGGTCAGGAGCGGCGAGTAGGCAACGCCCTCGCTGAGGAGGCTTGTGGCGGCATCCTCGGAGCGGCGCACGACGCCCACCACCTTGAGGTCGATGGCGGAGTCGATGACCTGCTTCATGAAGGCCTTGTCGCCCGTCATGTCGGTCCAGGTGCCCTGCTCGGCGTTCTTCTGGTACAGGTAGACCGCGGGCACCACCTTGAAATGCAGCTTGAGGGCGTCTTCGTTGGTGAAGCGGAAGCTCTCGTCCTGGGCGGGGACGTCCACCTCGCTGCCGTTCAGCGCCCGGGTGACCATCTCGTCCATGACCTTGATGTCATGCACGCCCAGGCTGTAGAGGGTGTAGTCGGAAACCGCTCCGTTGCTCGTCGTGACGAAGACCGCCTCGTCATAGGCTTCGGGCCAGCGCCCGGCCACGACGTCCATCTGGGATTCGAGCAGGCGCTGGTCATCCATCAGCTCCTGGAACGACGATGTCGTCGTTCCGCCCGTGAAGGCTGATCCAGAGAAGCCGTTGGTCATGGTCTGGCTCATGCGCGAGGGGCTCAGGCGCACCGCACCGCCCGACGTGTCGGCGGCGTAGATCTGGGGCGTGAGCGAATAGCTGTACTGGATGGTGTTGACGTAGGGCTCCACGCCCGACCGGTCGCTCTCGAGGAACTCCTTGAACTTGGCGAGGTCGTTGTTCTTCACGCGCGCGAACATGTTGGACATGATCGCGTACTCGTTGATGACGTCCTCGTCCTGTTCGGCCTCGGGCTCAGGCTCGGCCGACGCCTCGGCGGCCTCGGCGGCACCCTCGTCGCCTGCCGCGGCACTCGCGACCATCATGCTCGTGAGGTCGAAGCTGCTCTTGGTGATGGTGAGCGGATAGGACGAGAGCGCGTCCTCCTCCGTCTGGGCGATGTAGTTGTTCACGCCGTTGGAGAGCGCGAGGATGGCCGCGATGCCGATGATGCCGATCGAGCCCGCGAAGGCCGTCATGAAGGTGCGGCCCTTCTTGGTCATGAGGTTGTTGAACGAGAGCGAGAGCGCCGTGAGGAACGACATCGATGCGTGGTGCGCGTCCTTGTCGCTGCCCGTGCGCTCGGCGTGGCCCGTCGTCGCGTCCGACCCGGAACCCCCCTCCCGCGCATGACGCGCAGAAATCACGGGCAGCACCCCCGTCGCGGCACCCTGCGCGCGATCTGCCGTCTCCTGTGCCGCCGCGTCGAGGATGGGGTCGGTATCACCCACGATCCGGCCGTCCTTGAGGCGCACGATGCGCGTGGCGTACTGCTCGGCGAGGTCGGGGTTGTGCGTGACCATGATGACCAGCCGCTCGTCGGCGATCTCCTTGAGGATGTCCATGACCTGGATGCCCGTCTCGGTGTCGAGGGCGCCCGTGGGCTCGTCCGCGAGCACGATGTCGGGATCGTTCACCAGGGCGCGCGCGATGGCCACGCGCTGCATCTGACCGCCGGAGAGCTGATTGGGCTTTTTGTTGATCTGGTCGCCCAAACCGACTTTTTCGAGTGCCTCTGCTGCGCGGCGTCTGCGCTCTGCCTTTCCGACGCCGGAGATCGTCAGCGCCAGCTCGACATTGGCGAGCACACTCTGATGCGGGATCAGATTATAAGACTGAAAAACAAAACCGATCGAATGATTGCGGTAGGCGTCCCAGTCGGCGTCGGTATAATCCTTCGTTGACCGGCCGTTGATGACAAGGTCGCCCTCGCTGTATTTGTCCAGGCCGCCGATGATGTTCAGGAGCGTCGTTTTCCCGCAGCCTGAATGGCCGAGGATCGCGACGAATTCGCTCTCCCGGAAGCTCAGGTCGATCCCCTTGAGCGCGTGTACGGTCGTGTCACCGGTGATATAATCCTTTTTGATTCCCTTTAATCTCAGCATTGTGCGAACGGCCCTTTCTGATGTTGACATCCGCCTTAAACCGCGTTAGAATGT
>CACYAX010000043.1 GCA_902772435.1 uncultured Coriobacteriaceae bacterium | reverse complement strand
AAATCGAACTGGCGGACCTCCTGGACCGTCAGCGAGCCATCGGTCCCGACCGTGGCATCGATGGTGACCTGCGAGATGTCATAACTCCTGGCAAGGGCGCTGATGGGGGCAACGACAAGCGCGAGCGCGAGTGCCGTCATCAGCATGAGGAGACGCGAGGGTATCAGGTTCGACACCCTGCGGAACCGGTTCGTCATGGCGACCTCCTGTCGAACGTAGCCGGGTAGAACAACATACTTAGGATACCCAAAAGCGGCTGCACCTGAAGCGTCATTCTAGCTCTCTCGCGGGACCTCGGGCGTGCCTTCGACCAGCGTCATGAGCGTCCCGCACACGTTGACGGTATCCCCGAGAACCAGCTCGACCGCACTCCCTATCTCACGACCCTTGATGAGCGCCGGATTGGTGGCACCGAGGTCCTCCGCATGGGCACCTGCCTCGGAAGGCAGGATACGGAGCTGGTAGCGGGAGACGGCACGCGAATGCAGGACCACGTCATTGGTCGGTGCCCTCCCCACCACGATGCCCCGTGGGGTGAGCGGCACCGTGACGTCCATGTCGCCCGTCTGCACGAACAGGCCGCGCTCCCCCGCGGCAAGCGAGGAACGTCCCGCGAAGCGCAGCTGTGCCGACGCTTCCCCATGCGCGGGATCCGTAGGGAAAGACAGGCGCTCGGTGTCCTCCTTCGCCAAGGGACCGAACTCACCCAAGGCACCGTGACGCGGACGCAGCTCACGCCCGAAGTCGTAGAGGCATCCATAACAGACGTCCATGTCAGCGAAGAGCTCCTGTCCGCATTGGGGACAGGTCTTCGTCGTATAGCGCGGCCCCTGCGCTGATTCCGCGAGGGGACTAGAACAAGTATCTTTGAGCACGTACGCTCCTCTCTGGCCATCAGGCTCGCTTTGGGGTTGATTTTGCCCGTAAGGGGCTTGGGAATTCGGTGGCCATGTCATCACGACGCTGCACCGTCGGGAACGCCATGCCATCACAACGCGACACCAGCGCGACGCACCACACCTGCACGATGCTTCTCGCCATGTTGCCACGTAACGATCCGCCACGCATCGCTCCCCAACACTGCGTCGCGGCGCTCTAAGCCATCACGCCTTCACGACACGCCATCACGCTGTCACGACACGCCACCCCTCCTCTACGCCATCACGCCACACCCCTCTCCACACCGATGACCACGCCCAGACAGTCATCCTTCTCGAGCCACTCCCGGTCGCAGGCGGCACGCTCAAACACGTAGGTCGCCGAAGGGCAAAACGAGAGCCGGTTGGGCACCAGACCGCGCACCACCTTGACCACGATGCCCTCAGCGTTCACGAACGCGATGTCAAGGGCATAGCGCATGCCGAACGTATGGATGGACCTGCAGTTCGTGAGCACGACGGGCACGTAGTCCGGCTTCGTGCCCAAAAGGCCCCGCAGGCGTTCGTGCCATCGGGCGAAGAGCCTGACAGGCGTGAAGCCATAGCGCTGCCGTCCATACAGTTCGTTCACCGTGCCTGCGTTCCACCAGCAATCAAGCGTCATGTGCGTACCTCCTTTTGGTAGCAGCGGTCTCGTCTCGGAATACCTTGGCCACGGCTCACACCACCACACCAGGGCGGAAGCGGTCCACGACCAACGAACGGCTGTGCCGCAGCACGACAGGGCTCGCGTAGGGAACGCCTGCGATGACGAACGAGCCGGGCCACGTGTGATAGATGAGCGTGCACTCGTATTCCGTGAGCAAGGGAGAGATGGGGAAGCTGATGTGCCCAGGCGCAACCTGCGGCGTTGGCGAGCTCGCGACGACCGTCACCTCGCACAGCTCGGAGTCCAGCGCAGCCTCTATGCAGGACTGTACGGATCCCGTCGCGGCATGCTCGCTCAGCTCCCCCGCCGGAGAGACGCCTTGTGACACGACCGCATCGAGCGCTATGCGGTCGAAGGCGGCGCAGAGCTCCACGAAGCGCATCAGGTTGAAGATGGTGAGCCCGACCACGATGATGACGGGAACGAGCACAGCAAGCTCGACGGCCATTTGGCCGGACTCAGCCCTAGGGCACGGCCGGGACGGCGGCCCGGGAGTCGTACGGACTCCCGCACCCATGCCTCCTGTCCCCCATCTCCCGGGTACGCGCCTCCTGCGGCGAGGACCCGCTTCCTGCCATGCGCGTACCGTATCTGCGCTCATGCCGCCTCCAAGAGCTTCTTCANNNAGCTCCGCAATGGTGACCTCGTCCACGCCGAGGGCGGAGATGATCCTGCCCACATTGGCCTCTTTGAGCTCTTCCTGGGATGCCGGGAGCGACTCGAGGAGCTCACGCGCCTGGCCCAACGTCGTGAGGCCTGCCTTGTCGAGCACCTTCTGTGAGTGCACGAGCACCGGTTTGCGCAGCCGCATGTCCGCGGGCTCGAACCCGGCCGCACGCACGATGGAGACCAGTTTGCCCTTGAGCCAGGAGGCCACCTGTTCCCCGAAAAGCGACCCTATCCCGTCAAACAGGTCGTCCGCGGTGTCGGAAACGCTCCCATACGCGGAGCCATACCCCACCAGGAGCCGGCCCCAGAGCTCGGTGACGTTTCCTACCAGCTGGACGGGCGACCCCACGTCGCCCACGCCGTCCAGGACCCGTGAGAGGACGTTGTTGCCATCGGTCGCCTCGTCGGGGGCAAGCGTCGCCGCCGAGAGCGCAAACCCGGCCGGCAGCGTCGCGCTCGCACCAAAAGCCGCGCTCAACTCGGAGGGCACGCTGACCGACCCCCTGCGGGCGACGACGCTCACGCAGCCCCACGCACCTGCTGGACAGAGCTTTGGCCGTTCGACCGCCAGCATCTCAAGTGCCTTCTCGAACGCGTCGGAGCTCTTCTCACCGAGCTCTCTCATCTCGCGTTCCGCTTCGGCAGCCTCGTTGGCATGCTGTTCGTACTTCTCAGCTTCCTCGACGATGATGCGCCAGTAGTGCTCGAACCCGTTGTTGATGTTCGTGGACGCATCAGCCACGTTGCCCATCACCCACACGCTCATGCGGCAGGTCTCACAGAAGCACACGCTGCCTCCCTCGAGCTCGGCAAGCGAGGCTGTGCCCGAGTCAGCACCCGTCGCCCCGGGACACGCCGGCGTCGAATGGAGGGTGCGCCCCCCTTCCTCCTCGGTGCAGGGCCACACCGATTCGTAGTAGAGCGAGGATGCCCGCACCATGTCGCTGGTATGGGCGAGTTGCGGAAGGTCGAGCACCACGTGCTCCCCCTCCTCGATGCAGGTCGCCCCACAGAGCTCCTCGTATGCGTACTTGTAGAACTCCCTGCGCGTCGCGGAACGCGTCAGCTCCTCGAGGTCCGAAGAGTACGGGACCTCGCTGTAATACCGCTTGAGGTAGTAGTTCTTGGCGCGGGCAAGCGCATAGCCAAAGCGCCAGGAGGCGGCGGAGGCATAGGAGGGATTTGACGCCCCTCCCATCCCGGCAAGCGTCTCCGCGCGTTCGCGCAGGCACAAAGGATCGTTCACGCAGTCCGCGCGCCAGGCACGCTCGCGCGCGTCATCGGCCTTCTCCTCTGCCTCTCGTTTGCGCTCAGACGCCTCCTGGAGCTTCTCGGCGTTGCCGTCAAGCTCCTCGTGGTCGAGCTCGTCCTCCAGAAACGAGAAGTCCGACTGTGAGGTGGCAGGGAACGGCACCGCACAACCCACGTACTCCACGCCTCCCGCGCTGTTGGCAGCCACGCACGAAGCCGAGTTCGCCATGATGATCGCAGGCAGGACGGACTCCAGCTTCCCCAGTCCCTGCGCTGCCGAACGGGCGAACTCCCTCCGTGCGTCAAGGATGTGGGCACCGGCATCGCGTATGGCGGGCGCCGCCGCGTTCACCACGGGAACCGCCGCCACGATGAGTCCCACCCCGTAGACGAGCACGCCCGCGATGCCCAGTGACAGCACGCAGGCATCGACCACCTGGGCCACGGTAGCGAACGCGGCAACGCAGTTGCTGCCCGCCATCGCCGCCGCGTCAGCAACTCCCTGCACCTCCGAAGATCGGGCGCTCGCCCAGTTCGCGCTTGCCGCCGCGAAGACGAGCGACAAGCTCAGCAGCAACGCCAGGGCAACGGCCACCGTCGTGTATCCACCGTCATCACGCACGAAGAGCGAAACCGAGAGCCCCACGCCCCGCCTCTGGCTCCCCTCAGCCCCACATCTGCACCCAGCTCTCATAGCTCCCTCCAAACCACGCCGGTCGCATCTCCTCACTCACGCTCACCTCCACCACCACGCCCGTCGCATCCGAGCGTCCCAAGGCACGTGCCGTCACGCCCAAAAGGGGCAGCGGGCGGACATGGCCCGTGATGGCCACGCTCACCTTCGTGCCTGATTGCTCGAGGCTGACCTGCCAATCAGTTCTGCCACCCACATGAAAGAGCGGGACTTCCGGCACGGCCTCGAGGCGCCTGAGCACGAACTCCCTGCAGTCCTCCTCCTTCCCGCCATCCAGCGTCACCATCACCCGAGCGGCTTCGGCGGCCGCACCGTGCATCACCGCGCGCGTATAGAGCAGGCACGCAGGCTGCAGCAAGAGCCCCAACAGGAGCATGAGGGTGGGAAGGAGCGCGGCCGCCTCCACGCTGGACTGCCCGCCCTCCGCACGACCGGAACTCCGCCGTGGCGCACCTTCCCATCCGCCTTTTACGCCGCGCCACAACGCGGCGGGCACCCAACACCCTGACCATCGGCATACCAAAAGAACCTCACCTCCTTTCCCCTGCGTACCTCTCTGGCAGCACGCCTCAGTACAGCAGGGTGTCCTGCACGGACCCAAGATCGAAGCCGTCACCCGAAGCGTGCGACGCCGCATCGAGGGCGGTCCGCATGAGTACCCCGTCACGAGCGGCATGCCACAGTGCTGAGAGGCCCACGAGCATGGCGAGAAAGGCGAAGAGCACCAACGCGTATTCCAAGGTCCCCTGGCCACGCTCATTCCAAGAGGGCTCGTCCTTCGCGCGTCCCTGCCTTACGCTCATCACGCACTCCCCCGCCCTTTCGTATGGACACTTGGCGGAGCAGGCGGAACCCGTGACAGCTGGCCTGCCTATCCGCCGCGGACCACTGGCTCCAGGCTTGCCGGCGACCAGGGGCAATCCCCTCATGGAGCCGGCACCGGCATAGTCGCTCAAGACGGCTCACCGCCCTCTGCAAGCTCACGCTCCCAGTCCGCCGCGTCCATCCTCACGGTCGTCACCTCCGTATCTCCCTCAGCTTCGCGTGCGCGCACGATCACCACGTCAAGCCAGCCGTCCCCCATCACGATGCAGGACCAGACCCTGCCTCTCAGGTCGAGGTAGCCGGCATCCACGAGCACGCAGGAATCCTGTCCTTGGTAGTCCTCGAGGATGTCGCGGGCCTCGGCATCCAAGCTCTCATCGCTCAAGCGCCTCGAAACCCCCTCTCCCAAAAGCGTGACGAGACGTGGGCCCAGCAGGTCCTCGGGCTCGCCATCGTCGACAGGAAGGGCGTCTTCCCCAAGCCCTCCCGCGTCAGCGTGTAGGGGAGCGGCATCTGGAGACGCATTTCCAGACTCACCAGATGCGGCAGTGTCCGATGCGCCCGACCCCCTGTCGCCCCCAGCGCGAAGGGCATACCCCATCAACACCACGACCGTCACCGCCATGACCACCACCGGGAGCGCGGCGCGCTTATCAAAGGGCCTCTTCCGCATGGCCACTGCCGCTCCTAGGCACCTAGAGCGAATTGATGCCGCTGGTGATGGCATCCCACAGCTCTTGGATCTTTCCCCTGAAGGCAATGATGGCCAGGATCGCGATGACCACGAGCACGCCCACGAGGATGGCGTATTCCGTCGTCCCCTGGCCAAGCTCACCCCTCATGAGCTGCGCCAACCGCGCGCATGGCGCCGTCTCGCGCTGCGGGGCCATCGGTTCCGCGCTCTCAGGCTCCCCCACGGGTTTACAAGAAGGCATCGTCGGCAAAGTGGTTGTTTCCTGCATGGTTGGTTCCTTTCGTTTGTCAGTACCTACGCAATGGCAAGGGACGCGCCGAGAAGCGGACCGAGGATCGAGAGCAGCATCGCGGGAACGATCAGCGTTCCCAAGGGGATCAGCATCTTCACGGGAACGCGCTCGATCTCCGCCTCGAGCTCAGCACGCTGCTCCTCGCGAATGGTCTGGGCCTGCTGCTCCAAGGCCTCCGAGAGCGGCGAGCCGAACGCGAGCGCCTGGTTGACCGCATCGGCGAACCTCCTCAAGGCGCTCACGTTAAGGCCCGCGGCGAGCCCGTTCAGAGCCTCTTCCCTGCTCAAGACGCCGATACGCCAGGAGAGCATTGCCTCGGTCAATGCGGATGAGAGCTCGGTCTGGTACCGCTCGCAATACAGCTCCAGCGACGAGTCGAACGAGAGGCCCGCCGAAAGGCCAAGCGTGACCACGTCGAGCATGCTCGGTAACTGCCTCAGGACCTGGGCCCGCTTGAACTCCCGTTCGGTGGAAGCCCGCAGCCGCCTGACCAAGGCAGTCCGTGTGATCGTGTCGGCGAGCATCTCGAAAACACCGCCTTTGGCGGGCTGCCCCCGCGGTCTCGGACTCCCGTCGGCAAGCACGTAGGTCGCGGCAAACGAGGCAGACCCCACCGCGATCCCGAAGAGCGCGAACTCGACGTCCATCAGAGCACCCCTTTCATGAGATGGCGGATGATAATCAGTGCGGTCACGTCCATGGCGGCGGCGACCAGCAGGCACGCCATGCCCGGCAGAGACATCAGGCCCTGTCTGAAATCAAGGGAGAGCAGGGAGAGCAACGCCACCATGGCCACGGGCATGAGGCTCACGATCTGCACGGACAGCCGCACCTGTGCCGTCTTGACCGCGAGCATCCGCTCGAAGACTCCCTGCCGCTCCACGAGCGCCGCAGAGTGGCGGAAGAGCCCGCGTAGCGGACTTCCCGTCCGTTGCGAGATCAGAAGCGCCGTGACGAGGAGTCCCATGCCGGGTGCATCCAACTCGTCTGCCAGAGACCTGAGCGCGTTCTCGGCAGTCTCGCCGCAACGTAGCCTCAGGGACGCACGCCTGAACTCGCGGCCCGCGGCCCCGGACTCGTGCGCTCCCACGTAGTCGACCGCCTGGGCAAGCGTCTCCCCCGACCCCATTGCCATGGCCAGGCTTCGGAAGACTCCCGGCATGGCGGCGAGCAGCTCCTGTTGGGCCTTCCGCCTGCACGACGCGTCCCACATGACGAGGACCACGGCGTAGGACGCGAAGGATATGGGAACCGCCATCACGGAGCGCGTGAGCACGGCAAGGACCAGTGCAGCCACAGAAGACAGCAGCACGCAGAGGGCGCAGGCCTCCTCGCGTATGACCGTCACCCCATCGGCTGCCATGCGCAGGACGAACCCGTCACTCAAGCGCGCCAGCATCCCGATGCCCAGCAGATCCGTGACAAGCGATGACGCCGCCAGCGTGCCCACGAGGTGCCGGAGCCTGAGCGGGACCAGCAACGCCAGGCGCTGCACGAGCCGCGCGTTTGCGACGTCGTCAAGCGTCACGACGTAGGTTGCAACCCAGATGAGCACGCCCGCCCCTACGAGACAGAGTTGCGCCATGCGTCAATCACCTCCTCAGAGAACAGGCCTTCGCGCATCCCACGCGCCAGGAACGGGGGCTCGTCGACCAGCTCCCAGTGGTCAGTCGCCACGTCATACGAAACGCACTCGTGGAGCACGACCGCACCCGACTCCCCGCGCGCGACGGTGGAGAACGACGTGATCCTGCGCTCCCCCGACGAGAGCCTCTGGGACATGACCACGGCGTCAAGTGCCGTGGATATCTGCTCCTCGATGATGCTCGCCGGCAAGTCCATGCCGAAGCGCGCCATCAGGACGAGGCGCAGTATCGCCTCTTCCGCCGTCCCGGCGTGCAAGGTGGTCAGGCTCCCGTCGTGGCCCGTGTTCATGGCCTGCAGCATGTCGATGGCCTCTCCCCCACGCACCTCGCCCACCACGATCCGGTCGGGACGCATGCGCAGGGCATTCTTCACGAGCTCGCGGATGGTGATCTCCCCCGTGCCCTCGATGGACGCGTCACGCGCCTCGAGGCGCACGACGTCGGGATGGCCGTCAAAACGAAGCTCTGCCGAGTCCTCGATCGTGACGATGCGCTCGGCATGGTCAATCTCGGTTGAAAGGGCGTTGAGCAGGGTGGTCTTCCCAGAACCTGTGCCTCCCGCAACCGCGATGTCCTGCCGCAGGCGCACGGCCCACGAGAGCAGCTGGGCATACCAGGCCGGCAGGGCACCGAGGCTTACCAGGGAGTCAAGCGTCGAGATGCGGTTCGAGAACTTGCGTATGGTGACGGCCGGCCCGTCCAGCGCGACGGGCGGGGCCACGGCGTTCACGCGGTCCCCGTTGGCGAGGCGCGCGTTCACGAGGGGACTCGCCATGTCAAGGCGGCGCCCCAACGGCGCGAGGATGCGGTCGAGCACCATCATGATCTGCTCTGGGGTCTCGAAAGCCACGTCACTCTGGTAGATGCGTCCCCCGCGCTCATAGAGCAGCGCATCGCGCCCGTTGATCATGATTTCCGTCACGCTTGCGTCATCGAGCAGCGGCTGGATGGGACCAAGGCCGCAGACCTCGTCCAACACGCGCGCAACAAGCTCGAGACGTGCCTGCTCGGTGAGCTCCGCGAACTCCTGGGCATTCAGGATGGCCTGGCACGTGATGCCCAGCTCTCTGCGGGTCGACTCCACGTCCTCCGAAGCGATCATCTCCGCGAGCGTAGCCAGCCCGAGGCGTTCGACAAGCCGCCGCTTAAGACGCTCGCGCTCCCCGGACAACAGGGGCAACGATGGGGCGGATGCGGAGCTGCCAAGCTCGGCCTCCTCCCGTTCGCGCACACGTTCGAGCACAGACATCAGACTGCCTCCCGCCTCAACCCAAAGAATGACGCCCGCTTCCGAAGCCCGGCCCCCTCGACAGCCGCCTTTGCCTCATCGCACTCGGGCAAGCTCCCCAACTCCCCGAGCAGGCCACCTACGAACGCCGCGACAGAGCGTACGTAGTCACCGCCGAGGTCCACGAGCTCTGACACCTTGCCTTCGGCACACAACTCGCTCACTTCGTCTCCCCCGTCGAGCACGCGATACGCCCGCGCCGTCTCAAGCCCCGGCTCCGCGCGTGGGAGGAATGCCTGTCCCCAGAGCCGTGACGGACAGCGGTTGTCGACCCGCACGATCTGCGTGCGGGCGACGCCCAGACGAACCGCGAGCGAGCTGATGCGCGAAACCGCGACGATGGCTCCCGGGCGCCCGTCGTGGACCATCACCACCCGATCCGACGACTGCATGGCTTGTGCCACGGCATCGGTGCAGGTAGACGACGTGTCAATGAGCACCACGTCGAACGTTCCCGCAAGGTGGCGGATCAGGTCGCCGGCGAGCGGCATGACCGTCTCCGCCATCTCCGGTCGCTCCACAGGACCCCAAAGGGAGATGTTCTCGCCGCACGACACGCCACAAGAACCCAGGCGGCCCACGGCAAACGATCCATCTTGTCCCAGTTCGGAGAGATCGCTGCGCTTCGCATTCCCGAACGCTCCAGCAAGGTTGCCGCAGCACAGGTCGAAGTCGAGCAGGGCGACGCGCATACCCCAACTCGCCGCGGTGATCGCCGCGACGGCTATGAGCGCGGTCTTGCCAACGCCCCCTCTCCCCGAGGCAAAGGTGATGACGGGACCAGCCTTGCCAGTGTAAGGCGCCCGGACGCGGCGCGAAATCTGGAGCGCCGGACCTGTGGGGATACGTCCCGCACGGCCTTCTGCCTCACGTTTATCCGCGCCACGCTGCTCCTGGCGATTCCCTTGGCTCTCTCCCCCTACTGAAGTCGTCTCTTCGCGCTCCAGGGAAGGATCCGCCACCACGTCGCCCTGCGTCTCGCCGCCTCCGCGACCGCGTTCGCACGGTCCGTCGAAGACCGGTTCGTCAAGGTCAAGCGCTTCGACATCAATCACGCGAGATATGCCCGCAGCGGAGGAACGTGAGCGCAGCGAACCCGAGACCCCGCGGACGACCAGGATGACCTCATCCGCCAGGCCGTCAGCCACGAGCGCTGCCGCGGCGTTGACGTCTGACACGCCCTCGTCGCTGAGCCCGACCGCAGCACAGCAGCTCCGGGGTTCCTCGTCGTGCAGAGCCTCCCGCAGTGCGGCAGCGCTTGGCACGAACCGCACGGACGCAGCCTTGCCCGTCGACGCGATCGCATGACGGACGTCGTCCTCGCATCCTCTTGCCGTATACGCCACCCATCTCCTCGCCACCACGCACCAACCTTTCGCTTTAGGTAAGTCGTCCCTTGGCAGTAGCCCATGCCCTGCCCAAAGACGCATCTCAGTTGTTGGTATTGGCTTCGCTACGTGCTGCGCGGACCCATCAGCTCTCGCGCGCCCGCTCTCCAGCCATCACGTCACTCGTCAGCATCTCCAGCTGATTCCGTTGAACCATCGTCTTCCCCGTCGGAAGCTTCACCTTCCGTAGCACGCTTGTCACCAGGTTCCATAGCCTCATCGGCCTTCGTTGAGGCGTCAGCGGCAGTATCTGCCTTGGTGGTTCCTCCCGACCCAGACGTGCCCTTCGCGTCTAGGCTCTCGGCCGCAACATCCTCGGCGCTCAACTCCTCGGGTGCCTCACTAGCTCCGTGCGCATCGACCGCCTCGACGTCCTTGGCGGGCATGACCAAACGCAGGTCATTCGTTGCCGCAGCGGCCAACACCACGGGAGCGTCCTCTGCCGGCACGGAGACGGTGATCTGGGCACCTGTTGTGTACTGGCTTGCCGATCCGGGAATCGCGAGCACGGTCATGCCCTCGGAGATGAGGCGCGTGTCTGACGAGCCGACCTCGTAGGCCACCAGCGAGGCGCCCACCGTGATGCTGCGCGGCACGCCGAGCTTGTCCGTGATGGGAATGGTCACGGCAACACAGCCCTCAGGAACCTCTGCGACCTCGGAAGTGCTCCTGAACGCGAGCTGCGTAAGGGGCGTCCCCTTGGCGATGGGGGCTCCCACCTCGAGGCCATAGACATCATCAAGGGAGGTCAGGGCGCCCTCGGGCGCAAGATCGAGCAGCCATTCGCGCATCGAGACGTTGGAGTGCGTCGCTACATCCCCAGGTTCCAGCGTTTCGCTCGCCACGGCAAGCTCCACCACCTCGCCTCCATACCGGGCAATGGCCTCGGAGCGAATACGCTCTGCCTCGCCACGCACATGGTTGGCGTACGTCACGAAGAGCATCACAGCGAGCAGTGCGCACGCCGTCGAGAGGACTATCCTGAACCTCCGCGTCACAAGGGCCCCCGATCTCCCTGCGCCGCGGCCCATCCGCAGCGCATAGGAGCATTCTCAGGGCAAAGGGAGCCACGCCTCACGAGAATCCGAGAACGCTTTGCGCATGGCTGCACCATAGCTGCACGCTCGCTGCACAGCTTTCGACAATGCGCAGGACGACGTGTTGACAACGCGTTCTGCTTCATCAAATCTTTCAGTATCTGACGTGGAGCCTATATGACCACATCGGGGTCGATGCCGTTCGCGTTCTCCCGCATCTCGCGCGCGAGCAGCAGGTAGGCATCGAGGCGCTCCTTCGAGAACGCACCCGCACGGAACTCCTCCTGTACCACGCACCCCGGCTCGTGCGTATGGGTGCAGTCGCGGAACCGACACCCCTGGGCAGCCTCCGCGATGTCGGGAAACACGAGCGCCAGCCCACGTTCGTGCCCGATGACGGGCAGGCTCCTGAGTCCGGGCGCGTCCACGATGACGCCGGCTCCCGGCAGCGACACCATGCGGCGCGCGACCGTGGTATGGCGGCCTGTGTCGTCGCTCTCGCGCACGGCGCCCGTCTCGAGCGCCTCGCGTCCCAACAGGGCGTTGAGCAGGGTCGATTTCCCCGCGCCGGACTCGCCGAGCATGATGGCCACGCTGCCTTTGGGCACGAGTGCCTGCACGCCGGCCGTGCCCCACAGCACACCGAGCTCCACCGCTTGGGCCATGAGGTGCTGGAGCGCCTCCCCGCCCGCACGCTCGAGCTCCGAAGACGTCAGGACCAGCTTCACGCCCGATCCCAGGATGTCCCGCACGAGCGCCACGGCAGCGCCGAGCGCCTCGTCATCCACGCGGTCCGCCTTGGTGAAGACGATGGCAACCTCGGAGCCGCAGTCACGCACGATCATGGCCGAACGTGCAAGGCGGTCTGCCGAGACCCCGCGTTCCCCCAATGCCTGCACCACGAGCACCGAGTCGATGTTGGCGGCAAGCGTCTGGCGCTCGCCGCGCGCGTTGCCGCGCCAGCGGGCAAGGTCGTTCGTGCGCGGTAGGATGGCCTCTATGAGGCCCATGTCATGGCCTTGGGGCACGCGCACACAGAGCCAGTCACCCACGGCGACCTTGGAATACTCTCCCTTGGTGAGGCGTGCCGAAAACTCGCAGCGAAACGTCGCGCCCTCGCAGGCGACCGCGGGAAAGCCTCGGTCGAGCCGTACCACGCAGCCGAGCGCGAGCTCATCCGCCTGTGCGAAACCCTCCGCCACCAGTCGTGCGACCACCTCTTCATACGCTTCACGCTGGGTCGCGCTCGCCGTGAGCTTCTCGAACTCAGGCAGCTCCGTCAGAGACGAAAGGGCCGGCAGGGCCTCCTGGACCCTGCCGGCTTGCGGTCTGCGTGAAGGCTTGCGTGCCCTCTTTGCCATGTGGTACCTATTCCTTCTCGATGCCACGCATGATGGCCTTGTAGATCTCGATGATCGGGATGATCAAGAAGGCCAGACCCATGCCGATGCCGTAGTGGATCATGTCAAGCTCCGCAAAGTTGAAGAGCGTGGAGAGCGGCGTCTCGATGACGATGTAGGTGAGGATCAGCGAGAGGCCGAAGGCGCCCCAAGACCAGATGTTCTGGGTGGGAAGCTTGAAGATCGAGCCGCGGCGGCTGCGCATGTTGAGCGAGTGGAACATCTCGACCATGGAGAGCGTGAGGAACGCCATGGTCATGCCCTCGATGCCCGCCTGGTCATTGGCGACGGCGGCGGCGACGCTCACGCCAGCATGTTGCAGGCCGATGAAGTAGGAGATGAGCGTCAGCACCGAAATCACGATGCCCTGGACAAGCGTGTCGAGGCCCATGCCGTTGGCGAAGATGCCGTCCTTGGAGTTACGCGGCTTGCGCTGCATGATGTCGGGCTCAGCGGACTCCATGCACATGGCCAGGGCCGGCAGCGAGTCGGTGATGAGGTTGATCCACAGCAGGTGCGTGGGCTCGAGGATGGTGAAGCCGATGAGCGAGGCGACGAAGACGGCGATGACCTCGGCCAGGTTGGACGAAAGCAGGAACTGGATGGCCTTGCGGATGTTGTCGTAGATGCGGCGGCCCTCTTCGACGGCGCCGATGATGGTAGCGAAGTTGTCGTCAGCCAGGACCATGTCGGCAACGCCCTTGGTGACGTCGGTACCGGTGATGCCCATGCCCACGCCGATGTCAGCCTTCTTGATGGAGGGAGCGTCGTTGACGCCGTCGCCGGTCATGGCGACGACCATACCCTTCTGAGCTCGGCGCCCGTGATGGCTTGGTCCCTGGTACGGACGATGCCCAGCTCCTTGGCGATGGCCACGGCGGTGTCGATGTGGTCGCCGGTGATCATGACGACGTTCATGCCGGCCCCATGGGCCTCCATGATGGCGTCCTTGACCTCGGGGCGGACCGGATCGATCATGCCGCAGAGGCCGAGGAAGACCATGTCCTTCTCGAGGTCGGCGGCATCGTAGCTGGCAGGGGCGGTCTTGCCGTGGTTCACGCGGGCGGCGGCCATGACGCGCAGGGCGTCGTCGGCCATGGCCTTGTTCTGCTCCATGATCTTGGCGCGCAGCTCGTCGGTCATCGGCACGTCGCCATCGGCGGTGCGGAACTTGGTGCAGCGGGACAGGATGACGTCGGGGCCACCCTTGGTGTGCTGCACGTAGTCGCCCACCGGCGAGATGTTGACGACGCTCATCATCTTGCGGCCGGAGTCAAACGGGGCCTCGCCAGCACGCGGGTTGGCGGCGTCAAGGTCGCCGGAAAGGAAGCCGAGCTTGGCAGCATCGGCAACGAGGGCAGCCTCGGTGGGCTCGCCCACGGCCTGCTGGGCAGAGACGTCCCACTTGGCGTCGGAGCACAGGGCCATGCAGCGCACGAGGCGGTCGATGTCCTCGGAATAGTGGCGTACGACGGTCATGCGGTTCTGGGTGAGCGTGCCGGTCTTGTCGGAGCAGATGACCTGGGTGCAGCCGAGCGTCTCGACGGCGTTCATCTTGCGGACGATGGCGTTGCGGTGGCTCATCTTGGTGACGCCGATGGAAAGGGCGATGGTCACGACGGCGACCAGGCCCTCGGGGATGGCGGCCACGGCCAGCGAGACCGCGACCATGAAGGTGTTGAGCACCTCGCCCATGTCATTGAAGAAGGCGAGACCGCCGTGCTGGATCATGCCGACCAGGAACACGACGGCGCAGATGGCCACGACGAGCTTGGTGAGGACACCGGAGAGCTCGTTGAGCTTGATCTGCAGCGGGGTGAGCTCGTCGCTTGCCTGCGCGATGGCGTCGGCGATCTTGCCCATCTCGGTCTCCATGCCGGTGGCCACGACCACGGCCACGCCACGGCCATACACCACGGTGGAGCCCATGTAGCACATGTTCTTGCGGTCGCCCAGGGGCACGTCATCGGTGCCTGCGGGAAGGCCGAGGACCTCCTGGATCTTGTTGGCGGGCACAGACTCGCCGGTAAGGGCGCTCTCCTCGATCTTCATGGAAGCGCACTCGATGATGCGGCAGTCGGCGGGCACGGCGTCGCCGGCCTCAAGCACCACGATGTCACCGGGGACGAGCTCAGACGACGGAACCAAGATCTGGCGGCCGTCACGAACGACCTTGGATTGCGCGGCGCTCATCTCCTGCAGGGCCGCGAGGGCGTTCTCGGCCTGGTACTCCTGCACCACGCCGAGCACGGAGTTGAGCACGACGACGAACATGATGATGAAGACGTCAGCGAAGTCTGCCTCGCCCTGGGCCATGCCCGTCACGGCCGAGATGACGGCCGCGATGATGAGCATGATGACCATCGGGTCGGCCATCATGGCAAAGAAGCGCTTCCACAGCGGGTCCTTCTCGGCTTCCTTCAGCTTGTTGGGTCCGTACATCCCGAGCCGCGTTTGTGCTTCGGCGGCAGTGATGCCCGTGGTGGCATCAGTCTTGACCTCGGCAAGTACGTCACTTGCAGAGGTAAGGTACTCCCTCATAGCGTTCCTCCTGGGTCTTGTGGTCCTGTGCGGCCAACAGATTGATTCCCGATCATAATTCCCCAGGAGGGGCAAGGGCTCATCAAGACTGCAAAATCAGGCCGCGGCGTACGTGCCATTATTGTAGCGCAAGAAGAACCGCCCTATGCAAGCGTGCCTCAGCATTTGACGATTCGCTTACGTACAAATGAGGCCGGATGTCAGCCCACACGCACTGGCATCCGGCCCTTGGGTGCACCAGCTTACTTGGTGACCTCACCCGAGGTCGGGTTGTAGGTGCTCTCGCCACGCTTCTTGCCCATGACGTCGGCCTCGGAGAGGGTGACCCACTTGACGCCCTTGCGCGTCTCGTAGGCATAGGCGAGGTGGATCATGCCGTCGGCGGCCTGCATGATGCAGGGGTACTCGTACTGCATGTTGTTCGACTTGTTCTCGTCGCCCACGAAGCCCTGGCCACGCTCGATGTGACGGATGAGCGGGAAGGTCTTGCCGCCGTCCTCGGAGAGCGCGACGCTCACGGGGCAGCGCAGGCCGGGCCACGCACCGCGGTTGGTGTAGCTGGCAGGAGCGCTGGAGTGGTTGTAGGTCACGGCGATGCGGCCGCTCTTGAGCTTGATGGCGCAGATGCCGGAGTTGTTGTTGGGCAGCACCGTCGGGACGGGCTCGGTCCAGGTGTCGCCGTAGTCGAAGGACTCGCTGCGGTAGATCCAGTCGGCCTCGCGGGAGCGCATGAAGTTGACCAGGTGGCCGTCCTCAAGCTCGACCACGGTGGGGTGCACGCGGCCGGACGAGTTGGGAACCATCACCTGACGCCAGGTCTTGCCCTCGTCGTCGGAGATCTGGAAGGCGGAGGGGTCGCCAGCGAGCGCGGAGGCGCTATCGGTGCACAGCCAGTTGCCGTAGATCCAGCGGCCGTTGGAGAGGATCTGGATCGGCTGGCGCGAGAAGGTGCCCTCCTCGGGGAAGACGACCTCGGGCTCGCTCCAGGTCAGGCCGTCGTCAGTGGAGACCTGGCGCTTGACCACGGCGGTGTACTGCATGTTGTCCTTGCCCGGCTGGCGGCCCAGCTGGGAGGTGTACATCGCCCAGATCTCGCCGTTGGGAGCGAGGAAGAGCGACGGGTTCTGGTCGGAGCGGTCGTCGTTGTGCGAGATGTAGGTCGGCTCGCTCCACTGGTCGGAGCCCCTCTCGAGGCGGGAGACCACGATGTTGATGTCGGTGTCGCCCTCATAGGTGCCGGCGAACCAGCAGCACAGGATGGTGCCTGCGGGGGTCTCGAGCAGGCCGGGGCCGTGGGCCGTGGTCCAGGGGCCGGGGTTGACGAAGGCCTCGGTGATCTCCATCTCGGAGTCGTAGTAGACCTGTCCGTCGGGGGTGAGCCTGTTCAGTGTCTTGATAGCCATGTTCTTCCCTTTCCTCTCTCGTTGCGTTTCGTGCTGCCCCAAAGGGGCTATACCATCCGGCAGGCCACGTGACCTGCCGAACCATTACCTGACCGGCAGTTTCATGACGACCTTGCGGTAGCGGTGCGGCTCGTCCACGTGGGAGATGGCCTTGTGCCCGTCGCGGGGGAAGGCCGCCCAGAACATGCCCTCGCTCACCAGCATGTGGTGCGCGCGGGAGCCATCCAGGCGCTCCTTGTCGGTCGTCTCGTCGTAGGCGATGGCGCAGCTCAGGTCGCCGTACTCCTGCCAGGCGATCTCCTCGGCACCCTCAATGACGAACTGCACGTCGATGAACTTGCGGTGCGCCTCGAAGGTGCCCTCTTCGAGCGGCATGGTCGTGCCCTCCTGCACCAGCAGGAAGCCGCCCTCAAACTCATGACGGCCCACCTCGAGCGAACGGCCGTCGCCCATCGCGGCGAGCCCTGCCTCAAGGCACGGCAGCAGCGCCGCGTAGTCGCGCACGTGCTCGATGCTGTCAACGATCATTGCGTCCTCCTCACGTGATAGCGGTTCCGATACGCGTCTTAGCCAAGATACGTGAGGCTTCCGTCGGCCTCACGAGCCCATACCTTGATGAATTCCCAGCCCAGGGCGATCGCACGCGGATCGACCGCGTGCGCGAGGCGCTCGACCGTGACGAAGCGGTAGTAGACGGGGTTCCCTTCGTCCACGGACACCCAGCCCTGCACCCAGAAGCGCGGGTCCACGCGCTCCGTGGCGTCGGACGCAAACCCCGTTGAGGTCGAGGCGTCATACGACATCGCGCCCGAGGCGTTGTACGCCATCCACTAGCTGAGGTTCTCGGCCCATGACCACG
>CACYAX010000042.1 GCA_902772435.1 uncultured Coriobacteriaceae bacterium | reverse complement strand
AGGTGCAGCAGGTTGGGCGTCAGCTCCTTGAAGCACAGCGGCATGAGGCTGAGCAGGATGCAGACGATCATGAACCAGTCGTAGATAGTGGCTATGCGGTTATCGGTCTCACGGTCGTCGACGATCATGCGGTAGATGGTTTCGCGCATGGGCACCTCCTCGATTTGCTACTTCCATTGTCGCATGGATATGCAGCGTTGTGGCAGAGAGCTCGCCGACGGCTTGACATGGCACATCTGGCAACTATTTAGCCAATTTGTGAAGACGTTCCGAGCGTGGGCTTGCTGCCGTCGCAGCGACCACTCCCGGCTTTGCTTCTGGGCGTATGTCCCGCAGAAAGCGGGATTATGTAGGGTCCGTAAACAGAACATGAAGAGGAGATTACCTCGGCAAGAACATCTCGAAAAGCCAAAATTAGTGCATTTATCAGGGCAAACGGGTTTTTCCTTTCATAGATAATGACCTCCATGCGCACCCTGTCGTGACGCGTGGTATGCAAACCGGTGCCGAAAGGGGGTCCCTATGGAAAGCCTTGTGTCCCATACCGCTCGTATCAATGATCAGCTTGCACGCTATGGCGTCAAATTCGGCATCTACAAGAATGGCGTCTTCAATGAGAGGCTGTTTCCCTTCGATGCTATCGCCCGCGTCATCCCTGCAGACGAATGGCAGGTCCTTGAGCGCGGCTTGATCCAGCGGGTGGATGCCCTGAATGCGTTTTTGAAGGACGTGTATGGTCCGCAGGAGATCATTCATGACAACGTGGTCCCCGAAGATTTCGTCCTCTCTTCGCCTGGGTATCTTGCGTCCTGTATCGGACTCACGCCTCCCAAGGGCATCTACAGCCACATCTCGGGCATCGATCTGGTGCAGTCACGGGATGGCGATTGGTTCGTGCTGGAAGACAACCTGCGTGTTCCGTCGGGAGCGTCGTACCCGCTCATCGCGCGCACCCTCTGTCGTCGGTGCAGTCCAGATACTTACCGCACAAATGATATCGTGGACAACCGCGGCTACGGCAGCATGCTCCGTGAGGTCATGGACAACGTGAACTGCGGGGGAATCAACGTCATCTTCACACCAGGTCGGTATAACGCGGCCTATTTCGAGCATTCCTTCCTTGCTGAGCAGACCGGTGCGCTGCTGGCCGAGGCAGGGGACCTGTACGTTGAGGACGAGTACGTCTACTATCGCGGCTTCGAGAAAGACCAGCGCGTCGGAGCCATCTATCGGCGCATTTCCGACGAGTACCTCGATCCCACCACCTTCCTGCCCGAGAGTGTTATTGGCATCCCCAACCTCATGAGCGCCTACCGCGCCGGCAACGTGGCGATCATCAATGCTCCCGGCAATGGCGCAGCCGACGACAAGGGCATCTACTACTTCGTGCCCAAGATGGTCGAATACTATCTGGGCGAGAAGCCCCTCTTGCAAAATGCCCCCACGTACCTGCCGTTTTATCCAGATGATCTCTCGTACGTCATGGACAACTTCGAAAGGTTGGTCATCAAGGACACGGCCGAGGCCGGTGGCTACGGCGTCGTGTTCGCGGCCAACTTGGATGACGAGGCACGCGAGGAGCTGAGGCAAAAGGTTCTGAACAGCCCGCGTCGCTGGATTGCGCAGGAGATCATCGACTTTACCGAGCTGCCCGTGCATCTGGCGGAGGGCGACGTTCCCCGCAAGGCCGACCTGCGCGCTTTCGTGCTGACGGGTCATGAGACCAAAGTCTGGCCCAGTGGCCTGACGCGCTATTCACGTGAGGCCGGCAACGCCATCGTCAACTCGAGCCAAGGAGGGGGGTTCAAAGACACATGGATTCTAGCGCACTGAACAAGCTGAGCCGTCTGTTTTGGTTGGGCCGCTATGTGGAGCGCACGCTCATCGAAATCGACATCATGCAGCAAGCCTATGACCAGTCCATCGACGGGCCCGCGTTTGACTACGTGAGGTTCTGCGAGGAGCTGGAGATTCCCAACGTGTACGAGAGCGCTGACGACTTCCTTGAGAAGTTCTTGTTTAGCCGCAAAGATCCGTTCTCGGTAATCTCCAATCTCAACTATGCCTACGACAATGCCATCGTGCTGCGCGAGAGCATCTCGTCTGCCGCGCTTTCCTATATCCAGATTGCCGTCAACATCATGGAGGCGGCGGCAAAGAACGTGGCGCCCATGCTCTCGCTCCAGTCGATAACCGACATGCTGTATGCGTTTCGCAGCTGCAGCGACGACTCCATTCCGGAAATGGGCAACAGGTACACGCTGAAGTGCGGATACAGCATTGAGCGCATCGACATGTACATTCGCCTCAACTATCATCTCGAACACCTCGGGCAGGAGTTCTCGCGCCTCAACTACCGCATGCAGTGCACGCCTCTACGCCGCGACGGTGAGAAGCTCATGCTGCTTTTGGGGCTGGCGCCGAACCCTGATCCCACGAACAACCGCATGATCTTGCTGGATTGCGTCGAAGGCCTTTTCGTCGACGTGTAAAGACCAGGGCGCGCATGGGTGTGTGTCCCATGCGCGTCCGTGAGGAGCTGTGCCTTGAAACTACTTGACTACTCGTTTTCTACGACGATAGATTTCAGCGTCCCGGTGCGTGACCACTACTTCGTGCTTCGCTGCATGCCCTCGCCATCGTATACGCTGCGGGTTCTGGAGTCTGACCTGACCGTGGAGCCCGAAATGCGCTACGTGCGTCAGACCGACAGCTTTGGCAACCTCGTAGCGATTGGCCGCAAGTCAGAGGAGCATACGCGCATCGGCTATCACAGCTCGGGGACGGTTCGGGTTGATTTCAACTGGGCACAGCCCGATGTCGCGCACCCCGTGTTCAGGCATTCCACGCCGCTGACGAGGGCAGAAGGTGCCCTCGCCACGTTCGCTGAGAGTCTCGGAACGGTTAAGAACCACCATGACGTGCGCGAGGTGGATGGGTTCTGTCTGCACGCCATGTCCTCCGTCCATGACGCCATGGCCTATGCCCCCGGCACGACGACGGTTGCCACGACGGCGTCGGAGGCCTTTGCGGCAGGGAGGGGCGTCTGCCAGGACTTCAGTCATGTCCTCGTAACCGCGCTTCGCCATGCCGGTATCGCCGCCCGTTATGTCAGCGGTTTGGCGCTGGGAGAAGGGCAGACCCATGCGTGGGTGGAGGCGAGCGTCGATGACTTTTGGTATGGGTATGACCCCACGCGCAACCAGGAGGTGGATGAGACCTACATCCCGCTGGCTTGGGGGCGTGACTGGTCCGACTGCCCCGTCGAGCGCGGGTCCTTTGTCGGGCTGGCCGATCAGACCCAGACCGTCCATATGACCGTGAAGGAGCATGCAGAGCAATGATTCAAGTTGTTTCGAGCTACCAGATGGCGGTCGACGAGGACCTTGAAGTCATTAAGAATCGCTTGGTGCCCGAGGGCGCAGCGTTTGACGACCTCGAGACGCTTCCGCGCATTGCGATAGTCAGCGGCATCCATGGCGACGAACTCGAAGGGCAGTTCACGTGCTTCGAGGTGGCTCGGCGCATAAACGAGCACCCAGAATACCTGACGGGGATCGTGGACATCTATCCGGCGTTGAATCCGTTGGGCGTGGGTGCCATTTACCGTGGCATCCCCCAGTTCGATCTCGACATGAACCGCGTGTTCCCGGGCAAGAACAGCGCCTCGCCCTTTGAGTCCATGGCCGCTGATATCGTTGCAGACATAGCCGGGGCCACCATCAGTCTCGATATCCATGCGAGCAACATCTACCTGCGCGAACTGCCGCAGATTCGCATCAACGAGGTGTCTGAGCAGACGCTGATGCCGTGGGCGATGGAGAGCAACGTCGACTTCGTATGGGTGCATGGAAACGCCACGGTGCTCAAGGGCACGCTTGCCTACAGCCTCAACGCCCTGGACACCCCCTGCCTGGTGGTGGAGATGGGTGTTGGCATGCGCCTGACCAGGGAATATGGTGAGCAGCTGGCTGATGGGATCTTCAGCCTGATGCGCAAGGCCGGCATATGGTCAGGGCCCGTGGCGAAAGTCCGTCGTCCTATCGTGAGCGTCGATGGCGAGGTGGGATTTGTCAATGCGGACGCGGCGGGCGTTTTCATGCCGGAAGTCAAGCACGACGGGCGCGTTGGGAAGGGCCAGGTCATCGGCCATGTCCTTGATGCGGCTACCGGTAGGGTGCTGCAGGAGCTGACAAGTCCGGCAGACGGCCTTCTCTTTACGCTCAGAGAGTATCCGATCGTGTATCCTGGGTCGCTCATTGCGCGCGTTTTAGCAATGTCGTCCAGCGAGGGGGTGAACTGACATGCTCGAAGAGACCCTGTTCAGCATGACGATGCCCTATCGCCAGGACATGAAGATCAAGTCCTTCTCGTTTGGCGTGACGCCCGATGGTCGCAAATTGGGCGGTGATGGCGATGCCCGTGCCTGCGCGGACGAGTTCGAAGACGCCGCCTGTTTTGTGGCGGGCATTCGCGGCAACGAGGTTCAGCAGACCTACATTTGTGCGCGCATCGTTCGAAAGTTGCGCAAACTGGAGGCACAGGGCGCCATAACCGCAGGAAAACGCATCATGGTGATACCTTGTGCCAACCCCGCCTCCATGAACAACCACAAACGTTTCTGGGTTGGCGACAACACCGATGTGAACCGCATGATGCCTGGATACAGTCTGGGCGAGACCACCCAACGCATCGCGGGGGCCCTGTTCGAGCATGTGAAGGGTTTCCACTACGGCATTCATTTCGCCAGCTTCTATCTGGAGGGCGACTTCATGGACCACGTCCGCGTGATGAGCGGGCCTGGCATCCAGACTGACAATGGCGCCGACTTTGGATTGGCGTACGTTTCCAAGCACGTTCCCGGGTCATTCGATACCACGACGCTGCACTATAACTGGCGTCTTTGGGATACCGAGGCCTATACGCTTTACACCAAAGAGACCGACCTGGTCAATGACGAGTCAGCCGCGTCGATGGTTCGCGCGTGCCTGCGCTTCCTCGATGCCCGAGGTCTCATTGACCGTCCCTGTCACGGGGGCATGCGAGCGACGACGTTTTCAGAGCGAGGCTTGGTTGCCGTACGGGTGAGTCGCGGGGGCATTTTCAGGGGGGTCAGCGATTTGGGGGACGTCGTCAGCGAGGGCGCGTTGTTGGCACAGGTTCTCGATCCGCTGCGCGGCGACGTTCTTGAGGAGGTCCGAGCCCCCGAGGGAGGCGTGGTTTTCTTCGCGTGCCGAACGCCCTTGGTCAACGAACAGACACTGGCATTCCAGCTCGTTCCCCGCAGGATTCGCAAGGAACAGCCTGATGAGCGCGGTAACTTCCTCGATCCGGAGGCGTAACCGCCTCTGTCGACTCCCGTTGGTTGAGTATCGGATTGTTTTGACATCGCAATAAGGAGCATCGTATGGACATCACACAGACCGAGGCCTACAACGAGATGGTGGCCGCCCAGCGCGCACAGCGTGACGCCGACTATGCCGAATACGAGGCTGCGGGACGCATCTGGGGACTCGTGCCGCGCGAGCGCATTACCAAGATCAAGTTCGATCGCGTCTCCAAGGAGATCATCGACGGCTTCTTGTCTATGGAGGACATGACCACGACCGTCAGCGACGTGCTTGACGGATACGGAATTGACGGTGCCATTCCGGGTAGCTACCTCAAACCGCTCAAGCCCGGCAGCAAGATCTGTGGTTCCGCCGTGACCATCCGCAACAGTCCCGTGCGTAAGACCGCGACGCAAGGTTCCCACGACCATGACTTCATTGCCATGTCGACTCGTGACATCTATTACATAAGCGAACCGGGCGACGTGCTGGTAAGCGACTTTGGGGGCAACCTCGAGGTGTCCAACATGGGAGGGCAGAGTTGTACCGTGGCGAAGGCCTGTGGGCTGGCCGGCAACATCGTCAACGGATGCTGTCGGGATGCGTCCTCCATCATGGAGAGCGACTATCCCGTGTTTAGCTGCGGCGTGACGCAGATTACGGGCAAGTACCGCATGGAGTGCGTGGAGATGAACGGGCCCGTGACGCTGTGTGGCAAGCTGGTCGAACCAGGAGACCTGATGTTGGCCGATGACTCGGGCGTCTGCATCGTCCCGCCGGAGCTCGCTGCTGACGTGCTCGAGGAGAGCCTCAAGATCGCAGCGGCAGAGGAGCGCATGCGCAAGCTCATCGAAAGCAAGGCCCCCATCAGCGAGCTTAGGCCGCTTTTCCGCAGTCGATACAAGTAGCGGCACAGGGCGCCGCGCGCCGGCTTCGGTCCCGACTGGGTGCCCGCGGCAGGAAAGGGGCCCCGGGCAAGCCCGGGGCCCCGCGTTGTGCGCTCAGTTGCCTGAGTCTAAGGCTTATGCCCAGCCCTTGCCGTCGGAACCTCAGCTGGGGAACGCGGCACAGGGCGCCGCGCGCCGACTTCGGTCCCGACTGGGTGCCCGCGGCAGGAAAGGGGCCCCGGGCAAGCCCGGGGCCCCGCATCGTGCGCTCAGTAAACCTGAGTCTTAAGGCTTATGCCCAGCCCTTGCCGTCGGAACCGAAGTCGACGATGAGCTCCTTGGCGCGCTTGACGATGGCGTCGAAGCCGGGCTTGAGGAGCTTGCGCGGGTCGTAGTTCTTGCCCTCGAGGTCCTTGCCGGACTCGATGAACTCACGGGTAGCGCGGGCCATGACGACCTGGAGGTCGGTGTTGACGTTGATCTTGGCAACGCCGTTGGTGATGGCCTCCTGGACCATGGCGGTCGGGATGCCAGTGCCGCCGTGGAGGACGAGCGGCAGGTCGCCAGTCAGAGCCTTGATCTCAGCGAGACGGTCCATGGAGAGGCCGGCCCAGTCGGCAGGATAGAGGCCATGGATGTTGCCGATGCCGCAGGCGAGGAAGTCAACGCCGAGGTCGGCGATGGCCTTGCACTCCTGGGGGTCAGCGAGCTCGCCGTTGGAGGCGACGCCGTCCTCGACGCCACCGATGCCGCCGACCTCAGCCTCGACGGAGATGCCCTTGGAGTGGCAGAGCTTCACGATCTCGGCGGTGCGCTCCATGTTGATCTCGAACGTGGGCTCGTGGGAGCCGTCATACATGATGGAGGTGAAGCCGGCGTCGATGGCCTCGAAGCAGTCCTCATAGGTGCCGTGGTCGAGGTGCATAGCGACAGGGACGGTGATCTTCATGTAGTCGACGAGGTCCTCGACGACGTCCTTGACGACCTTGAAGCCCTGCTGCCAGTTAGCGGCGCCACGGGTGCACTGGATGATGACCGGGGACTGGAGCTCCTCGGCGGCCAGGAGGATGGAGCGCGTCCACTCGAGGTCGTTGGTGTTGAAGGCGGCGATGCCGTAGTGACCCTTGACGGCAGCCTGGAGCATAGCGGTGGCATTAACAAGCATTGTTGGTACCTCCTTTGTAAAGGTTTACAAGCACTGACTAATGATAACGCGTTGTGGTTCACAAATTGGAGCGGGAGTTGCCGAGGTGTCAAATCTCACGGTGTAAGGTAGGGCTACTCAGTAAACGCATAAGTTTGTTCGACGAGAGCGACGATATCCATGATGGTCGTGTTCGGCCCCTCCGCTGAGACGTAGTGGATTACGCCCGCGTCGTCTGCCACGTTCCAGGTGACGAGAAACGTGCCGTCTGTGGGATAGAAGCAGTAGACCTGATAGGCGGTCTTGCCCGCAAGCTGCACTTCTGCGCCCGTGACGTCTTCTCCGCCGTTGCTCTCTATGCTGATCCACACGCTTTCGGCAGCGCGCTTGGCATCAAAGCTTGCACGTTCTTCCTCAGGCACGCTTTCCATGTCGAAGGTGTTCATCGTGACGATGCTCGTACCCGTGAGGTCGCTCCACTGGAGGTCGGTGCCGCCCGCGGTGTCCTTGAAGGTCACCCAGTCAGCGGGAACGTCCACGAAGCCGATTCCCTCGGCGCCGACACGCTGGTTTGCGGTGACAGTCGTGCTGGACTCCGTAGTCGTGCTGGTGCTCTCCGCTTCGCTTTGCGTGTCCGCCTGTTCTTGGCCGGTAGCCTCTTCGCCCGTGGTTACCTGCGCGGTCTCTTCCTTGGTGGGCTCGGGAGACTCGCTCTGCTCCTGCTTGTTCGAGCCACATGCCGTGAGGGAGAGGCTGAGGATCAGAGCGAACAGGCAGGTGCCGGTCTTGCGCGCGTCAACAAACATGGGACCTCCTTTGTCAGGTTGCCTAAGCACATCAACTATAGGCCTTCGGAAGGGAAGGGCGCCCTCCTGTTCGGGGGATGCGGGCAATCGCGGGCGCTTTCGGCATCACGCGGTGCGGGCGTATCAAAAAACGCGGGCCCCGAAAGGCCCGCGCTAGTTAGAAAGCCGTGCGAAGGGGTGTCTAGCATTCCTGCTCTTTGCAGAAGTCCTCGTCCACGAGGATGTCGGCCAGCGTCTTGCTGTCAAGGAACGATGAGGTGAGCTTGCCGAGGTCACGCCAGATGGTGACGGTGGGGCAGTCTTCCACGCGCGGGCAGAGTTCGCCCACCGTGCAGTCGAGGCAAGCGACGGGCGCGAGCGAGCCCTCGGCTGCGCGCAGGATCTCGCCGAGCGTGTACTCCTCGGGCTTGCGCGTGAGGCGGTAGCCGCCTCCCTTGCCGCGCTGGCTCTCCACGTAGCCAGCCTTGTGCATGAGCGATATGACCTGCTCAAGGTACTTGCGCGAGATGCCCTGGCGCTCTGCGACGTCGCCGAGCGAGATCCATCCCTCGTGCATGGCGAGGTCGCCCATGGCACGCAGCGCATAGCGTCCTTTGGTCGAGAAAAGCCCTCCAGCCATAGCCGTTACGCCTCGTCTTCCTTCGTGAGCATCTCGGAGAGGGTGCGCCAGGCAAGCTCGGCACACTTCACGCGGGCGGGCATGTGGGCGATGTCGCACAGCAGGGCGGCGTCCTCGAGGCGCTCGAGCTCAGCCTCGTCCTCCACCTCGCCGCGCACCATGCGCTCGAAGAGGTCGCAGAGCTCGAGGGCCTCCTCGGGCGTCTTGTCGATCATGAGGTCGCTCATCATGTCGGCGGAAGCCTGGCTGATGGCGCAGCCGTGGCCTTGGTAGGCTGCCTCCTCGATGCGCCCGTCTTCGCCGAGGCGGATCGAGAAGATGAGGTCATCGCCGCAGGAGGGGTTCACGCCCTCGTGCACGTGCGTAGGATCCTCGAGCTGGTAGTTGTAGTCGGGGTTGTTCACGTGGTCCATGAACTGGGGGTTGTAGAGGCTTGCCGGGGTGGCGCTGCTAACGGGCATGGAACACGCTCCAAACCATGTCGAGGGCCGAGACGAGCTTGTCGATGTCGGCTTTGTCGTTGTAGAAGGCGACGCTGGCGCGGCAGGTGCTCAGCTCGCCGAGCCAGGTGAGCAGGGGCTGGGCACAGTGGTGGCCGGCGCGGATGCAGACGCCCTGCATGTCGAGGATCGAGGCCACGTCGTGCGGGTGCACGCCGTTCACGTTGAAGGCGACGGCGCCCACGTGGCGCGCGCCGTCGGCGGGGCCGATCACGTTCACGTAGGGCAGGGCCTCGAGGGAGTCCGCGAGGTAGGTCGCGAGCAGGCGCTCGCGCTGCTCGAGGGCTTCCATGCCATGTTTCTGCAGGTAGGCGATGGCGGCGTCGGTGGCGTAGCTGCCCGCGGCGTCCTGCGTGCCCGCCTCGAACTTGGCTGGGATGGGCGCCCACACGGCGTCGGTCTCGCTGACCGAGTCGATCATCTCGCCACCGGTGAGGAAGGGCGGCATGGCCTCGAGCAGCTCCTTCTTGCCCCAGAGCACGCCGATGCCCATCGGGCCGCCGAGCTTGTGGCCCGAGAAGGCGAGCAGGTCGCAGCCCAGTTCGCGCACGTCGACGGGGATGTGCGGCACTGACTGCGCACCGTCCACGACGCAGACGGCGCCCATCTCGTGGGCGCGCGCCGCGATCTCCTTCACGGGGTTCTCCACGCCGAGCACGTTGGACACCTGCGTGACGGAGACGATCTTCGCCGCGGGACCGATCTTGGCCTCGATCTCTGCGGCCGTGATGCGGAAGTCGCTGTCGGGGCGCAGGTAGACCAGGGTTGCGCCCGTCTGTCTGCAGACCTGCTGCCAGGGGATGAGGTTGGAGTGGTGCTCCATGATGGAGATGACCACCTCGTCGCCAGGGCCGAGCTTCACGACCGCGGGCAGCGTGTGCGCCACGAGGTTCAGCGACTCGGAGGTGTTGCGCGTGAAGACGACCTGGTTGGTCTCGGGCTTGCCCTTCCCATCGAGCGCGCCGATGAAGCGCGCGATGCGCGTGCGGGCGTCCTCGATGGCGGCGGTGGCCGCCACGGAGAGGCCGTACAGACCGCGCAGGGGGTTGGCGTTCATGGTCTCGTAGAAGCGCCGCTCGGCATCGAGCACCGTGGCGGGGCGCTGCGCGGTGGCAGCGCTGTCAAGGAAGGTGATCTGCGGGTTCTCGGCAAGAAGCGGGAAGTCGGCCTTGAAGGGGCTCTCCTCGATCTGGCGAAGCTCGTCGGCAGTCAGGCTCATCGGGCGCTCTCCTCGCTTTCGGTGAGTCCGAGGCCTTCCGCGACGTCACGGGCCATCTCTGCGCCGAGGAACTCCTCGGCACGCGAGAGGGCTGCCGCGCGTGAGCTGGCCTCAGGGGCATGGATGACGGCATCATCAAAGATGGCGCGGGCAAAGAGCGCCGTTGCCTCCTCGCCGGAGATGCCGCGGTCCGCGAGGTATGCGAGCTGCTCGGGGCTCACGGAGCCGATGGAGGCGCCATGGTTGCCCTGCACGTCGTCCTCGTCGCAGAGGATGACGGGGAGCGTCTTGTTGACCACGTGGTCGCCCGCGATGAGCACGGTCTCGATCTCGTTGCCCACGGCACCCTTGGCACCGTGGATGAGGTCGATGGTCTCGCGCATGGTCTTCTTGGCGTGCTCCTTGAGGATGCCCGAGGTGGTGATCTGCGAGCGGGTCACGCGGCCGCGCTGGCGGCAGACGTGGTTCACGTCGAGCGTGGCGCCCTCGTCCACAAGGTAGCGCATGTCGAGGTTGAGGCGCGCGCTCGTGCCGGCAAGGTTGGTGGCGAATCCCACGGCGACCTTCGCGCCGCCCAACGCGTACTGGCGGCACTCGACGACGGCGTTCTCGGCCGCGTCGATGCCCACGCCCTCCAGGTGGCGGGCATCGCTGCCAGCGGCAACGATCTCGACCAGCGAAACCTTGGCGCCGCGCTCGGCGATGATGCGCACGAGCGACGCGGAGGTCGTGTCCTCGGCACCCGCGCCATGCACGGCCACGACGACGGTGGCCTCGGCGCCTTCGCGCACGAGCACGCCGGTGTCTTTGGCCTCGCCTGCGGAGGCGTCGATGTCCACCACGATGGGCTCCTCGCGCTTCACGCCGGCCTTGACCTCGAGGTAGCGGGAGTCACCCGACGAGGCCACGATCCATGCGGCGGCTTCGGCGCCGACGCCGGTCTCGACCTGGTCGAAGATGCGCGGCAGGCGCGTGAGGACCTCGCCTTTGGTGACGGGCGTCTTGACCTCGAAGGGAATCTCGTTGATGCGCAGGTAGTTCCAGGTCTGCGCGGGCGGCACGTTGATGTGCGAAAGCGTCTGCGTCTTGATATGACGGCGTACTCAAGCGGCAGCTCCTTCGAGACGGGGTTCGCAAAGCCGTTGACGACCATGGTGCGGGCCTCGGCCTCGGAGCAGCCACGGCTCATGAGGTAGAGGATGGTGTCGTCGGAGATGCGGCCGATGGTGGCCTCGTGGCCCACGGAGGCGGAGCCGCAGCGCACGTCCATGGCGGGGATGGTGTCGGAGCGGCTGATGTCGTCGAGCATGAGCGACGAGCAGCTCACGGTGGCGCGGGCGCGCTCGGCCTTGGCGCCGATCACGACGGAGCTGCGGAAGGTGTTGACGCCACCGTCCTTGCTGATCGACTTGGTGTCGACCGAGGCCGTGGTGTCAGCGCCGTTCAGGATGACCTTGCAGCCCGTGTCGAGGTCCTGCGTGGCGCCGGCGAAGGTGATGCCGGTGAACTCGCAGGTAGAGCGCGCGCCCTGCAGGATGGTGGTCGGGTAGAGGTAGCTCACGTGGCTGCCGAAGCTGCCCGAGACCCACTCCATGCGCGAGTCGGCGCCCACCGTGGCGCGCTTGGTGTTGAGGTTGTACATGTTCTTGGACCAGTTCTCGATCGTGGAGTAGCGCAGGCGCGCGTGGTCCTTCACGTAGAGCTCCACGGCACCGGCGTGGAGGTTGGCCTCGTAGTACTTGGGGGCGGAGCAGCCCTCGATGAAGTGCAGGTCGGCGCCCGGCTCCACGATGATGAGCGTGTGCTCGAACTGGCCCGCGCCGCTCGCGTTCAGGCGGAAGTAGCTCTGCAGCGGATAGGAGAGCGTGACGCCCTCGGGCACGTAGACGAACGAGCCGCCCGACCACACGGCGTAGTGCAGTGCCGCGAACTTGTGGTCGCGCATGGGGATGAGCTTGCCGAAGTACTGGTGCACCACGGGCTCCCACTGCGGGTCGTGCAGCGCGTCCTCGATGGTGGTGTAGATGACGCCCTGCTCGGCGACCTCCTCGCGCATGTTGTGGTACACGATCTCGGAGTCGTACTGGGCACCCACGCCGGCCAGGCTCTCGCGCTCGGCCTCGGGGATGCCCAGGCGCTCGAAGGTGGTCTTGATGTCCTCGGGCACGTCGTCCCAGTCGCGGGCCTGCTTGGTCTTGGGGCTCACGTAGGTGGAGATGTGGTCCATGTCGAGGCCCGAGGTGTCCGGGCCCCAGTTGTCGGCCATGCGCATCTCGTGGAAGACGTCGAGGGCCTTGAGGCGCATCTCGAGCATCCACGCGGGCTCGTCCTTCTTCTCCGAGATGGCGCGCACGATGTCAGGCGTGAGGCCATCGGCATAGCGCTCGTAGCCCTCCTCGCTCATCACGAAGTCGTAGAGCGAGCGGTCGACGTCGGCTACCTCGGAGCGCTTGCGTTCCGTCGTCTCGCTCACTGCGCACCGCCTTCGATGGCGGCTTCGAAGCGGCCGAAGCCCTCGGCATCGATCTCGTCGATGAGGGAGGCGGGGCCGTCTGCCACGAGGTGGCCGTGCACCATGACGTGGGCACGGTCGACGTCGAGGCGCTCGAGGATGCGCGTGTTGTGGGTGATCACGATGAGCGCGCCGTCGCAGTCCTTGCGATAGGCCTCGATGCCGCGGCTCACGATGGAGAGGGCATCCACGTCGAGGCCGGAATCGGTCTCGTCGAGGATCGCCAGCTTGGGACGCAGGAGCAGGAGCTGCAGCATCTCGATCTTCTTCTTCTCGCCACCGGAGAAGCCCACGTTGAGCTCACGGGTGAGGAAGGAGTCGGGGAGGCTCAGCTGCTCGCAGATCTCGTTCACGCGCTGGCGGAACTTGCGCGCGGTGGTCTTGAGCTCGGGGCGCATCTGGCAGATGGTGCGCAGGAAGCTGTAGAGGGGCACGCCGGGGACCTCGACGGGCGCCTGGTAGGAAAGGAAGATGCCTGCCAGCGAGCGCTTGTCAGGGGCGAGCTCGGTGATGTCCTGGCCATCAAAGTAGATGCTGCCGCCGCTAACCTGGTAGGCGGGGTCACCCATGATGACGTGCCCGAGCGTCGACTTGCCGGCGCCGTTGGGGCCCATGAGGACATGGGTCTCGCCTGACGAGACAGACAGCGAGACGTTGTGCAGAATGGGCTTGTCTTCGGTGCCAGCCGAAAGCCCGTCGATGGTGAGTAGCGTATCTGACATGGTGCCTCTCTTACTGTTTCATACCATGTGATGGTAATTCCTAGCCACGGTGAGGGATTTTACCCCCAAATTAGGGGGTATTTCAATCATATGTTTTAGACACACGCGCTCTGCGCGTATCGACGCACATGGCTAACTTTTATGTCGTGTGCTCCGCATGCAGAAGAACGCCCCTCGCGCCACATGGTGGCGGGAGGGGCGTTGGGCCACGACCTGCGTGATGTCCCAGCCGCTGCCGCAGTTGGCCTCCACCACGAGCGGGCCGTCCACGCCGATGGCGATGTCCCAGCCGATGAAATAGACCTCGGGCGTCGCGATGGCGCCCTCGATGATCATGGCCTTGACCTCGTCCCAGTAGGGGATGGGGAAGCCGTCGAAGCGCACGCCGGTGACGCTCACCTCAGACTCCTCGAGCTTCTTGGTGAAGCCGTTGCCCGAGAGACAGCCGCGCTCCATATCGACGAGCAGGCCCATGCCGCCCTGGTGGAAGTTGTCCACGATGGAGGAGCCGCTGCCCACGCGCGCGCAGGCGAAGAGGATGCGGGCGTTGCCGTCGATGCAGAAGGTCATGATGCGCAGCGTGTTGACGCTACCCGGCGAGAGGGACGCCCAGGTGGGGTCCTGCACGATGAGCTCCTCCACGAAGTCGCGGTTCTCGAGCAGGTCCTCGTAGTAGGCGTGCGGGTCGCCGATCTCGGCGGTCTCCACGCGCTCCACGCGGCTGCCGCCGAGGCCGATGATGGGCTTGCGCACGAACGACTCGTGCTTCTCGATGAAGGCCTTGAAGCCCTCGTAGCCCTCGCGCGGGTCGCAGAAGTCGCGCTTGGCGAGGTGGCCCAGGCGGCGGAAGAGGTTGGTCTTGTCGGCGAAGACGTCGTTGGCCGGGTTGGCCAGGATCTTGTAGGCGTGGTACTCGTCGCCCGTGGTGACGTAGGTCTTACGCTCGGCGAAGCTCTTGTTGTAGAACTTGAAGTTGAGGTAGTCCTGCAAGCCGGAGCGATAGAGCGCGAAGCACAGGCCGGCGTCGGCGAACATGAGCCACGCGGGCTTGCCCGTCTTGGGGGACAGCTCCTTGAGGTCGTTGTAGAAGCGCTTGTAGTTGGCGTTGCGCGCGTATCTGAGAAGGCCCATGGCCCTACCTCCCTGAGTGCTGGCTGTGCGCCGCTAGTCGATGGTGAAATAATAGTTGGTGCGGGCGTGCGCGCCCATCACGTATTTGTAGGACTGCTCCCCGTGGCACAGGTCGAGGTTGCGAACGTCGGTGTTCTCGGCCAGGTAGCTGATGGTCTCGGCCACGAGCAGGATGCCCGGGGAGTAGAACTTGAAGTCGTCGTCGATGGCGAGGCGCGGCACCACGAGGGTCTTGCCGTCATTGGAGAGGAAGCCCACGAGGTAGGCGGCCTCCACGCCGTCGATCTCGAGCATGAAGAGGCAGTTGAAGGGCAGGGTGCGCAGGGCGCGCTCCATGGGGTCGTGCTTGCGGTCCACGTAGTTGCGCAGGCCGCCCTCGCGCACGTTGTCACGGATGAGCTTGCGCTTGAGGTGCACGCGCAGGACCTTGTCCCAGAGCTCGTCCTCGAGGGGCTGGCGGGAGAACACCTTGAGCTCGTAGCTCTTTTCGTCGCGCTTGAGGCGGTTGCGCGAGGTGCGCACGTTCTGGCGCGTCTGCTTGCCGAGCGAGGCGAAGTAGGGGTCGTAGCCGTCGGGGAAGGAGACCATCGCCGAGGGGGCGTCGCCGTAGGGCTCAAAGTGGCCCAGCAGGTACTGCCCGAAGCGGCTCGTCTCGTTCACGCGGCGGAAGGTGATGGAGCCCTTGATGCGCTCCTTCACGAGCTTGAGGGCGGCCTCGAAGTCCTCGTCGGTGCAGTCGGCGCGGTAGACCACGTCGAGGTAGCCGCAGAGGCAGAAGTCGGGGAAGAGGTAGTACTCCGTGAAGGGCGGCTTCTTGAGGGGCTTTCTCCAGAGCGGCACGATGACCACGGTCTCGCCGTCGCGCTTGATCTCGAAGAACACGGGCTTGAGCAGCACGCGTAGGTGGGAGAGGCGGTAGTCGGCCGCCACGAGCGAACAGAACTCATATGACTGGTAGGGCGCCAGGAGCGGGTTTTCCGCATAGATCTTCTCCCAGGCCTCTTTGACCTCGGTGATCTTGCGGTGTTTGATGCACGTGTACACAGCGCCTCCTGCGTGATTGGTTTGTTTGCACATGGAGCCATTCTAGTTGACTTTGCGGCGCGCTGGCCAAATGCCCCGATTACCCACAGCTGGGTGTGGCCGTGCTGTGATGCGGCGGTGGGGGAGCGCCGGGAGCGGCCGATTGTCGTCAGCCCTTTGCGCTACCATGGTCGTTCGCAAACGGCTTCGACGGGAGAGTCCATGATCCGCATCAACCACGCCATCCTGCACGTGTTCGACTTCGAGACGGGCAGTGCCTACCTGTCCGACGAGGAGCTGCCACTGAACGAGCGCCAGACCAAGTCGTACGTGCAGCGGCACCTGCGCCGCATCACCGCGAGCGCCGAGAGCCGCCATGCCGAGTTTGCGGAGGGCAGCCTCTTCGCGGAGCAGCTCGCGGCATACCTTGCGGGCGAAAACGACTTCCTGGGCATATCGGTGCAGGTGGCACAGTGGTTCTGGGAGGAGCTGCGCCGTGCGGACAGCGTGGAGCAGGCGGACCTCCTCGTGGCGGACTTCGAGGACACGGGCGAGGTGAAGGTCGACGGCAGGCTCTCCGAGGGCGAGATCGCGGCCCAGCTCGACGCTGCCGCCACGCGCTGGTTCGCGGTCATCGTGCTGCCGCGGCGCGTATCGTTCGTGCATGACGTGGAGGGGGCGGGCAACGCCATCCTGCGCCACGACGCGATGCTGCCCAACCCCACGCAGAAGGTGGCGAGCTACCTGCTCGTGCGCGCCGACACCCTGGCCATCGAGTTTTCCGACAAGCCGCGGCTCATCGGCGGGCGCGAGGTCAACGTGATCGCGGACGACTTCCTCAAGTGCCATTCCACGCCGTCGGGGCGCGAGGTGGTGAGCGCGGTGACCGAGATCGTGGAGGAGGTCGCCGAGGAGTTCGGTCTGCGCCCGGCTATGGAGGTCTCGCGCGCCAAGGCCGCGCTCGTGCGCGTGGCCGACGTGGAGCAGACCGTGACGCCGCTCGAGGTGGGCCGCGAGGTCTTTGCCGAGCGTCCCGAGGTGCGCGAGCGCTTCGAGCAGGCGGTGCACGAGCAGCGCCTGCCCGAGGAGGTGTCCGTGCGCCGCGGCACCGCCAACCGCCTCGCGCGCAAGCACAAGATCGTGACCGACACGGGCGTTGAGATCACCTTCCCTGCCGAGCTTGCGGAGCGCCCGGGCTACATCGAGTTCATCGAGGAGGCCGACGGCCGGCTTACCATCCAGGTGAGCAACGTGGCCCACATCGAGAACCGCTAGGGAGACGGGGCGCCCCGTTGCGCGCCTGCCCTAGAATGGTGGGGAAGAAGACCTGAGGTAGGGAGGCACCATGTCCCTGACCCGCGAAGACGTTGCGGGCATCGCGCGCTATGCGCGCATCGCGCTGAGCGACGACGAGCTCACCGAGATGACCGCGTACCTGAACGATGCGGTGGCGCTGCTCGAGCCCATCCGTGAATACGACCTCGAGGGCGTCGAGCCCACGTTCCATCCCATCGGAAGCCTCGTGAACGTGATGGCCGCGGATGACGCCGCTGCCGACGAGCGCGCCCTTCCCCTCGGGATCGCCCTCGAGAACGCCCCCTCGCGCGTGGGCCGCAGCTTTCGCGTGCCCTCCATCCTGGGCGACGAAGGGGGTGCGCGCTGATGGCCAATCTCGACGAGCTCTCCGCCGCCCAGATTGCCGCCGGCGTCGTCGCGGGCGCGTTCAGTGCCGTGGAGGTCGCGCTTGCCTCGCTTGATGCCATCGCCGCGCGCGAGGGCGAGGTCCAGGCGCTGCTCGAGGTCTCGGAAGAGCTTGCGCTTGCGGCTGCTGAAGCCACTGATGCTGCTCGGGCCGCTGGCGAGAAGCTCGGGCCCCTTGCGGGCGTGCCCGTCGCCTTCAAGGACAACATGCAGCTCATCGGCACGCGCACGACCTGCGCCTCCCGTATGCTCGAAAACTACCGCTCGGTCTTCACGGCCACCTGCGTGCAGCGCATGCTCGACGCGGGCGCCACGCCCATTGCGAAGACCAACATGGACGAGTTCGCCTTCGGCTCCTCCACCGAGTCGAGCGCCTTCCATCCCACCCACAACCCGTGGGACGTCACGCGCGTCCCGGGTGGCTCCTCGGGTGGGTCGGCGGCGGCCGTCGCGGCGGGCGAGGTGAGCCTGGCGCTCGGCTCTGACACGGGCGGCTCGATCCGCCAGCCCGCCTCGCTGTGCGGCGTGGTCGGTTTGAAGCCGACCTACGGCACGGTCAGCCGCTACGGGGTGGTAGCCTTCGGGAGCTCGCTCGACCAGGTGGGGCCGTTCGGCCGCCGCGTGGCTGACGTGGCCCTCGCCATGAACGCGCTCACCGGCGCGGGGCGCGACCCGTACGATTCCACGAGCCAGGACTGCTCGGTGGACCACCTCACGCGGCTCGAGGATCCCATCGAGGGCTGCCGCGTGGGCATCGTGCCGGCGCTCATGGAGGCTCCGGGGCTCGCCCCCGAGGTGCGCGCCGCGCTGGACGGCGCCTGTCGCGTGCTCGAAGGGCAGGGGGCCCGGCTCGTGGAGGTGGACCTGCCCAACATCGCGTCGTCCATCGCCGCCTATTACGTGATCGGGCCCTGCGAGGCCTTCTCCAACCTCGCGCGCTTCGACGGCACGCGCTACGGCTACCAGGAGCCGGGCTGCGCGGACCTCGCCACCCAGACCGCGCTCTCGCGCGCCCACGGCTTCGGCGAGGAGGCCAAGCGTCGGCAGCTGCTGGGCGCCTACCTGCTCTCCAGCGGCGTCTACGACACGTATTACCTGCCCGCCCAGAAGGTGCGCACGCTCATCACGGCCGATTACGTGGCCGCGTTCGAGCGCTGCGATGTGCTGCTCATGCCCGACTCGCCCCGCACCGCCTGGTGCTTCGGCGAGATATCGGATCCGACCGAGATGTATGCGGCGGACATGTTCACGATCTCCAGCAACATCGCCGGCAACGGCGCGATTTCGGTGCCGCTCGGGCTCGGGGCCGTTTCGGGCCTGCCCGTCTCCGCGCAGCTCCAGGCGCCGGCGTTTCGCGACCGTCGGCTGCTCGCCTTCGCGCGGGCCTTGGAGCGGGGAGTCGACGCGGGCCGCGGCCTTGGCAACGGCGCGCCCGTCGCGCCTGCCTTCGCGGGCAGGGGAGGTGAACTCTGATGAGGAAGCTGCATGAGGTGCTGCGGGATTGGGAGGCCGTGATCGGCCTCGAGGTGCACACCGAGCTCACCGCGCTTGAGACCAAGATGTTCTGCAACTGCCGCCTCTCGCACACTGACGAGCCCAACACCAACGTGTGTCCCGTGTGCTTGGGCATGCCCGGTGCGCTGCCCGTGCCCAATGAGCAGGCCATTCGCTCCATCGTGATGGCGGGGCTCGCCACCAACTGCCAAATCCAGCGACGCTCGATGTTCTATCGCAAGCACTATTTCTATCCCGACATGGCCAAGAACTTCCAGACCACGCAGGGGCCGGTGGCGTTTTGCATGCACGGGCATCTCGCGCTCGAGGTGACGGGCGAGGGGGCGGCCGAGCGGCCGACGTGCGCGGACACTGCCGCTGACGGCAGCTTGCTCGAGCGCGCTGCCGACGGCTCGTACACGGTGCCCGTCCGCATCCTGCGGATCCACATGGAGGAAGACGCTGCCAAGATGGTGCACGTGGGCGGCAAGGAGGGGCGCATCGGGGGCGCGAGCGAGAGCTACCTCGACTACAACCGCTGCGGGACGCCGCTCATCGAGCTCGTGACCGAGCCAGACCTGCGCACGCCCGAGGAGGCGCGGCGCTTCATGGAGAAGCTGCGCGAGACCTTCCTCACGCTGGGCATCTCCGACTGCTCGCTCGAAAGCGGCTCCATGCGCTGTGACGGCAACGTCTCGCTGCGCCGCCGGGGCGAGGTGCGCATGGGCACCAAGACCGAGATGAAGAACCTCAACTCGTTCAAGAGCCTGCATGACGCGCTGGCGTACGAGATCTGTCGGCAGGCGGAGGTGCTGGAGCGCGGCGGCGCCATCCGCCAGGAGACGCGACACTGGGAGCCGTCGGGCAAGCGCACCGTGGTCATGCGTGTGAAGGAGACCAACGACGACTACCGCTTCTTCCCTGATCCCGACCTCGCGCCGTTCGACCTGTCGGACGAGTTCGTCGAGGAGTGCCGCGCGCGGATTCCCGAGCTGCCTGACGCGAAGCGGGCCCGCTACCAGGCAAGCTTTGGCCTGAAGCGGAAGGATGCCGCGCAGATCGCCGGCGACCCTGCGGTTGCCAAGGCTTTCGAGGAGGCCGTGGCGGGGGCAGATGCCCAGCTGGCGGGTATGGTGGCCAACGTGACGGTCAACCTCGCGCCGAGTTGCGTGGCGCTCACGCCCTCGCAGGTGCGGGGTATCTCAGAGCTGCTCGCCGAAGACGCGATCACGTTCGCACAAGCCCGCGAGGTGCTCGAGGCAATTGACGGGACAGACGAGGACCCCGCCCGCGTGGTCGATGCGCGCGGCATGCGGCAGTCCACCGATGCCGATGCCCTTGGTGCGCTGGTCGACGAGGTGCTCGTGCGCTGCGAGGCCCAGGTCCAGCAGTACCGCGCGGGCAACACGAAGGTCATCGGCTATCTGGTGGGCCAGTGCATGAAGGCGGCTCGGGGAACGGGCAACCCCAAGCTCTTCAACAAGCTGCTGGTAGAGCGTCTGGAATCGTAAGCTGCGCCAGGCGAAGCCCGCATGATGCTTTTGGGCGGCCGCTTCTTTAATATGAGCAGGACATTGTCAAGAGGCAAAGTTGGCCCTGACCCAAAATAATTCGGGCCAGGGCCTATCTCTATCTCAACCCTCCCTGCGGCGA
>CACYAX010000041.1 GCA_902772435.1 uncultured Coriobacteriaceae bacterium | reverse complement strand
TCGCGCTTCTGGCGCTCTGAGGTGAGCCGCGAGCGCGCCCGCGGCGGCCTGGGCGTGGGCCTTGCCATCACCAAGGAGATCGTCGACCAGCACAACGGCACGATCAGCGTCGAGTCCGAGCTGGGCAAGGGCACGACCTTCACGCTGAGCATCCCGCAGGATGCCGGCAGAAGCGCCCGTTCCAAGCAGGAGAAATAGGGTTCGAATCCCTCCGCGTTCCTCCGAACTTCCTTCCCAATGAAAGAGGCCCCGTCACCGGGGCCCTCGATTACATGGCGGAGAGGGAGGGATTCGCCGCGCCGCCTGCGGCGACGCTCGACGGCTCCGCGCCTAGCGGCGCTCCGCCCGCGACATGCCAGAGGGCATGTCGCGCCCTTGCGGGTTCGAATCCCTCCGCGTTCCTCCGAACTTCCTTCCCAATGAAAGAGGCCCCGTCACCGGGGCCCTCGATTACATGGCGGAGAGGGAGGGATTCGAACCCTCGAGACCTTTCGGCCCGGCGGTTTTCAAGACCGCTGCATTCAACCACTCTGCCACCTCTCCATGTAGAAGCAATCATAGCGCATGCGGCTCGCGTTGGGCAGACACATCTTTATCGACGATATTTAAGCAAGGTTATCTGCTAAGGTCATGCGCGTGCGGGTATACTATTCCTACGCTGGCACGAAAGACAGCTGAGAACGTCATGTATGAGAAGGAGTAGAACCATGGTTATCGCCATCGTCATCATTGCCATTATCGCAATCCTCGCTGTTGCCTACATCAGCATCAACAACGGGATCATCACCAAGAACAACCGCTGCGACAACGCCTGGCAGACGATCGACGCCCAGCTTCAGCGTCGTAACGACCTCATCCCCAACCTGGTCGAGACCGTCAAGGGCTATGCGAAGCACGAGTCCGAGACCCTCGCTGCCGTGACCGCGGCCCGCGCCGCCGTTGCGAACGCCGGCACCCCCGAGGCAAAGATGGAGGCTTCCGGCCAGCTCTCCCAGGCGCTTGGTCACCTCTTCGCGGTTGCCGAGGCCTATCCCGAGCTCAAGGCCAACACCAACTTCCAGCAGCTCCAGACCGATCTTACCGACACCGAGAACCGCATCAGCTACGCCCGCATGAGCTTCAACGACTGCGTCCTCGAGTACAACAACGCAATCGAGACCTTCCCGGGCAACATTGTGGCCGGCTCCCGCTTCCAGAAGCGCCAGGGCTTCGTGGTCGCCGACGACTCCGTCCGTCAGACCCCTACGGTGCAGTTCTAAGCTTCGGCACGCACTGGCACGCGCTTCGGGCGCAGGCTTTCGGGCCTGCGCTCGTTCTTTTGGCTGGCAGGGTCTGCACAAACCGTCTTGCAGCTGTTGGCGGGGTTGGTGCGGGCACGGCAGTACTCCGTGCTAGGTCTTAGTGGAGGGCAAAGGTTTGTGCAAGCCAGCTCGCAGGTTTGGCTCGCGGAGCTGGTACGAATGCGACGGGGCTCCATACCAGTAATTAACGTTGTGATGCCATAAATTCGCCATTGTAGGGGAATGCGAGGCCGCCTTCAAAAACAGTCCCTTTGAACGGGCCCTTTTACCTGCGCTTTTAGCAGTGCCGTTATCTCCCATACGGAGAGAAAAGCCCCCATATTCCCCTACAATGGCGAATTTATGGCATCACAACATCGAAAAGTGGTATGGCCATGGCGACCGACGCAAGTTCCTCCAAGGTGGGTGTCTCAAGAGGGTTGGGGGCCATCGCCCGTCGCGGAGCGTTTCGAGCGCACCCCCTTGGGGCGGGAGTACCAGATACACAGCGGTCTACGTGCGCGTTTGCCGTGAGGCCGGCGTACATCGGGCAAGGCCCGGGCGTCAGCTACTCCTCAGCCGCCTGGCGCGCGGCCTTGTTCTGGGCGCGCCGCGCGCGGAAGAAGCTGCGCAGCAGCTCGGCGCACTCGTCTGCCAGCACGCCGGGCGTCACTGCGAACTCGTGGTTGAGCCGCTCGTCATGGCTCACGTCATAGAGCGTCCCCAGGGCCCCGCCCTTGGGGTCGGGTGCCCCATACACGCAGCGGTCGATGCGCGCGTTGACCATGAGGCCGGCGCACATGAGGCAGGGCTCGAGCGTGACGTAAACCGTGCAGCCGGTGAGGCGCCAGCGGCCCAGCGCCCGTGCCGCGGCCGTCATCGCCGAGAACTCGGCATGGGCCGAGGGGTCCTCATCAACTTCGCGGCGGTTGTGCCCGCGCGCGATCACCTCATCGTCATAGACCACCACGGCTCCGATGGGCACCTCGCCCTCGGCGGCTGCCAAGCGTGCCTCTTCAAGCGCCAAGTGCATAAACTGCGCGTCAATTTGCGGTGACTTGTCCAAAGTATCGCCCTCGCCGAACAATATGAATTGCACACGTGAGAAAAGTATATGCTATCTAGTACCTAGGTTCATATCTGAAGGGAGCGCTATGATTCGCACCGTTTGCCTCAATCCCTGCATCGACAAAACTGCCCGCATCGACAGCTTCACGTTGGATGTCGTTAACCGTATTTCCGATCTGCGCGTGGATGCTGGCGGCAAGGGCATCAACGTCTCCAAGGTCATCCGCGAGCTTGGTGGCACGAGCGTCGCCTATGCGCTGCTGGCCGGTGACACGGGCCGCAACCTTGAGCGCATGGTTGCCGATGCCGGCATCGAGGTCGTCTCGCTGTACGTCGAGGGCGAGACGCGCACCAACCTCAAGGTCGTCGACCCCGAGCAACACACCAACACCGACATCAACGAGCCGGGCCCGCTCGTGAGCGAGGCCGACCTCGACGCGCTGCTCGCGCGCCTCGTGAACGACATCGAGCCGGGCGACACCGTGGTGCTCGCTGGCAGCGTGCCCAAGGGCGCCCCGGTCGACATCTACGCCACGTGGATCAAGGCATGCAAGGAGGCCGGCGCCAAGGTCTACCTCGACGCTGACGGCGCTGTGTTTGATGCCGCCATCCCCGCGGGCCCGACCATGGTCAAGCCCAACGACCACGAGCTCTCCGGCCTCGTGGGCCGCACCCTGACCGACCTCAACGAGATCGATGCGGCCGCCCGCGAGATCATGGACCGCGGCGTCGAGTGGGTCACGGTCTCCATGGGTGGGGCGGGCGCCCTCTTCGTCACGCCCGAGAAGAGCCTGCGCGCCATCTCGCCGAAGGTCAAGGTCGGCTCCACGGTGGGCGCCGGCGACTCCGTGGTTGCCGCCATCGCCTACGCCAACGACTCGGGCATGAGCCTCGAGGACACCATTCGCCTCTCCATGGCGACGGGCTCCGCAAACGTCATGCAGTCGGGCACCCAGGCCGCCCCGCGCGAGCTCATCGACACCCTCATCGACAAGGTGGGCATCGAGGACCTGTAAGCATCGATAACGCGTAACGCCAAAGGGGCGGTTCCGCAGCGTGCGGGGCCGCCCCTTTTGTGTGCGGGATACCCAAAAATAGGTGGTCCCAAGGCCCGCAACCACGGCTTCGACCTGCAAAAACACGGTAGTCGTGGACGTTTTTTGGTGAAAGTGCCCCCTAGGAAGCAAATTGTTCAGGCAACTATCAAGAGTTGTCTCAAAACTGTCCCCTTTCTGCTATCTTTTCTGTATACCTACGAAAGGGGTTCCCATGCTGCAGCAGTTCACCGCGCAGGACGTGCGTGACGCGTATGTACGCATCAGCGACTTCATCAGGAGGACCCCGCTCGAGGACTCGATTTACCTCAGTGATGAGGACCACCGCTACCGCTTCAAACTCGAGAGCCAGCAGCTCGGCAAGAGCTTCAAGATCCGTGGCGCGCTCAACGCGGTGAGCTACGCGGCGAAGCTGCTCGGCATCGAGAATTGCGTGGTTATCGTGCCGTACGGCACGCCGCGCCCCAAGCTCGACCGCATCCGGTTCTATGGCGCGCGCGTCATGACCATGGGCAACGGTTACAACGACGCGCTCACCCTCGGCCTTAACTACATCGACCGCCACGAGCTCTTCTACGTTGACCCCGGCGACTTCGATCCGCGTGTCTACGCAGGTCAGGGCACCATCGGCTACGAAATCATGGTCAGCCATCCCAAGGTGGACACGATCGTGGCCCCCATGGGCAGCGGCGGGCTCATCACGGGCATCGCGGTCTCGGCCAAGGCGATCAACCCCAACGTGCGCATCATCGGCGTGCAGACGGCTGCGTGCCCGGCGGTCGCTCGCTCGCTCGCCGACGGCATCCCGTACTTTACCTATCCCGTGACGGGCAGCACGGTCTGCGACGCCGTTGTGGGCGGCATCGGCCACCTCGCGTTCCAGATGCTGCCCGACCTCATTGACGAGCTGGTGCTCGTCGAGGAGAGCTCCATCCGTGAGGCGCTACGCTTCATGGTGGAGGAGGAGCAGTTCACCATCGAGGGCGGCAGTGCCATGGTGGTCGCGGCGGTGCATGACTACCCCGAGATCGTGGGCGGCAGCGACATCGCGCTCGTCATCTCGGGCGGCAACGTGGACGGCGAGGTGCTTGAGAGCGTACTGAGCTCGCGCAAGGGCTAGCCTGGTCGCCCGTTACGACGACTGGTGCAAACATCCGTCGGTTCTTTGTGCCAGTCGGCGTTGGGGATACTCCCTTTTGTCCACGGTTGGTGCAAACATCCGTCGGTTCTTTGTGCCAACTGGTGCAAACATCCGTCGGTTCTTTGTGCCAACTGGTGCAAACATCCGTCGGTTCTTTGTGCCAGTGGACGTTAGGGATACTCCCTTTTGTCCACGGCTGGTGCAAACATCCGTCGGTTCTTTGTACCAACTACACCACTTGGAAGATGAAGAAGTCGAGGTAGTGCGTCTCGGGAATGCCCCAGACGATGGGGTGGTCGGGCGCCTGCTGGCGCTCCTCCACCTGCTTGAGCTGCACGTTCGCGTCGTGCGCGGCCTCGGCGATGGCCTGTGCGAGCAGGTCGCGGGTCATGAAGTGCGAGCAGCTGCACGTTGCGAGGTATCCCCCACGGGGGAGCAGGCGCAGGGCGTCGTAGTTGATCTGCTTGTAGCCGCGGGCTGCGTTGCGCACGGTGCCGCGGCTCTTGGTGAAGGCCGGCGGATCGAGCACGATGAAGTCGAAGGGCCCGCCCTCCTCGCGCAGCCGCGCGCGGTCGCGACGCAGCTCGGGCAGGTAGTCGAGCACGTTCGCGCAGGTAAAGCCCATGTTCGCGTCAAGGCCGTTCAGCTGTGCGTTACGGCGGGCAAGCTCGATGGCAAGCTCGCTCACGTCCACGCAGGTCACCTGCGCGGCCCCGCCCGCAGCGGCGTTCAGGCCAAAGGGCCCCACGTGGCAGAAGCAGTCGAGCACCCGACGCCCGCGGGCAAGCTCGCGCACCGCGCGGCGGTTGTACTTCTGGTCGAGGAAGAAGCCCGTCTTCTGGCTGTTCTCGAGGTCGAGCTCGAAGGCGAGCCCGTTCTCATGCACGCAGACCTGCGTGTCGAGGGGCGCGCAGCCTTCCCACCAGCCCTTGTAGAGGGCCAGCCCGTCCTTCTCGCGCGTGGGCGCGTCGTTGCGCTCGTAGATGGCCCGCACGTCCTGGCCGTCCGCGCGCAGCACGTCGAGCAGCAGCGGGTAGAGCGTGGGGCGCAGCAGCTCCATGCCCACGGTGCCCACCTGCGCGACCAGCACCTGCTCGTAGCGGTCAACCACAAGGCCGGGAAAGCCGTCCGCCTCGCTGAAGACCACGCGGCAGCACTCGGTGTCGGGGGCGGAGCCAGGGAGCGCGCGCGAACCCATGCAGGTCACGCGGTGCTGCCAGGCCCATTCGAGCTTGCGGCGCCAAAAGCCCTCGTCAAAGCGGTCGTTGGCGTTGCGCGAAATGATGCGCGCACGGATCTTGCTCTCCTGGGAGAGCAGCGCCGAACCCTGCCAGGTGCCGTTCTCCTCGCGCACGTCCACCACGCAGCCATTATGCGCCACGGTGCCGTCGAGCGGAGAAGGCTCGATCCGCAGCACCTCGCCCTCGAAGACCCAGGGGTGCCCGGCGGCGAGGGCGCGTGCCGCCTTGCGCGTGACGATGAGCTGGGGATACGGGCGTGCCTGCTTCATGGCTGGCCTTTCGTGGTGGAGAGTCGTGCGCCAACGGTGGCGCGGTTACGCGAGGAATTCGGCGAGGCCGTGGTAGATGCTGCCCTCGAGGCCCTTCGTGGCCTGGGCGGCGACGAGTGAGTTCAAGATGGCCTCCTCCGTTGCCTCGACGGAGGCCCTGAAGAGCGGGTCAAGCGCGCCGTCAGGAAGGACGTGCAGGTCAAGGGGCTTCTTCTCGCGGCGGGGCAGGATGTTGCCCGTGGAGAAGCCCAAGAAGACGTCGCCCGAACCGTTGCCCATGTGCGAGCCGGTGCGGGCGAGCCCCATACTCGCGCGCTTGAGCACGCGCCGGAGCTGGCGGCTCGTGAGTGGGGCGTCGGTGGCGACGACCACCATAATCGAGCCCTGCTCGTCCTCGTCTGCCGCGCCCTTCGCCCCGAGCTGGGCAGCGATGCGCGTGCCTACGGGCTCCCCGCACACGAGGAGGTCCTCCATCAGGCCGAAGTTGGACTGCACGAGCACGCCCAGCGTGTACGAGCTCCCGCACAGCTCCACCACGCGTGACGCCGAGCCGATGCCGCCCTTGAGCCCGAAGCAGACCGTGCCGGTGCCCGCGCCCACGCATCCCTGCGCGAAGTCCTCGCCGGCGGCGCTCATGGCTGCGCGCACATGGTCTTCGGTGACGGCGCGGGTGCGGATCTGGTTGATGCGGCCGTCGTTGGTCTCGCCGACGACGGGGTTCACGCTGGTCGCGGACTTGTTGTGCTCCAGCGTATACGTGACGAGCGCGTCGGCCACGCGTCCCGCGCAGAGGGTGTTGGTCAGCGCGATGGGCGTCTCGAGGCACCCGAGCTCGTCGAGCTGCACGGTGCCCACGGTCTTGCCGAAGCCGTTGAGCACGTAGCTCGCGGCGACGGGACGGTGCTTGTAGACCTTGCCCTCCACGGGCAGGATGACCGTGACGCCGGTGTGCGTCGCCTTGCGGTTGATGGTGCTGTGCCCCACGCGCACGCCCGCAACGTCGGTGATGAGGTTGCGTTTGCCCGTGGGAAGCGTGCCGACGGTGCGGCCATAGGCGCGAATGCCAGCCATGCCGAGCTCCAAGCCTTGAGATTGTCAGTACTGCCTAGTAGTGCCTGCCGTAGCGGCCGCCCGCGGGGCCGCGCCCGCGGGAGCGCGAGCCGGAGAACATCGTGCGCATGGGCTTGGTCATCGAGCGGCCTGCCGGCGGCACGATGCGGCCCTCGTCGTAGGCGAAGTCGGGCAGGTCCCAGATGGGCACGAGCTTGTGCGTGAAGTACTCGATCTCGCGCAGAGGCGTGATCTCGTCAGGCGCCACGAAGGTGTAGGCATGGCCCGTGGCGCCGGCGCGGCCCGTGCGGCCGATGCGGTGCACGTAGTCTTCGGGGTCCATGGGCACGTCGTAGTTGACGACGGCGTCGATGCCGCTCACGTCGATGCCGCGGCTCATGACGTCGGTTGCCACGAGCACCTGCACGCGGCCGTCGCGGAAGCGGGCGAGCGCCTTCTCGCGGGCCTCCTGCCTGCGGTCGGCGTGCATGACCTCCACCTTGAAGCCGGCAGCCTTCAGCACCTTGGAGACGTCGTCCACGCGCTGCTTGGTGCGGCAGAACACGAGCACGCGCTCGGGCGTGGTGCCCTGCTCGGCGCCGCCGGTGCGGATGAGCGCCTCGAGGAGCTGCGTCTTCTGGCCCTGCGTGATGGGGCAGAGGTGCTCCTCGACGGTGTCGGCCGTCTCGCCGATGCGCGCGATCTCGACGATGGCGGGGTCGTGCAGCATGGCGTCGATGGTGCCCTTGATGCTGGGTGGGATGGTCGCCGAGAAGAGCAGGTTCTGGCGCTTGGCGGGGAGCGCCGCGATGATGCGGCGCACGCTCGGCCAGAAGCCCATGTCGAGCATGCGGTCGGCCTCGTCGAGCACGAGCACGCGGATCTGCGAGAGGTCCACGATCTTGCGGTCCATGAGGTCGATGAGGCGGCCGGGGGTGGCCACGAGCAGGTCACAGCCCTGTGCGAGCGCGCTGAGCTGCTTGTCGAAGCGGGCGCCGCCCATGACGATGACGGAGCGCTGGCCCGTGTGCTGGCACACGACCGTGGTTACCCGCTCGATCTGCTGCGCGAGCTCGCGCGTGGGGGTGACCACGAGGGCGAGCGGCGCGGTGGGGGTGTCGGGCACCTTGATAGGCGCGGCATCCGGGGCAGGCTTGCCGCGACGGCGGCGCCTGCGACGGCGTTTGGCGGGAGCCGGCTCCTCAGACGCTGCGGGGGCCTCGTCGGCCCCTGCGGCAACGACGGGCTCGGCGACGGGGGTGGAGGTGCTGGACAGGCCCATGATGAGCTGCAGCGTGGGTAGGGCGAAGGCGGCCGTCTTGCCCGTGCCGGTCTGCGCCGAGGCCACGAGGTCGCGGCCTTGGAGCACGAGCGGGATAGACTCGGCCTGTACGGGGGTTGGTTCGGTGAAGCCGAGGGCGTTGACCCCGGCAAGTATCTGCTCGTTTAGCCCGAGCTCGGCAAATGTAGTAGTCATGGGGCATAGTATCGCGCATGCGGGGCGCTCAGCGCCGCAACAAAGCGCCCTATGCTGCCTGTTCCAGCAAAACTGCGGAAACGCGGTCGTGCACGGGCCTTGCCGCATCAGATTGGCACCCAAATCGGGCCGGTGCGGTGCACGTTGCGCCTGGCATGCAGCAAAAGAAGTGCAAGCATCCTTTGATTTGTCCCCGTGTGCGCAGGGCCGCGCCACGCTTCGCGCCGTCTGCCGCACGGTGGGCGGCTTAGCAGCGTTTACACGCCCGCGTTGCGCTACCCTAGACCTATATGCGTCGCTTTGTGTACGCGCCGCGACCAACTATTTGAGGAGGAGCCGGATATGTCTAAAATTCCCGCACCGATTGATGTCACGCAGCTTCCCGAGTGGAAGGCGCTCCAGGACCACTACGACCGTCTCCAGGCCGAGGGCATCAGCCTGAAGGACTGGTTCGCGGCTGACCCCGACCGTGTGGCCAAGCTGAGCTTTGACACCTCCGACCTGCACTTCGACCTCTCCAAGAACCTCATCACCGACGAAACCGTCAAGCTGCTTGCCGACCTCGGCCGTGCCGTGGGCCTCGAGGAGCGCCGCGCCGCCATGTATCGTGGCGACCACATCAACACCACCGAGGACCGCGCCGTGCTGCATACGGCCCTGCGCCGTCCTGCCTCTGAGGCGGGCACCCTCATCGTCGACGGCCAGGACACCGTGGCCGACGTCAACGAGGTCCTCGACAAGATGTATGCCTTCGCCGAGCGCGTGCGCTCCGGTGAGTGGAAGGGCGTCACCGGCAAGGCCATCGAGAACGTCGTCTCCATCGGCATCGGCGGCTCCGACCTCGGCCCGGTCATGGTGTACGAGGGCCTGCGCCCCTACCTGGACGGCCCGGCGGTGCGCTTCGTCTCCAACATCGACCCCAACGACGTCGCCGAGAAGGTCAAGGGCCTCGACCCCGAGACCACGCTCGTGATCGTCGTCTCCAAGACCTTCACCACCCTCGAGACCATCACCAACGCCAAGATGGCCCGCTGGTGGCTGCTTGACGCCCTGCGCAAGGCCGGCGCCATCGACGACTCCGCCGAGAAGGAGGCCGAGGCCATCGCCAAGCACTTCGTGGCCGTCTCCACCAACCTCAAGCTCGTCGCCGACTTCGGTATCGACCCCGAGAACGCCTTCGGCTTCTGGAGCTGGGTTGGCGGCCGTTACTCCGTCGACTCCGCCGTGGGCCTGGCCCTCATCCTCGCCTTCGGCAAGGACGTCTTCCAGGACTTCCTCAAGGGCTTCTATGACATGGACCGCACCTTCGAGACCGAGCCGCTCGAGGAGAACGTCGTCGCGCTCATGGGCCTCATCAACGTTTGGTACGTGAACTTCTTCAAGGCCGAGAGCCACGCCGTGCTGCCGTACGTGCAGTACCTGCACCGCTTCGCCGCCTACCTGCAGCAGCTCACCATGGAGTCCAACGGCAAGCAGGTCCGCTGGGATGGCAGCCCCGTCACCACCGAGACCGGCGAGATCTTCTGGGGCGAGGCCGGCACCAACGGCCAGCATGCCTTCTACCAGCTCATCCACCAGGGCACCCGCATGATCCCGGCCGACTTCATCGGCTTCGTGAACAGCGCCAACCCCATCCAGTGCGAGGGCGCCGACGTCCACGAGCTCTTCCTGGGCAACTTCCTCGCCCAGACCAAGGCTCTCGCCTTCGGCAAGACGGCTGACGAGGTGCGCGCCGAGGGCACGCCCGAGGAGATCGTCCCCGCCCGCGTCTTCACCGGCAACCGCCCGACCACCAGCATCTTCGGCGTCTCGCTGACCCCGCACGCGCTCGGCGAGCTCATCGCGCTCTACGAGCACATCACCTTCGTCGAGGGCACCGTCTGGGGCCTCGACTCCTACGACCAGTGGGGTGTCGAGCTCGGCAAGCAGCTTGCCAAGCAGATCACGCCGGCCTTCCACGACGACGAGGCCCTCGCCGCCCAGGACGCCAGCACCAAGGCGCTTATCGAGTTCTATCGCGCGAACCGCGCGTAGAGGTCGCACTCGACGCCGGAGGCGGAGAGTGTTCCGCCGCTATCGCGCCAACCGCGCGTAGAGGTCGCACTCGACGCCGGAGGCGGAGAGTGTTCCGCCGCTATCGCGCGAACCGCAAGTAAGCAGATTTTTGCGCAAGCTTCTTATGGGGCCCGCCCAGTGCGGGCCCCTTTATCTTGCGGATGCAGGGCACGTCCATCCTTTGGATATTGTTTGGTGTCGGGATGTTCGCGCTCCTGTGCAAGTTGCGTGAGCTGCCCAACCTCGGCTATACTATGCGTCCGAGCACGTTCGATGGGCTCGGGCGACGTCACACCTCGAACCTGGTCAGGGCCGGGAGGCAGCAGCCATAAGGGGTCACTGGCGGGCGCCCGTTCCCATCGAGCGTGCTTGCTTATCCTTTGCGGCTTGGCCACAGTGCCTTATGTCAGACCCGCCCTCAGACGGGAGTTACATGGGATTCATCGACACCATCATCAACCTCATCCGTGACCCGCGTGGCTTCATTGCCAGCGCCATCGCCATGGGTCCCGTGTTTGCCTACGGATTCGTTTTTCTCATCATCTTCGTCGAGACAGGCGTGGTGTTCTTCCCGTTTTTGCCAGGCGATTCGCTGCTCTTCGCGGCGGGCTTCTTTGCCAACGGCGGCGGATTCAACATCATCTTGCTGCTTGCCCTCGTGTGGGTCGCGGCCATCGGTGGTGATCAGTGCAACTTCATGATCGGACACTTCTTCGGTCGCAGGATTATCGACTCTGGCAAGGTCAAGGCCATGACGCCCGAGCGCATCGAGAAGTCTGAGGCATTCCTCGAGAAGTGGGGCAAGCTCGCCATCTTCATCGGGCGCTTCTTCCCGTTCATCCGTACCTTCGTGCCCTTCCTTGCGGGCATGGGCGGCATGCACTGGGGCCACTTCGTGACTTACAACGTTCTTGGCGGCATCACCTGGTCGTCGTCGTTCTTGCTGCTGGGCTACTTCTTTGGCGGTATCCCCTTTGTGCAGGAGCACTTCGAGCTGCTCATCGTGGTCATCATCGTGCTCTCGGCCATCCCCACCGTCGTTGGCCTCGTCAAGGCGCAGCTCAACCGGCGCAAGGCCAAGGCTGCCAAGAACGAAATCGAGGCGAAGTAGGCGCCAGGCAGCTAACGTTGCGCTTGCCGCAAAGGCATGGCCGTTTCGTCGCCATCGAGGCCTCAGGGCAAACCACCGTTCCGTGGGTCACAAGCGCGTTCCCACATGCGACAATAGTGCGATGGAACCCAAATGCTTCGGCTTGGTCATGAGGGGGCGACATGGGCTTCTTCGACAAGATTTTCGGCGAGATTCGCACGCCCGGCGCAGATGACGTGCGCGTGCTCAATGTGCCTACGGGCTATAACGTGCGCGAGCTGGGAGGATTCGATGCTCTTGGTGGACCCACACTCAGCCATCGCTTCCTGCGCTCAGGATCTACGCGCAGCATGAATCGTCGCGACATCGAACGCCTCACCAACTACGGCGTGAAGCACGTGGTCGACCTCCGCGGATGGGGCGAGAGTCCGCAGCTGACCTGTGTCTTTGCCCGCGTGAAGGGTGTTCGCTGGGAAAACATCGAGCTGTACGGGCGCGATATCTCGGACAGGGCCCTTCTCGACGCGGCAAACGACCAGGGAAACTACCTTGCCACGAGCTACCTCACCATGCTCTCGAACCACGAGTCCATCCGTCGGCTCTTCGACTTCTTTGCCGAGGTACCGCACGGAGAATGCACGCTCTTCCACTGCGCGGCAGGCATGGACCGCACGGGCATGACCTCGATGCTGCTGCTGGGGCTCGTGGGCGTGCGGCGCAATCAGATCGTGAAGGACTACCTCTACTCATTTGGCACGGTGCCCGAGGTGGACAAGGCAGTTAACACGGGCGTGTTTGCCACCGAAGTGTCCTACGACCGGCTTGCCATGCGCAACGAGACCATAAACCAGGTCTATGACGTAGTGAATGGCACCTACGGCAGCATAGAGGGCTACCTGCACGAGTGCGGCATCACCGACGACGAGCTTGCGGCGGTGCGGGCGCAGCTGCTGGAGCCGTAACGCCCCAGATAGGGGAGGGCTTGTGCGGCGGCCAAGCGCGCGGGTGGCTAGCTACCCAGGATGGCGCGCGCGGCGCGGTAATGCTGCCAACGAATGCCCTCGCTGTCCTCCACGAGCACCAGATGGCCCTCGGCGACCTCCGGCCGCAGCTCGAAGCGGGCCAGGTCGTCGAGGATGACCCATGCCTCACAGGGATGCTCGTCGAGCCATGAGCCGATCTCGTCGGAGCGGTCGTAGGACGGCAGGCGCGGGGTCAGTGCGAAGACGGGAGCTCCTGCCTCCTCTAGCTGCGCAAACAGATTGTCCATCACGGCCTTCATGAAGGGGTCAGGCGTGTCGAGGCCATCGCGCCAGTTGGAGCTGAGCACCACCACGGCGCCCGTCTCCTGCGCGAGACGCCCCACATAGCGGAGTGCCACGAGGTCGTACCACTGGTTTTCGGGCCCGCGTCCGAGCAGGTAGCTGAGCCGCACGCTCGTGGGCGTGGCTATGACGCCGTCTACGTCGAGAAAGATCGCCTTCATGGATGCCTCCCGCTCATGGCCGATGCCCTCACGATAGCACGTCGGGGTGGCCGTGGGTTGCTGGCGCGCCGAGCGCCTGGGCTGCCGCGGTTCGGGAGGGTGCTGGAACGGGTGGCGGCTCTGGTCGACCTGAGGTCCACGCGTGGCCCTCGTGCCGTATACTTGACTGTGCGAAACACGTTGCGGACGGGCTTTTCCGTCCCGCCAAACCGGAGGCAGCATGGAGTCTCTTTATAGAAAATATCGTCCTCAGACCTTTGACGACGTGGTGGGTCAGAAGCACGTGGTTGCCACGCTGCGTCGGGCCGTCCTCGAGGGCCGTACGAGCCACGCCTATCTTTTCTGCGGGCCGCGCGGCACGGGCAAGACCACCATGGCGCGCCTGCTCGCCAAGGCCCTGCTCTGTGAGCAGGGAGAAGGCCATCTGCCTGACGGCACCTGCGAGCAATGCCAACTCATCGCCGCGGGCGAGCATCCCGACGTGTACGAGCTCGACGCCGCGAGCAATACGGGCGTGGACAACGTGCGCGAAGAGATCATCAACCGCGTGAACTATGCGCCCGTGCGCGGGGCCTACAAGGTCTATATCATCGACGAGGTCCACATGCTCACCACGGCAGCGTTCAACGCGCTGCTCAAGACGCTTGAGGAGCCACCATCACACGTGGTCTTCGTCCTCTGCACCACTGACCCGCAGAAGGTGCTTGAGACGATCCTCAGTCGCGTGCAGCGCTTCGACTTCCACGCCATCAGCAACCCCGAGCTTCTCGAGCGCCTGCGCTACGTGTGCGAGCAGGAGCAGATCGAGGCCGACGCTGACGCCCTCGCGCTCATCGCGCGCCATGCTCGCGGCGGAATGCGCGACGCCCTGACCAAGCTCGAGCAGCTCGCGACCGCCACGAGCGGCAAGGTGAGCTTCTCGGCGGCCCAGGCGCTGCTCGGCGAGGTCTCGGCCTCCACGCTCGCGAGCATCGTGACGGCCCTTGCACAGCGCGACATCGCGCGCCTGTTCTCAGAGGTCGGTGCGCTGGTTGCCGAGGGGCATGACTTGCTGCAGTTCACCCATGAGCTTTCATCGCGTCTTCGCGACGCCTACGTGCTCTCGGTAGTGGGTCCGCGCGAGGGCGTGATTGATGCCCAGGGCGACGACCTGCGCGTCATTGCCGAGGAGGCCGAGGCGTTCGGTGTGAGTGACCGCATCTCGCGCGCACTCGCCATCCTCGCTGACGCGACGACCGAGATGCGCGTGGCCACCAACCAGCGCCTCGTGCTCGAGGTCGCCCTCACGCGCATCGCGCGCCCCGAGTCGGACGTGACGATGGACGCGCTGGCAGAGCGCCTGGCAGTGCTTGAGCAGCGGGTCGCCAAGCTTGCCGCAGGCGAAGCCGTGCGCGTGCCGCCCACCCGTCCGTACGCCGTACAGACCCCGCAGCCCGCTGCGGCTCCGCAGCAGGTGCAGGACGTTTCCGCACCGCCCGCCGAGCAGAAGGCTCCCGCACCGCAGCCTGCCGTGCGTCCCGAGCGCCAGGAGGCTCCGCAAGGCCGCCCCGCCGCGCCCGCACCTCAACGTGCGCCGCAGCGTCCCGCGCCTGCCCAGGCGTCACCGAAGCCCGCGCCCGCACCGCGCCAGCAAGTTCCCGCTCCGCCCGCTGCGGCCGAGCAGAGGCCGGTGGCGCAGGAGCAGGTGGCGCGGCCTGTCGAGGCCCGGCCCGCGCCCGCGTCCCAGGGCGTCAGCGACCCCGGTGACCTGCAGCGTCGCTGGCAACGCGTCGTCGAAGGCCTGCTCCAGGCCTCCCAGCCGCGCGGCGCCCTGCTCCGCAGCTCCGATCCCGTCTCGGACGACGGTTCGCGCCTCGTGGTGGCCCTGCCCAAGGGATCGAGCTTCGCGCTGAAGATGCTCGACCGCAACGACGTGCGCTCCATCATCGACCCCATCGTGGGGCGGGAGTTCGGCCATCGTCACGTGGTCTATGTCGAGGTGGGGCAAGCGACCTCTGCGGCACCGCGCGCGGCGACGTCGGCGCAGCCCGCATCGCGTGCGGCCGCACCACGGCCCGCGGCTGCCACCCCGCAGCCAGCTGCCCAGGCGAGCGCGGCCCCCGTCGTTCAGCCACAGCCTCCTGTGGCTCGACCGGCTCAGGCGCAGTCCGCGCCGCAGCCCGCGTCTGCACCGAAACCGGTGCCCGCACCGCAGCCCGCGTCTGCACCGAAACCGGTGCCCGCACCGCAGCCCGCGCCCGCGCCGCAGCCCGCGTCTGCACCGAAACCGGTGCCCGCACCGCAGCCCGATTACCCCATGCCGTGGGACGACCTGCCTCCTTACGAGGAGGTCCCCTACGACGACGCATATGCCGTTTCGTTTGAGGACGAGTGGGGAGAGGAGGGGTTCGCCCCCGCTCCCGCCCAGCCGGCGGCCAAGCGGCCAGCCGCGCAGGTGCCCCAGCATAGTCCGGCCCCCGCGGCTGCACCTGTGGCAGCGGCGCCTGCGCCCGTAGCGGCGGCGCCCGTGCCGAGTGCAGCTCCTGCGCAGCCCGCACCCGCTCCCAGACCCGCACCGCAGCCT
>CACYAX010000040.1:18849-23773 GCA_902772435.1 uncultured Coriobacteriaceae bacterium | reverse complement strand
TCGAAGGCGTTCACGCGCTCATGGCCCCACTTGGGGTACGTGAGGTGGCGTTTGGGTCCTGGGACCTGATTCACGATAGCGAATTGGCTTGCCGGCGTGGCGGCCGTATCCATGAGCGCCGTGCCGAGCAGCAGCTCAGCGCCCAGGCCGCGCGCGAAGTTCGCGGTATCAACATAGTCGAGCACGCCGAAGAGCTCCTCGGCATGCGCGCCCGTCGGGTCGCAGGCACGGAAGTGGTCGGTGAGGCCCCGATAGAGGAGCCCGCAGCCGCTTTCCTCGAACACGCAGCGGAAGTCGGCCGGCAGGGGGTTCAGCGCGGCGCACTTGACGAAGCCCGGCACGAGGGAGGCCACGTCGAGCGCGAGGCCGCCGCCGAGGCCCTCGCCCCACGCCACGAGGTGCGCGGGGTCGGTCCGCGGCAGGTCGCGGGCCACGCAGGCACAGACAAGCGCGTCCTCGATAAGGCGCGTGAACGCGAGCGCGGCGGGGCCCTCTTGCCAGCCCTCGGTGACGTCGCCACTCCACGCGCGGTTCTCGAGCTCCACCACGGCGTGGCCCGGAGCCACGAAGCGCGTCAGGTGGTGCCAACCACGGGGCGGGCAGGTCACGTCGTCGCCGCCTCCCTGCGAGTCGCCGTAGACGCAGACGCGCGAGAGGTCGAGGCCGTCGAGCGCGGCAAAGCGCAGCGTCTGATAGGTGGCCACGGGCGTCTCGAAGGGCGTCTCCCCCACCGTCACCTCGCGCGGGGCAGCGGCAGCCGCGGCACGCTCGTCCCAGAACGCCTGGAAGCCGTCGGGCAGCACGGAGCGTCCCCCATAGGCAGACAGGCCCTTGAGCAGCGCGGATATGGTCGCCATGGCTAGCCCTCCTTCCAGAAGAAGTTGAGGAGGGCGTCGTCGAACGCCTGGATCTCCTCATGCCCGAAGCACGGGTAGAGCACGTGCTCCTTCTTGCAGGTGAGCGCGTTGTAGACCGCGTACTGCGTCTCGAGCGGGCACACGTTGTCGGCGAGGCCCGTGCCGAAGAACACCTCGCAGCGCACGAGGTGGGCGAAGCTCAGCGTGTCGATGTAGCCCATCTGGGCGAACTTCTCGTCAGCGAGCGCGCCATCGGCGTCGAACCAGCGCGAGTAGAAGCGCAGGCCCTCGTAGGCGATCTCGTCGGCACCCAGCTCCCAGACCTCGCGGAAGTCGGAGAGGAAGGGATAGAGGATGCCCGCACGGGTGATCAGGTCGGGGTTGAGCGCGCAGGTGGCGAGGCCCACGCCGCCTCCCTGCGAGTCGCCGTAGACGCAGACGCGCGAGAGGTCGAGGCCGTCGAGCTCGCGCACGATGCGGCAGAGGATGCGGATGTTCTGGTGCAGGCGCACGTAGTACATGCCCGCCGGCTCGCCGTCGAGCCCCGCGATGAGGTGGCCCGAGACCGTGGTGCCGGCGAAGCCGCCGATGTCCTGGCTCTTGCCGCCCTGGCCGGGGTTGTCCATGGTGATGTCGGCAAAGCCCATGCCCGCAAAGGAGCTGTTCTCAAGCCAGCTGCGCGTGCGCCCGGGGTAACCGTGGAAGCGCAGCACGAGCGGCACGGGGCCGTCGCTTGCGGGCCTCAGGTACTTGGCGTAGAGGCGCGCGCCGCCCATGCCCGAGAACCACAGGTCGTAATAGGAGCAGGTCGCAAAGGAGTCGACCTCCGCGGCGGGCACGACCTCGTAGCGCAGGGGCACCGCGTCGGCCTCCGCCATGCGCGCCGCCCAGAACTCGTCGAAATCGGGCGGGATGGGCGTGGAGCCCGTATAGGCCTCGAGCTCGCGGAGGCGAGCAGCATTCACGGGCACGAAATCACTTCCTTCGGGCATGTGCCCACCAAGCGGATCCACCTGCGCGGGCACACGCAGAAACGTCGCGAGAGTGACAGGGGGCGCGGCCACAGGTGCAGCCGCGCCCCCTCAAAGAACGCCGTTAGGCCCCGAGCTTGGGGTGCAGCAGTGACGGGGCCGCACCGAGCAGCAGCTTGGTGTAGTCGTCCTGCGGGTCGTTGAAGACCTGCTCTGCCGTGCCCTCCTCCATGATCTGGCCGTGGTTCATGACCACGATGCGATCGGAGATGTAGCGCTCGGTCTGGATGTCGTGGCTGATGAAGACCATCGCGAGGCCCAGCTCGGCCTTGAGGTCGGTGAGCAGGTTGAGGATCTGCGCGCGCACCGACACGTCGAGAGCGGAGGTAGGCTCGTCGGCGATGATCACGTCGGGGTTGAGCGAGAGCGCACGGGCGATGGCCACGCGCTGGCGCTGGCCGCCGGAAAGCTGGCCGGGCAGCACGTACATGGCCGAGCTCGGCAGGCCGACGAGGCCGAAGAGCTCGCGGACGCGCGCCTCGCGCTCGTCCTCGCTGCCGACCTTGTGCACCACCAGCGGGTCGATGAGCTGGTCATGCACGGCCATGCGCGGGTTCAACGCCGTAGCGGGGTTCTGGAACACCACCGAGACCACGCGGCCGATCTTCTTGCGGAGGTCGGCGGAGCGCTTGGTGACGTCCTCGCCCTTGAAGAACACGCGTCCCTCGGTCGGCGACTGCAGGCCGCACATCACGTTGGCCGTGGTGGACTTGCCGCAGCCCGACTCGCCCACGATGCCGATGGTCTCGCCCGGCATGAGCTTGAGCGTGAGGTGGTTCACGGCGGTCACGAGGTTGGGATGGAAGATGGAGCCGGTACGGGTCCGGAAGATGACGGAGATGTCATCGAGGTGGATGATCGGGGTCTGCTCTGCCATCACTCATCGCCTCCTTCCAGGGCCATGCCATCTGCGAGCTCAGCCAGCTCCTCGAGAGCCTCGGCCTTGCTTACCGGTTCTCCGGTCACGGTCTCGAGGGCGTCCTGCATGATGGCAGCCACCTCGTCGACCTTGTCGTTCATGACCTCGACCACCGCATCGGTGCCGCCAGGATCAACGCTGCCGGCACGCGACGAGATGCCGTTGGCCTCAAGCACGCTGTCAGGCAGCTCGTAGATGTAGTGGTCCGTCGTGCCTGCGACGAGCTTGCGCACGGGCTTGTCGTCGAGGCCCACCGTCGGGTGGCTGGAGCGCGGCGCGAAGCGGTCGCCCTTGGGGAAGTCCGCCGGGCTCGGCACGGAGCCAGGCACCTGGTGCAGGCGCTTGCCGTCGTGCGCCTCGATGGAGAGCACGGAGCCGAGCAGACCCTGGGTGTACTCGTGACGCGGGTTGGTGAGGAGCTCCTTGGTGGGAGCGCTCTCCACGATCTGGCCGGCGTACATGACGGTGATCTCGCTCGCGACCTCGGCGACGAGGGCCAGGTCGTGGGAGACGAAGATCATGGCGAAGCCGAGCTTCTTCTGCAGGTCGTTCAGGAGCTTGATGACCTGCTTCTGCACGGTCACGTCGAGGGCCGTGGTGGGCTCGTCGCAGATGACCAGCGACGGGTCGCGCGTCAGTGCCATGGCGATGACCACGCGCTGGCACTGGCCGCCGGAGAGCTCGTGCGGGTAGGACTCGAGCGTGCGCTTGGGGTCGAGACCCACGAGCTCGAGCAGCTCCTCTGCGGAGCGGGTGCCACCGCGGCTCGTGAGCTGCTTCATCTGGGAGGAGATGAGCATCGAGGGGTTGAGCGCGGACAGGGAGTCCTGGTAGACCATGGCGATCTCGCGGCCGAGGAGCTGGCGGTGCTGCTCTTCGGTGAGCTTCAGGAGGTCGGTGCCCTTGTAGAGCACCTCGCCCGTGATGCGCTCGCCCGGGTCGGTGAGGTTCATGACCACCTTGGTGGTGATGGACTTGCCGCAGCCGGACTCGCCCACGAGGGCCATGCACTGGCCGGGGCGCACGTCGAACGTGACGTTCTCGACCACGTTGACGTCGCCGTGGTTGGGGAAGCCGATGCAGAGGTTCTTGACTTGCAGCAATGGCTGCACGTCAAAGTCGGGCACACGCCGGTCAGTACGCGCGAGCTCTACCTGGCGCAGGGCACCGAGGCGCTCGGCCAGCGTGTCGGCCTGGGCGGCGTAGGCGCGCACGGGGTCGGCCACGAGCAGGTCGGCCGCGCGGCGGCTCTCGGAGTTGACGGCCGAGACGGGCGCGGAGGGAGCGGACGCCATGGCGTCGGTGATGCCCTCGGAGAGGATGTTGAGCGCGAGACAGGTCATCATAATCATGATGCCCGGGAAGAGCGCCTGCCACCAGCGACCAGCGAGGACGCCGTTGCGGGCGTCGGCGAGGATGTTGCCCCACGTGGGGGTGGGCTCGGCGATGCCTGCGGACAGGAAGGTCAGCGACGCCTCGCAGATGATGGCGTCTGCCACGAGCGTGACCGTGAAGACCAGGATGGGCGCGGCGCAGTTGCGCAGCACGTGCTTGATGAGGATCCACGGGGCACGGGCGCCGGAGACGATGACCGCGCGCACGTAGTCCTCGCCGTACTCGCTCACGATGTTCGCGCGTACGATACGCGCGATCTGCGGCATGTACATGAAGCCGATGGCGAAGATGATCGCCGGGACGGACTTGCCGAGGATGGTGACCAGCACGGCCGCGAGCGCGATGCCGGGGACCGACATGATGATGTCGAGGATGCGCATGATGACCTCGGAGACCCACTTGCGCGAGACCGCGGCGGCGGCGCCCACGATGGAGCCGGTCACGAGGGCGAATGCGACGGAGCCGAAGCCGATGACGAGGGAGATGCGACCACCGTAGAGGATGCGGGAGAGAATGTCGCGACCCTTGTCGTCGGTTCCGAAGAAGTTGGTTGCGCTGGGCGCCTGGCGGGCCACCGTGATCTGGTAGGGATCATAGGGGGCAAGCACGGACGCGAGCACGGAGAGCAGGACCACGACCACCAGGATCAGCAACGCGATCTTGGAGGTGGTCTTCATGTTCTTGAGACCGGAGAGCTTGGGCTTGGCGACTGCCATCGCCTC
>CACYAX010000040.1:0-18787 GCA_902772435.1 uncultured Coriobacteriaceae bacterium | reverse complement strand
CTGGGGTTGATGAGCAGGTAGAGCATGTCAACCACGATGTTGATGATGATGAAGGAGAGGGCCACGACGATGACGACGCCCATGATGAGGTTGGGCTCGTTGCCCGAGACGCCGTCGAGGATGGCCATGCCCATGCCGGGCAGGTTGAAGATGACCTCGATGACGACCGCGCCACCCATGAGGTAGCCGATCTTCATGCCGAGCGTGGTGACCGGCGTGATGAGGGCGTTGCGCAGGACGTTGCGGGCGATGATGACGCCCTTGGGAAGGCCGGAGCCCTTGGCGGTACGGACGTAGTCCTTGTCGAGCTCCTCGACCATGGCCGTACGCACGATACGGGTCATCTGGCCGGTCAGGGGAACGGCGAGCGAGACGGCAGGCATGATCATGCGCGCCATGTAGCCGCCGAAGTCCTTCATCGGATCAGGCAGCGCACCCGAGGCGGGCAGCGCGTGCAGATAGGACGAGAAGATGAGGATGAGCAGCACGGCCAGCCAGAACGACGGCGTGGCGAGTCCTGCGATGGATAAGAGTCGTATCAGCTGGTCAGGCCATCCATCGCGGTAGATGGCCGCGATGATGCCCAAGGTGAACGAGACTATCGTGCCCAAGAGCAGACCAAAGAAGGTGAGCTGCATCGTGACGGGCAGGGCGGTGGCGATGCGGGTGCTGACCGGGCGGCGCTGGGCGCTGTAGGTGCCCATCTCGCCGTGGAGCAGGTCGCCCATGTAGCGGACGTAACGGACGGGCCAGGGATCGTCCAGGCCGTAGTCCTCATGGTATTTCTGGATGGCCTCAGGCGTTGCCGCCTCACCGAGCGCCTTGTAGGCGGGGTCGATGGGCGAGAACGACATGAGGAAGAAGATCAGGAAGCTCACACCGAGTGCCATGATCGGCAACGCGATGAGGCGTCTCCCCACAAGACGTAGGAGATTGTTCACGCTGTCCCTCCTCCAGGTGAAAGATGGCTAGATACGTTCCCTCTTAAAGGGGGCCCAGGCGAACGAGTCACCCAGGCCCCTCATAGTGCGTCTCAGCGAATGCGCTGAAAGAGCTTAGCTGTTGACCGTGGCGACGTCAGAGAGGACAACACCAGTGGTGCCGATGCCAGAGAAGCCCTGGACGGCAACGCCCGAGGGGCTGGCGCCGTTGGCGGCATCCCAGTAGCCGGTCGGGGTGATGACCTGGAGCACCGGGTACAGAGGAACGTTCTCGGCGAGGATGTCGAAGACCTGGTTCCAGCAGTCCTGCTGCTCGGCGCCGCTCTTGGTGAGGGCGTCGGACATAAGGGTGTTGACCTGCTTCCACTCGTCGGAAGCGCCCCACGGGCAGCGGGTCTTCATCCAGATGTTGTCACCGAACCACCAGTTGAGGAGCAGGTCGGTGTCGCCGCCGAAGCAGGACGGATCGCCCGGGGCGATGAGGATGTCCCAAGCGTCATCGGCCTGGTCGATGGCAGCGTAGGTTGCGGGGGACTGGTCGGAGATCAGCTCGACCTTGATGCCGAAGGCATCCTGGAGGTCCTGCTGGGCCTGGGTGCCCATGGAGACGACCTGGGCGTTATCGGTGGTGCGCAGCACGATGTCGGCGGTGATGGCAGCGCCGAGCTCCTTGGCCTTGGCAACGTCGTAGGTGTAGACGGTGGAGGCGATGTGGTGCGCGGGCAGCGACGCGGGCAGGTAGCAGTCGGGCTTGCCGGCGAGGCCGGAGAACGCGTTGGCGATCATGTTGTCGGTGTTGAGGGCATACATGACGGCCTGACGGGCCTCCTTGGTGTCCCACGGAGCCTTCTTGACGTTGAACATGATGAAGCGGGTGCCGAAGCCCTGGACCTGGTCGACCTTGCAGCCAACGCCCTCGAGCTGAGCGATGCTATCAGGCGGAACGGACTCGGTGATGACCGTGGTGCCCTCGGACTGAGCCGTGACGCGGGCGGTGGGGTCGGTCATGGAGTCGATGCGGAGGGCGGTGTCCTGCGCGGGGTGAGCGCCGTTGTAGTTGGGGTTCGGAACCAGGGTGACATAGGTGTCGGAAACCTCGTCATACATCCAGGGGCCGGTGCCGATGGGCTTGGCGGCGGCGTCGTCGTCAGAGAGCGTGGCGGGCGTGACCTTGATGATGCCCAGGCGCTCCTTGATGAGGGCGAACTTGGGGATGGTGACCTTGACGGTGAGGGTCTTGTCGTCCTTCTTCTCCATGGACTCGATCATGGTGAGGAACGAGACGTACATCATGCCGTCGGCCTTGGCGCGCTCGTAAGAGTGGATGACGTCCTCAGGAGTGACTGCGTCGCCCGTGGAGAAGGCAGCGCCGTCGCGCAGGGTGATCTCGCAGGTGTTGTCGTCAACCCAGACCGGGTCGCCGGTGCAAAGGCCGTCGGAGACGCTGTAGTCGTGGAAGTCGATGTCGTAGAGGCCCTCCATGACGTTGGAGTTGGCGCTCAGGCAGAACGCGGAGGAGCAGTTCTGCGGGTCGAAGGAGCTGGGGCCGTAGGCGGAGCCGACGGTAAGGGTGCCGCCACCAACGGTGCCGGCAGCAGCGGCGTCGCCGCCCGCGTCAGTGGTGCCCGCGTCCGTGGAGCCACCGTCAGACTTGCCGCCGCACGGCTTATTGGCTTTCTCCACCGCTGTTGAGCGGCGTATTCTGCAAGGAACTATCCTTTTCGCGCATCGTTGGAATAAACGCAGGTACGGCGTGCGCTGCGCCAAGAAAACGCCCACGCGAAGGATGGACGGGCCCTTACTCCCCCGCCGCCTCGGCCACCTGTGCCGCCTCCGCCTCGACGGCGCGCAGCGTCTGCCAGATCTCCTCCGCCACCGCCTCAGGCACGCCCTTCACCTCGGCGATCTGCTCGGGGCTCGCGGCACGCAGACGCTTGAGCGAGCCGAAGTGACGCATGATGGCCTTCTTGCGCTTGGGCCCCACGCCGGGAATCTCGTCGAGGATGGAGACCGTCATCGCCTTGTCGCGCAGCTCGCGATGGAAGGTGATGGCGAAGCGGTGGCTCTCGTCGCGCACCTGCTTGATGAGGTAGAGCGAGGCCGAGCCGCTCGGGAGCACCACCGGCGTCTCGTCCCAGGGCACGAAGACCTCCTCGTCCGACTTGGCGAGACCGCAGACCGGTATGTCGAGGCCGAGCGCCTCGAGCTGGTTCATGGCAGCCGTGAGCTGGGGCTTGCCGCCGTCGACCACGAGCAGGTCGGGACGGGCACCGAAGCGCTCGTCGGCCATGCGCTCCGGCGCGTACCGGCGCCCGAGCACCTCCTCCATGGAGAGGAAGTCGTTGGCCTCGTCGAGCTCGGCGCGCACCTTGAAGCGGCGGTACTGGCCCTTGTCGGGCCGTCCGTCCGTGAACACGACCATCGAGGCAACCGTGAAGCGCCCGTGCAAGGTGGAGATGTCGAAGCACTCGATGCGCAGCGGCGGCCCGTCCAGGGCGAGCGCGCTCTCGAGCTCGAGCAGGGCCTGGTTGGTGCGGTCGTCGGCGTAGCCCGTGCGCACCATGTAGCGCATGAGCGCGTGACGGGCGTTCATGGCGGCCATGTCGAGGAGCTTCTTCTTCTCGCCGCGTTTGGGCACGAACACGCGGCACGCGCGCCCGCGCTTCTCCGTGAGCCATGCCGAGAGCACCTCGGCGTCCGACAGCTCGCACGAGACGCAGATCTCCTGGGGCAGGTCGGCCGTCTCGTCGTAGTAGCGCTTGAGGAAGCCCGCCTGCAGTTCCTCCTCGCTCACGTCGAGGCCGCGGTTGAGCACGAACTCCGCCGTGCGGGTCGTGCGTCCCTCGCGCACCACGAAGACGCAGGCGCAGCTGATGGTCTCCTCGCGGTAGAAGCCGATGGCGTCCACGCTCGCCTTGGCGCCCGAAAGCACCACCTGCTGGCGGTCGTCGAGGCCCGCAAGCACGTCGAGGCGGTGCTTGATGCGGCCCGCGCGCTCGAACTCCAGCTCGGCGGCCGCCTCGTGCATCTGCTCCTCGAGCACGTCCACCATCTCCGAACGGCGCCCCTCGAGGAAGCGCTCAACCTGGCGCACGGCACGCCCGTATTCGGCGGTGGTCACCTCGCCGCAGCAGACGCCCGGCCCGCGTCCCACGTGGTAGTCGAAGCAGGGACGCACGTGGTCGGGCACTACCATGTTGGCGATGGGCACGTCGTCGGGATGGCTGTCCAGGTAGCGCTTGACGCGCTTCCATTCCACGCAGGACGCCGTGCAGATGGGCGCCACCTTGCGCAGGATGTCGATGGTCTCGCGCGCGGCATGGGCATCGGTGTAGGGCCCGAAGTAGCGGGTCCCCTTGCGGTGCTTCTCGCGCGTGTACTTGATGGCCGGGAAGGCGTCAGACTCCGTGATGGCGATGAAGGGGTAGCTCTTGTCGTCCTTGTAGTCGACGTTGTAGTACGGGTGGTACTGCGCGATCAGCTCGCGCTCGAGCACGAGGGCCTCATGCTCGGAACTCACGACCACGTAGTCAAAGCCCTCAACCACCTGCATCATGAGCGGGATCTTGGCGCGGTCGTCGGTGAGCGTCACGTACTGGCGCATGCGGGCGCGCAGGTCCTTGGCCTTGCCCACGTAGATGACCTCGCCCTTGGCGTCCTTCCACAGGTAGCAGCCAGGCTCGCGCGGCACGCGCGCGACCTCCTCCGCAAGCGCGCGGAGATGCTCGTCGTGGGCGGCATAGGCCCTGCGCGACGAGGCTCCCCCGCGTGCCGCGAGCGACCTGTCAGCGCCCTCAGTCAACGTCGGCCTGCTTGCCGCCCGTGTCCCACACGTAGCGCTTGAACTTCTTGATCTGGTTCATGCGCATGAGGGCCGCCCAGAGCTTGTGCTGGAGCGAGTCGGGCGCGTAGTCGTGCGGTGAGTGGGCCTTGCCGCTGCGGTACATCTTGAGCACCTGCGCGCGCAGGGCCTCGTCCTCCACCGTGCGCTTGACCACCTTGGCGGGGATGACCGTGTACACGTACGGGTCGTAGGCCTCGGTGTAGGGCACGACCTGCCCGAGCACCCAGTCCTCCACGATGGGCTTCACGAAGTTCATGCCGCCGAGCGACACGTAGAAGGTGTTCTTGCCCGGGCGGGTGTTGACCTCGAAGAAGCGGTAGCTGCCGTCGCGGTCGTCACGCTTGATGTCGAAGTTGGCGTACCCGCGATAGCCCACGTGCTCGAGGAAGCGCGCGGCGTCGTTGATGATGCGCTGGACGCGCTCGGAGAGGATGCAGACCGGGTTGCCGATGGCGAGCGGCGAGTGGGGTGGTCGTAGGACGACGCGCGCACCGCCGCGACGGCGCGCTCCAGCTCCTCGGGCGTCTCGATCTCGTAGACCTTCTTCTTGCCCGGGAAGTCGAGCAGGTCGTAGGATGCCGAGTGCGACGGCTTTGCCACGAGCGGGTACGGGAACGACGCGCTGTCGAGGGGCTCGGCGTCTGCGGCGCAATCCACATACCAGGTCTTGGGATAGTCCATGCCCAGCTCTTCGCAGAGCTCGTAGAAGCGGTCCTTCTGGGTTATCTCGTCCAGCAGGGCAAAGTCGATGTAGGGCACCACGTACCATTCGGAGAGCTCCTCCTTGTGGGCGGAGATGATGCGCGTGTTCCAGTCGGCGGAGCCGTGCACGATGCCCACCTTGCCCTGTGCCGCGAGCTCGCGGCCGATGGCCTTGAGGGTCTCCACGAGCCCCTCCTCCTCGGAGACCTCGGGCACGACGCGGTAGTCGCAGAACTTGCTCGACGAGGTCACCTTCACGTCGACGGACGAGAGGATGATGGGCTTGATGCCGTAGGCCTCATGGTAGCTGCGGATATAGGCGTACCCGAGGATGTCGGCGCCGCACACCACGGGCACGAGGCGCTCGCGCACGTCGCTTTCCCCGTGGATGAGCGCGAGGTTGGCAGGGCGTGGTTCGGCCTCAGCCGGTGAGGGCTGAGCGCTTGTGGCCTGCTGCGCGAGGTTCTTCTCAGACGCGTCCGTTTTGGGTTCCTCCTTTTGGCCGCTGCCGGATGTGGGCAGCTCATGGATAGTACGAGGCGTCGCGCGGCCACGCGCGTGCCACGGTCAGGCGGCACGGGGCCTAGGCGTTGCCTCACGCGAAGGCGTGTCAGGGGTTCCGTCGCCAAGTCAGGCGACGAACGCACCGTTGTTCATCATATCGTAGCTACACACATACGGGCCGTCACGCACGGGCTCATCGAAAAAAGACCCCGCATGCGTTTGGGCAGTCGCAGGTCGGACCAGCCACGTGTGGAATGCCCGGCAAACGAAAGCGCCCCCTTTCGGGGGCGCTCACAAGCCATGGTATGCGACACTAGACGATCGGGCCACCGCCGATGAAGTCCATGAAGTTCACGTCATGGAAGGCAACGCCCGTGCCAGGGCAGGAGTCGATGATCGTGCCACCGCCGATGTAGATGCCCACATGGCCCGGATAGCGGCCCGCATAGGAGTAGAAGACGAGGTCGCCGTAGCCCAGCTGGCTGGTGGAATACACGAGCCTGCTGCCCACCTCGGCATAGAGGCTCTCAGGCCAGCTCGACCAGCTCGGACGGCCCAGCGCATAGTCAACGAGGCCCGAGCAGGTGAAATACGAGGTCGCGGTGCTGCCCGTCCACACATAGCCACTCCACGTGTAGGAAGAGCCGATGACGCTGTAGGCACGATTGACCAGCTCGGTCGCGCTGGCGGTCGGCGTGGGCGTGTAGCTGTAATCGTAACTGTAGCTGCTGTCAGAGCTGCCGGTATCGGAGCTGCCGGGAGCTGCCGGTATCGGAGCTGCCGGTATCGGAGCTGCCGGTATCGGAGCTGCCGGTATCGGAGCTGCCGCCATTGTCGTTCTGGTTCTGCGCCGCCGCCTCCGCAGCCGCGCGGGCTGCCGCCTCTTCGGCTGCACGACGCTCGGCTTCCTTGCGTGCCGCCTCCTGGCGTGCCGCCTCCTCGGCCGCGAGGGCTTCCTGCAGCTCGACGGACAGGCCGGCATAGTAGGAATCGAGCTCGGCCGTCGCGGCTGCGAGCGCGTCCGCGCGCTCCTGCTGGTCGGCGACGAGCTGCTCCTGCTCAACCTTGCGCGTCTCGAGGTCGGTCTTCTGCTGGGCCTGCTGCTCCTGCAGGTCCTTCACGTGGCCGATCTGTTCCGACTGCGCGGAGGACACCTTGTTGGCGTAATAGACGTTGGAGACGAGCTCCTCGAAGCTCTGGGAGCTCAGGATGAGGCTGATCATGTCGGGGCGGATGCGGTACGACCACGACATGGTGAGCGAGAGGTCCTCGCGCGCCTGGACCAGCTCCTCTTCCGTCTCGACGATCTTGACGTTGAGGTCATCGATCTCGGCGTTGGTCTTGTCGAGCTGCGCCGTCACGCTCTGCAGCTCGTAGTTGCACTGCTCGGCCTCGGAATAGAGCGTCGAGAGCTGAGCCTCGACCGACGCCATCTCGGCGCGGATGCTATCAGAAGTCTCTGCGTACGCAAAGAACGGCACGCTGCCCAAGGTAAGGGCAAGGCTGAGTCCTGCAGACACGGCAACGCGGGCAGCCTGTTTTATGGTTAGGTCGCAATGCATGGCACATCCTTCCGTTGCGCCTGGCCTTATAGTCAGACGCACTTAAGCTTACACTCCCTTACCCGTTTCGGCAAAAACATCTCGCTAACTTCACGCCTGTGACGGCTTAGTGGAATTAGTCTGAAGAGAGCGTGACGGTGCAAGGAATGCAAGGTAAGGAGGATGGGCCTCTTCCGGGCGCTTGGCAACTACCGTGCGGATAGTTCTCTATAAAAGCAGCTGCGGTGACCCGTGTGACAAGCGGGGCCTGGCGAATCGACTTCGACCACGAGCGTGTCGGCATCGCAGTCCACGAGCACACGGCGGACCTGTTGCATGTTTCCGCTGGTAGCGCCCTTGTTCCAGAGCTCTTGGCGCGAGCGCGACCAGAACCACGTGGTGCCCGTGGAGAGGGTGAGCGCCAAGGACTCCTCGTTCATCCAGGCGACCATGAGCACCTCGCCTGTGCCCTCTTGTTGCACGACGGCGGGGATGAGGCCTGCGCTGTCAAGTTTGAGCGTGAGGTCGGACATGCTCACGAGCTCGAGACGCTCGTTCGCATAGCTACCGCTTGGCGTGTCACACATGACATCTCCACCTTTCGGGGCCGGTCCTTCACGAGAGGAAGACAAAACTTGGGGCGTCGGCGGCGTGGCCGCAAGGCGTGCCCTCCCCCGCCGCCCTAGAAATCGAGGCGCACGGGGATGCCCTGCGCGGCCATGTACTCCTTGACCTGGCGGATGGAGAAGGTGCCGAAGTGAAAGACGCTTGCCGCGAGCACGGCGTCCGCCTCGCCCTCGATGACGCCCTCGGCGAAGTGTTCCAACGAGCCCACGCCGCCCGAGGCGATGACGGGGATGGGCACGGCACGGGCCACGGCACGGGTGAGCGCCAGGTCGAAGCCCTCCTTGGTGCCATCGCGGTCCATGCTCGTGAGCAGGATCTCGCCCGCACCCCGGCGCGCCGCCTCCTCGGCCCACGCGACGGCGTCGATGCCCGTGGCGATGCGACCGCCCGCCAGGTAGACCTCCCACTTGTCCGCCTTGCCGACGCGCTTGGCGTCGATGGCGCAGATCACGGCCTGCGAGCCGAAGGCCGTGGCGGCCTCGGTGATGAGCGCGGGATTCTTGACGGCCGCGCTGTTGACCGAGACCTTGTCGGCACCCGCCGCGACCATCTGGCGCATGCTCGCGAGGTCACGGAAGCCCCCGCCCACCGTATAGGGGATGCGCAGGCGCTCGGCGGCGCAGGAAGCGAGCTCGATGGTGGTGGCACGGTCATCCGAGGTGGCCGTGATGTCGAGGAAGATTACCTCGTCAGCGCCCTCGCGGTCATAGACGCTCGCGAGCTCGACGGGGTCGCCGGCATCGCGCAGGTCCACGAAGTTCACGCCCTTCACCACACGGCCGTCCTTCACGTCGAGGCAGGGGATCACGCGCTTGGTCAGCATGCTGGGCCTCCTTAGGCTTTCTCTCTGAGGAACTCGAAGACCGTCTTGGCCGCCGTCAGGGCCTCGTCGGTCGAGACGTTGGTCGCAAGCGGCACGACGCCGCACGAGCAGCGCTGGGTCACGGGGAGCAGGGGCAGGGCCTCGTCGAGGCCATATGCGGCACCTTCGAGGGCGCCCGGATAGAGCAGGGGCCGACCCCAGGGGTCAACGTAGAAGCCCGCGTCGCAGAGGCGCTGCACCAGCTCGTCGGCGCGCTCCTCGCTGTCCAGCACGAGCGGGTAGCGCAGCAGCGCGCGGTCCGCCTTGCGCGCGGCTCCGGGCACGCCGAGCGCGTCCTCGTAGCTGTCGAAGTAATGGTCGAACACCGCGAGGGCCCCGAGGGCGTTCACCTCGCGGGTGGGAAGCGTCGCCATGCCCTCGCCCATGATGGCGCAGGTTGCCTCGCCGGGAGCCGACGCCCCCAGGAAGACCTTGCCCGCGCGCTCCATGCGCGCCACCGCCGGGATGAAGAGCCCCGCGGAGGCAAGCTGGTCCCACAGCACGCGGCGCAGGGCCTGCGGCAGGTGCATGAGCACGCGGATGGTGAAGTCGTAGCTCCCCGTCGCCCGCTCGAGGTGCGCGGCCACGACGGGCAGCGCCTCGAACGCGGAAACCAAGACGGCGCGCAGCGCGGGATCGAGCGCAGGGCTCACCCAGACGGCGCCGCCAAAACCCGCCGAGGCCATCTTGCCGATGCCGAAGGAATGGAAGGAGAGGTCAGCCAGCGGCGCGCCCGTGGGGTCCGTCGCCATATGCCCCACGCAGTGGGCGCTGTCCTCCACGAGGAGCGCGCCTGCGGCGTGGGCCGCGTCACGGAGCTGGGCGCTCGCCGCGGCATCGATCATGCCGAAGGTATGCTGGTCGACCACCGCACGGGTCTGTGGGGAAAGCGGGAGCACGGCCGGGTCGAGCGCGAGCGTGCGCGCGCTGATGTCGCCATAGCGCGGGGTCAGGCCCGCCGCGATGATGGGGTCAACCGCCGTGCAGCAGGTGAAGAGCTGCGTGACCACCTCTCCGGCACCGCACTGCGCGCGCAGCGCCTCGAATGCCACGAGCATCGCATGGCGGGTGCGGAAGGTGAGGAACCAGTCGTCCGCAGACGTGGCCGTCATCTCGGCCAAGGCCACGCGCACGGCGCGCGCGCTTTCCTGAACACTCATCGCACGGCCTCCAGAGCGTCCTCGAGCGTGAAGTTGCCCTCGTAGAGCGCGCGTCCCGTGATGGCGCCCTCGATGACCTCGGGTCCCAGCGCCGCGAGCGCCCGCAGGTCGGCGAGGCTCGCAATACCGCCCGAAGCGACCACGGGGAATCCCGCGGCGGCGGCGATCTGCTGGTAGGCAGCGGCGTCGATGCCGGTCTGCATGCCGTCGCGCGCCACGTCGGTGAAGACGAGGTGGCGATAGCCGAGCGCGGAGAGCCTGCGCACAAGGTCAGTCGCCTGGAGGTCGCTCTCCTCGCGCCAGCCGTTCACGCGCACCGTGCCGCCCTTGGCCGCGACGTCCGCCACGAGCAGCCCGCCATAGGTGGCGGCCGCCTCGCGGGCGAAGGAAGGGTCGCGCACGAGCGCGGTGCCGATCGCGATGCGGGAGGCACCCGCCTGGGCAAGGCGCTCGATGGCAGCCATGCTGCGCACGCCTCCGCCCACGTCGACCTTGATGCCCGCCACGCCGCAGATGGCGCGGATGGCCGCCTCGTTCGCCGCGCAGGCTGCCTCGTCCTCCTCGAAGGTCGCGGAGAGGTCCACCACGTGGATCCAGTGCGCGCCCCGCGCGGCGAAGTCGCGCGCCACGGCGACGGGATCGGTGGAGTAGACGTTCATCTCGGAGCGCTTGCCCTGCTTGAGGCGGACAACCTGCCCCGCGATGAGGTCAATGGCCGGAAAGACGATCACGAGACCTACCCCCTCACCACACGCACGAAGTTGCGCAGGATGGTCAGGCCCGTGGTCGAGGACTTCTCGGGATGGAACTGCACGCCAAAGACGTTGTCCGACCAGACGGCAGAAGCGAACGTCCTCGTATAGTGCGTGCGCGCGGCGACGATGCCTTGGTCGATGTCGTCAGCGAGCGCGTAGGAATGCGTGAAGTAGACGTTGGCACCCTCGGCCACGTCAACGAAGAGCGGGCACTGGCGGCCGTGGTCGGTGAGGTGCAGCTGGTCCCAGCCCACGTGCGGCACCTTGAGGCGCCCGCTCTCGAGCTTGGTCACGGAGCCCGAGAGGAACTGCATGCCCGGGACCCACTCCCCTGCCCAGCTGATGTCGCCGTTGCGCTCGCTGCCGCGGTCAAACGGCAGCTGCAGGCCGAGGCAGATGCCGAGGAACGGGATGCCCCGGTTGACGGAGGAGACCACCGCGTCGGCCTGGCGCGAGGCGCGCATGTAGCTCATGGCGTCCTCGAAGGAGCCCACGCCGGGCAGGATGATGCCGCCGGCGTTGCCGATGACCTCGGGATCGTCGGACACGATGACGTTGCCGCCCACGGCCGAGACGCTGCGCGCCACGGACGAGAGGTTGCCCTTGTGGTAGTTGATGACCGCTATCTGGTGTGCTGCCATTAGAGGCTCCCCTTCGTCGACGGAATGCCCTCCACGCGCGGGTCGTCCTCGAAGGCCACGCGCAGCGCACGCGCGCAGGCCTTGAAGGTGGCCTCGAGGATGTGGTGGGCGTTCTCCCCGCAGAGTTCGCGCAGGTGGAGCGTCATGCCCGCCTGGCGTGCGAAGCCGATGAAGAACTCCTTGCCGAGCTCGGTGTCGAAGGTGCCGACCTTGCGGGGGCCGATAGGCACATCCCAGTAGAGCTCGCCGCGGCCGGAGATGTCCACGGCAGCCAGGACGAGCGCCTCGTCGAGGGGCACGCAGGCGTCGCCGAAGCGGCGGATGCCGCGCTTGTCGCCCAAGGCCTCCGCGATCGCGCAGCCGAGCGCGATGCCCACGTCCTCCACGCTGTGGTGGTCATCGACCCAGGTATCGCCCTTGCAGCTCACCGCGAGGTCCATGAGCGAATGGCGGGAGAGCGCCGTGAGCATGTGGTCGAAGAAGCCGACGCCGGTGTCGATGCGGGAAACGCCGGTCCCGTCGAGGTTGACCTCAATCTGGATGTCGGTCTCCCCCGTCTTGCGCGAGATGCTTGCAGTGCGTGCCATGGCACTCCTCCCTTACATAAGCGCCGACAGAGCGGCAATGACGCGGTCGTTCTCCTCGGGCGTGCCCACCGTGATGCGCAGGCAGTCCGCGAGGCCCGGCGTGCGCGAGAAGTCGCGCACGAGGATCGAATGCTCGTCACGCAGACGCTCCCAGACGCGGTGGGCGTCCGGAACGCGCACGAGCAGGAAGTTCGACTCGCTCGGCCAGACGCGCACGCCCTCGAGCGCGGCAAGCCGGCTGCTCAGGCGGGCACGCTCCTGCACGATCTGGGCGATCGTGGGCATGAAGAGCGCGCGCTCGCGCACGACCGCCACGGCGGCAGCCTGGTCGAACACACTCACAGAATACGGTTGGCGCACGGCGGCGAGCGCCGCCACCACGTCCGTGGATGCCAGAATGTAACCGATGCGCCCACCCGCGAGGCAGAAGGCCTTGGACAGCGTATGGAGCACGGCGAGGTTGGCGTAGGTGTCGAGCAGGGACTCGGCACTCGCGCCCGGCGCGGAGAACTCCCCGTAGGCCTCGTCCAGGAGCACGATGCCGGAGCAGGCCTCGCAGACGCGCCTGACCGTCTCGAGCGGCACGAGGTCACCCGTGGGGTTGTTGGGCGAGGTGAGGATCACGAGGTTCGCGGAGCGGGCAGCCTCCACCAGGGCGTCGGCGTCGGGCTCGAAGGTCTCGGGGTCGCGCGGCACGTTGGTGATGGGGGTCTCGGCAAGGCCCGCGTAGAGCTCGTAGACCGAGAAGGTGGGCGGGCAGTTGACGAGCACGCGCCCTGCCCCGCCGAAGGCGATGAAGAGGTTGAAGAGCAGCTCGTCGCCGCCGTTGCCGATGGCGATGCGCTCGGGAGCGATGCCGTGCACCTGGGCGAGCTCGGCGCGCACGGCGTCCGCAAGCGGCACGGGATAGCGGTTCTCGGCCACGGCCGCGATCTCGGCGAGCGTGGCCTCGCGCGCGGGCGCGGGCATGCCGTAGGTGTTCTCGTTGGCGGAGAGGTTGACCTCGACGCGCGAGAACGCGGGGTCGTAGGGCTCGAGCGCGGCGGCGCTCGGGCGCATGAGGGCCCTGACCTCTGCTGATATGGTTTGCGGCATGCAGCCTCCTCAGACAGCTCTCGGTTGCATAATCCTACGATGTGCGGGGCGCGGCGCGTCCGTGAGACGCGCATCGGTTCCCGAATGGATACAGGCGGGTAATCAAGGTGGAAACATTCAGATTTCTGAGCGAACGGCGCCCCACCCCAAGGGGGCAGGGCGCCGGCGCCGTGTCACGGTTGATCAGAGCTTCACCACGCCCGGGGCAGCGAGTTCGCGCGGCCAGGCGGTGGTGAACGCGTCGTCGCAGGCGGCAAGCGGGTCTTCGAAGGCCTCGCTGCCCTCGGCGAGCTTGAGGCGCATGCCCACGGAGAGCGCGTGCGCCCACAGGCCCTCGGCCTGGGCGAGCGTCTGCACGGCGGGGCCGTCGGTGGCGAGGCCCTCACGCGTGTAGCCAATCACGCTCGAGCGCTTCTGGAAGTCGTAGACGCCCAGCGGGTTGGAGAAGAGCGCCGTGCCGCCCGTGGGAAGCGTGTGGTTGGGGCCCGCCACGTAATCGCCCAGGGGCTCGGAGCTCCACGGGCCCACGAAGATGGCGCCCGCGTTCTCGATGCGGCCCAGGAGCGAGAAGGCGTCCGCGCAGTGCAGCTCGAGGTGCTCCGGCGCGATGAGGTTCACGGCGTCGATGGCGGCATCGAGGGTGTCGGCCGCCACGATGACGCCCTTGTCGTCAAGCGAGGTGCGCGTGATCTCCTCGCGCGGGCTCTGGCTCACGAGCGCCTCGATGGCCTCGAGCACGCGGGCGGGGAGCTCGGGCGCGCAGGTCACGAGGTAACAGGCCGCGAGCGGGTCGTGCTCGGCCTGGGCCATGAGGTCAGCGGCCACGATGGCGGGGTCTGCCGTGGCATCGGCAAGCACGCAGACCTCAGAGGGGCCGGCGATCATGTCGATGCCCACGTCGCCCGACACATGGCGCTTGGCAGCCGCCACGTAGGCGTTGCCCGGACCCACGATCTTGGCGACACGGGGGATGGTCTCGGTGCCGTAGGCCACGGCCCCGATGCCCTGGGCGCCGCCCACGGCATAGACCTCGTCCACGCCCGCGAGCGAGGCGGCCGTGAGGGTGTAGGGAGAGAGCGAGCCGTCGCGCTGGGGCGGCGTGATCATGACCACGCGCTTGACGCCCGCCACCTTGGCGGGGATGGCATCCATGAGCACGGTGGAGGGGTACTGCGCACGCCCGCCCGGCACGTAGACGGCGGCCGAGGGGACCGGCGTGACCTTCACGCCGAGGATGGTCCCGTCGGGGCGCGTGGTGAACCACGACTGCTCGCGCTCGCGCTCGTGGAACGCGCGGATCTGGCGCGCGGCCAGCGAGAGTGCCTCGAGGAACGCGGGGTCAACCTGCTCCTTCGCGCTCTCCACGAGCTCGTCCGGCACGCGGAAGGCCGCGGGGCAGGCCCCGTCGAAGCGCAGGCAGTACTCGCGCACCGCCTCGTCACCGCGGGCGCGCACGTCATCGACGATGGCGGCGGCAGCGTCCATGATCTGGCGCGGCAGGGCGCCGGAACGGTCAAGGTCCTTGGTGCTCAGGCGGGCACCATCGGAAAGGGTGATGGTCCTCATCGGGTCTCCTCTCGGGCAACCACGGCCTCCATGCGCGCGGCGAGTGCGCGGATGCGGGGGTCGGTTCGATAGGCAGCGGGCCCCGCGAAGAAGCGGGCCGTGCATTCCATGACGTCATCCACGATGACGAGGTCGTTCTCCTTGAGCGTGGTGCCGGTCGCCGTGATGTCCACGATGCGGTCGGCCATGCCCACGATGGGGCCCAGCTCGATGTTGCCGTGCAGCTGCACGATGTCCACCTGCTGGCCCAGCTCGTCGTAGTAGGCGCGCGTAATGCGGGGGTATTTGGTGGCCACGCGCACGGTACCGCGCCACGAGTAGGCCTCCTCGGCGAGGCCGCGCGCGGCCCGAGGCTCGGCGACCACGAAGCGGCAGCCCCCGAAGCGCAGGTCGACGAGCTGCATGACGTCCACGGCCGCCTCGATGATGGAGTCGGAGCCGCACAGGCCGCAGTCCGCGCCGCCGTGCGCCACGAAGGTCGGCGCGTCCTGGGCGCGCACGATCACGTACTCGACGCCCTCCTCACGGATGATGAGGCGGCGTCCCACGTCGGCGAGCTCGCCCACGGGCAGGCCCGCCGCGCCGAGCAGCCTGACCGCGTCCTTGAAGAGCGAGCCCTTGGGCACGGCGATGCGCAGGGGACGCTCGGAGAGCGCGGTCTTGGGGGCAACCACGCCCGACTCGCCCTGTTCGCCCAGCACTTCCTGCAGGCGCTCGAGCGAGAGCATGAAACCGCAGGCAGCGGTGTCTGAGAGGCCCTGGTTGGCGAGCACGGCGTCGTAGCGGCCACCCGAGGCGATGGCGGCCGTGATGCCCTCGGCGTAGCCCTTGAAGATGGCGCCCGTGTAGTAGTCGAACGAGTTGATGACGGAGAAGTCGAGCCTGAGGAGCCCTCCCTCAACGAGCGCGGGCAGGCCCGCGAAGAGGCTGCGCAGTTCGCTGGTGGCGGCTTCGTGATCGGGCACGCCCGCCGCGCACAGCAGGGCGTCGAGCTCGTCAAGCACCTCGATGCCCCCGGCGAGGCGCGGGATGGCGGTCAGGGCCCTCGCGAAGGCGGGCTCCACGTCAGCCGAGGACGCCAGCTCGTCGAGGCCCACGTAATCGGAGACGTGCACGAGCCTGAGCGCCTCCTGGCGGAACTCCTCGCTGGGCGCGCCGGCTTCGAGCAGCGCCGTGAGGGGCAGCACCGAACCGCAGACGATGGTCCATGCCGGCACGTCGAGGACCTTCAGGGCCTCGGCGAGCAGGCTCACGACCTCCGTCTCGGAGGCGATCCCCTCCCCGCCCACGAGCTCGACGCCGAGCTGCGTGAACTGGCGCGGCTGGCCGGCGAGCGTGGACTCCTCGCGCACGACGGGAGCGCTGTAGCGCAGGCGCAGGGGCAACTCGCCCTTGGAGACGCGGGTGGCCACCATGCGCGCGATGGCGAGGGTGATGTCAGGCCGCATGACCAGGATGTCGCCGTCGGAGTCAAAGAGGCGGAACGGCGAGGCGGGCACATGGCCACCCCGCTCGAGTGAGGCGTGCGCCTCCAGCATCGGCGTTTCCACAGGCAGGTAGCCATGGGCTGAAAAACATGCCTTTACCTGCTCGGATATGCGCTCGCGCGCGGCTGCCTCCTTGGGGAGGATGTCCCTGAAACCACGCGGTGTTCCTGCTCGCACCTCTTGTGCTCCCTTCTTCGCGTTTGCGGAGCTACTTTAGCACACTAAAGTGATTGCCCTATTGCGTGCGCAGATGATACACGCTTCCGCGACAACTGGCACCGACCTTGGCATCCGCGTAATCAGGCCGTTGCACGCGGCAGGCCATCCATCAGCCCCGCTTGAGGAAGCGGTTGAGGATGGTGGTGATGGTGGACGCCTCGGGGATCTTGAGCGCCACGGCGAGGCCATAGGTGACCAGCACCGCGGGGATGCCCCCGACCACGCAGAGCATGATCGCGTGCAGGACCGGCCCCGCAAACTGTCCGACGCAGAGGGTGTAGAGGTGCATGATGCCCACGGCCACGGCCGAGCCGATCACGCCGAAGACCAGGCCGCGCAGGAAGCTCTCCACGATGCGCCTGAGGCCGATGTGGCCGAAGTCGTGCTTGAGCACGAGCAGGACGATGGCGTCGAAGGCCATGTAGAAGATACAGGTGGTGAACGGCACGAGCCAGATGCCCACGTGCGGGGCCACGAAGAGGAGCAGCACCGACTGGATGACCGAGCAGATCACGCACACGCCCGCATAGAGTTCCATCTTGCGCGTGGCGGAGCAGACCTTCTGCAGGTACATGCCCACGCCGTAGAACGGCAGGGACGGGGCACGCCACATGAGGTAGAACGCACAGAGCGCCGCGGCGTCGGCATCGAACTGCGACGCGGAGATGATGGTGATGAGCGGCGTGGAGAAGACGCCGAGGAAGAGCGCGAACGGCACGAGCATGAAGAGGATCTTGCCCGAGCCGCCCACGACCGTCTCGGTGAAGGACTCCATGTCGCCGGCGGCGTAGTAGTCGGAGAGCTCGGTGAAGAGCACCGTGGTGATGGGCACCGAGAAGATGGCGTAGGGCAGGTTGAACCAGAGCATGGCATAACTGCCGAGGGACGCCCCGATGGCCGTGAAGGAGAGCAGGGCGTTGAGCTGCAGGGAGTTGGTCACGAAGGAGAGGATCATCGTGACGATGGAGGGCACGCCGATCTTCACGGTGTCGCGCAGCGCGGGGTCATGCAGGTCGATGCGCCAGGTGATGCGGATCCCGTGCCGGTGCATAGAGGGCAGCTGGAGCAGCACCTGCACCAACACGCCGAGCGGGTTGCCGATGGCCAGGATCAGCAGGCCCAGGGTCGGCTGGGTGTCCCGCAGGAAGGCATAGGCGATGTAGGACCCCATGACCACGAAGTTGTTGAAGATGGGGGCGAGGCTCGTCCAGAGGTAGTCGCGCTCGGCGTTGACCACGCCCTGGAAGATGGTCGAGAGGGCGTAGAGCACGATCTCGATCACGAAGAAGCGGAAGAACCAGATGGAGAGGTCGGTGTTGAACTCCTCGGCGGCCGAGAAGGACTGGGTCCAGATGATCTGGGCGGCGAAGACGAAGGAGACGAGCGTGACCGCGCCCGTGATGAGCGTGACGATGGACACGAGGTTGGAGACGTACCTGTTTGCCCCCCCGCGCCCGAGCTTGCGCTTGACCGACACGTAGACCGGCAGGAACGCCGTGACGAGCATGCCCGCGGTCACCAGCTCGTAGATCTGCGTGGGCAGGTTGTTGGCCACCTCGTAGCAGCTCGCGAGCACGGTGGCGCCCATGGCGAAGGCCTGGGCCCACGTGCGGGCAAAGCCCGTGATGCGGCTCACGATCACGAGCGCGCTCATCATGGCCGTGGAACGTGCGACGGAGGCTTCCTGGCTGCCGGCGTCCTGTGCGCCTTCGGTCTCCGCGAGGGCCTCGGCCTGCTCCACGGCCTCCTGGGGCTCCCGCTCCTCGGCTTCTGTTGGGGTCTGCTCGTGTGTCTGTGTCATAACGCTCGTGCCTCTCGGTTTCGGCAGCCCGCTGCCGACGTACTCATGAAACCGGCCCTGCCCCCGCGCCTGTCCGCGCGCTGGTCACGCACGGCCCTGGGCGCCTGGGCGCGCCACGGTGCGGCCTATGCGGCCGCGTCCACGCTCTCCTCAGCCTCCGACGCCTCGGGCGCCTCCGCCGCGGGAGCGGCCTTGCTCTGCGCCTCCTCCGCGGTGGCCGTGCTCGCAGGCGCCTCCATCACGGAACGCGCGTAGAGCTGGATGCCCGCCGCGGACGTGGGATGGAAGGCGTCCACCAGATACGTGCTCTGCGGATAGCGGTCGATGACCTCCACGATCGCCGGGTTGGGATCGATGAACGCATGGCCGTCCTGCGCGCAGAAGGCCTGGAGCGCCTCGGTGTAGGCGGCGAGCATCTCGCGCTTCTCCTCGACGTAGAGCGGGGAGGAGACGTC
>CACYAX010000039.1 GCA_902772435.1 uncultured Coriobacteriaceae bacterium | reverse complement strand
GCCAACCGCCTCATCGCCGGGCTGGCCGACCCGTACTTCAGCGCCTGCATCGCCGATATCGAGCGCTATCAGCTCAAGTGCGGCGGCGCCATGGGCGCCCTCATCGCCGAGGCGACCAAGGAGGCCGCCGAGACGCCGTACGGTGAGGCCGCCCCGCAGCTCATGGCCGCAAACGAGCGCATCGCCGCACTCCTGCGCACGGAGACGGACGACCTGCTCGGCAAGGTGCTCTTCACCTCGAGCATGGGCATGAAGAACGCCTTCGCCCGCTCCGACGGCTAGCGCCCGAGAGTCGCGCTCAGCTCCAACGCCACGAGAAGCGGCCCGCACCTGGATTGCCAGATGCGGGCCGCGATCAGTTCTGCAGATGGGTTACGCGAGCTCTGCCACGACCTCATCGGTTGTGGCGATGCGCGAATCGTAGCACTTCACGAAGTGCTCGATGCCAGCCTCCTGCGTGCCGCACAGGAACGTGCGCGTGGCATCCTCCGCCACGATGGACTTGTAGCCCAGGAAGTAGGCGTCGGCCAGCGTGTGGAGCACGCAGATGTTGGTGTCCTCGCCGACGGCGATGACCGTGTCGATGCCCAGCTCGCGCAGGGTGAGGTCGAGGTCGGTGCCGAAGAAGCCGCTGTAGCGGCGCTTGGGGATGATGAAGTCGAGCGCGCCGGAACCAGCCTTGAGCGCGGGGTTGGGCACTGCCTTGCCGCAGATGCCATGCTCGCCCCAGAGCTCGAGCTCCTTGTCGACGCCCGGGATGTGCGCGTCGTCGCAGAAGATGACGGGCATGCCCGCCGCACGGGCCGCGTCGACCACGCGCACGGAGTTCTCCACCACGCGGGCCTCCTCGGGGCTCGGGTTGTAGAGCGTGTCAGCGCCCTCGGTCACCAGCACGTCGATGACGAGCACCGCGGTCTTGGTCTTGTCGATTGCCATCGTGCACTCCCTTTCTGTGTGGCCCGCCTACGCGAGCGCGATGCCGCCCATCCAGCCCCAGCGAACGGGCACCGACCCGCTGAACGCCGAGATCCAGGCGTCGAGCGAGCGCTCGTTGATGTAGCCCACGTTCTCGCGCACGATGCCGCCGCCCACGTAGATGCCCACGTGCCCGTAGATGGCGCCGAGGCCGTAGCTGGGGTAGGTAGAGACCGCGATGATCATGCCCGGCTGGATCTGCGACTTGTCCGAGCTGTAGCACCAGTAGTAGTACAGGTCGCACGCGTTGCCGCCGAAGGAGCCGATGCCCGCGACCTCGAAGACGTCCTCGACCCACCATGCGCACAGGCCCGCGCCAGGCGAGGGAACGCTGTACGCCGCGTTGATGACCGCCTGCTGGGAGCCCGTGGCGCCCTGGGTGAGGTCGGTCACGTCGACGCGCGAGTAGCTGGTGCCCGACGCAGCGGCGGCAGCGGCGGCCTGACGGGCGCGCTCCGCCTCCTGCTCGGCGGCGAGCACCTCGGCATCGTGCTGCTCGATGAGGGCCTGCACCTTGGCGTCAAGGCCATTCAGCAGCGCGGAGACCTCCTCCTGCTTGGCACGCATGTTGGCGAGCTGCTGCTCCTGGATCGCGTTGAGCTCCTCGAGCTCGGCGCGGCGGGCGACGAGGGCTTCCTTGTCCTTCTCGAGCTGTGCCTTCTGCTCCTCGAGCTCGGCGCGGATGGCCTTGACGCCGGCGATGAGGCGGGCGTCGTTCTGGCTGATCTTGTCGAGGTAGTAGATGTTGGAGGTCAGCTCCTCGAAGCTCGTCGCCGTGAGCAGCAGGTCGAGGAAGTCGAGCCCACCCGACTTGTAGGCGCCGGCGACGCGCTTGGCGAGGATGTCCTGCTTCTCGGCAAGCTCCTGCTCGCGCTTCTCGATCTCGGCCTGGGTGGCCTCGATCTGCGCCTCGATGTCGCGGATCTCGGCATTGACCTCGTCGATCTGGACCATGGTGTTGGCCTGCTCGATGGAGAGCTGCTGCACCTCTGCCGCAAGCGCCTCGAGCTGGGCCTTCACCTGGTTGTACTCTGCCTCCGCAGCATCGAGCTCCTGCTGGGTCTCCTCGGCCTTGGCCTCGAGCTCCTCAGCGGTCTCGGCATAGACGAGATGGGCGGGAAGGGCCAGGAAGGTCCCTGCCCCGACGAGCATCTTGAGCGCGTCCCTGCGCGTGAGGGAACGCGGCTTCGTGTGGTCCACGCGCAGCGGATCGTTGTTCGGAAGTATGAGGGGGCTTCTCTTGTTCACGTCATCCCCTTGCTTCGATTGTGCCTTCTTTGGGTGTCGTGCAGAAAAGAATGGTACCACGACAGAGGGGCTTATGCCCATATTCAACCAGAGCTGCACAGACCTGCAGGTGTGTGCACACGGTCTCCACGTGCGATTATTCAAAAAAGAAGTGAGGAGACCATACCGTTCACACCGTCTGAGCACAAAGCCACAAGCCAGCTGGCGCAGGCAATCGCCGGTCCGAACGGGAAGGCATGCCCCCCGTTCGGGGCGTTCTCCTTGCGTGCGCATGCCGCGCGGACCAGCGCGAAGGCGAGGCCCAGCACGCAGGACACGAACACGAGCACGAGCGCCGCGCGCCACCCGAAGAAGAAGCCACCCAGGCAGAAGAGCTTGAGGTCTCCCCCACCCATGGACGCGCTACCGAGGACCGCGTCCATCACGAGCACGAGCGCGGCGAGCGGAGCCCCCGTGACGAGCGCGTCACGCAGGGAAACGAGCAGCGCGCTCCCGAAGGACGGGCCGCCCGCATGCGCCGCGAACGCGAGGTAGGCCAGGCGCACCACCACGGCACACGCGAGGCAGACGTTGGGGATGCGCAGCTCCGCGAGGTCGGTCAGCGAGACGCACACGAGCACGCCGCTGAGCGCGCAGAGCTCGACGGCCTCGGGCGTGGGGCCAAAGCGGAAGGCTATGCCCGCACAGGCAAGGGCACAGGCCACGGCCGCGACCAGCCGCGATGTGCGGGGCAAGTCGGCAGAGACGAGCCGCGCGGCGCATGCCCACGCGACAAGACCTCCCGCAGCGCCCAGTACCGCAGCGCATCCCACGACCATCGCACCCGCCATGTGCCTCCCTCCGTAGCGTGGGAGAACAGTGTAGCGCCACGACGGCCTCATGCGGGGGATGCGCGGGGCATCACACTATGAAAGCACCTCGTTCATCGCGCCCGAGCGGAAGCCCTGGAGGTCGAGCGTCACGTACGAGAAGCCCAGCTCCCGCAGGCGGGCCGTGACCTCGGAGCGCAGGGGCTCCTCGGCGAGCCGCGAAAGCGCGGGCTCCTCGACCTCGATGCGCGCCAGCTCGCCCTTCGCGCCGTGCACGCGCACGCGCAGCTGCGCGAAGCCCTGGTCATGCAGGTAGTCCTCGGCGGCGCCCACCCGCTCGAGCAGCGCGGCCGTGATGCGCTCGCCATACGCGAAACGCGAGGCGAGGCACGCGGCGGAGGGCATCTCGGCCGTGGACAGCCCGAGCGCGCGCGAGAGCGCCCGCACGTCCCGCTTGGTGAAGCCCGCGAGGCGCAGGGGGCTCTTCACCCCCAGCTCCGTCAAGGCCTTGAGGCCCGGCCGGTAGTCACCGAGGTCGTCCACGTTGGAACCGTCGGCCACATGGGTGCACCCTGCCGCCACCGCGAGGGCTATGACCTGCGAGAAGATGGCCTTCTTGCACCAATAGCAGCGGTCTTTGGGGTTCTCGGCGAAGCCCGGCACCTTGAGCTCGTCAAACGCGAAGACCTCGTGGCGGATGCCCTCGCCTTCGCAGAACGCACGGCTGCGCGCGAGGTCACGTGCGCCAAAGGTCCTGCCCGCGCAGGTCACGGCGACCATGGCGTCACCCAGCACGTCGTGGGCGACCTTGGCGAGCAGCGTGGAGTCCACGCCGCCCGAAAACGCCACGGCGACGCTGCCCAGCTCGCGCAGGTAGTTCACGAGGGTGCGGTACTTCTCTTCGAGGGCATCGTCCAAGGGAGTTTTGAGGGCGTCGTTCGTTTGAGCTTCGTTTATCATCGCCCCTCCGTTCCGACAAGCGATGGGGTATGTGCGCTTCATTGTATGACAGACGGCACAATACGTGCGACAATGGCTAAGGAGATTTATGGGAGAGGGGATCTCATGGAGCTGAATGCGCTCGAACAGATGCTGCGGGGCGTGGAGCAGGGCACGGTAAGCGTGGAGGAGGCCACCAAGGCGCTCGCCGCGGCGCCCTTTGACGACCTCGGCTATGCCAAGCCCGACCACCACCGCGCGATCCGCCAAGGCGTCTCGGAGGTCATCTACGGAGCGGGCAAGACGGCCGAACAGATCGTGGGCATCGCCGAGGCGCTCGTGCGCGGTGGCTCGTCACGTGTCCTCGTCACGCGGCTCGAGGCGGAGAAGGCCCACGAGGCCCAGGACGGGCTTGCCAAGCGGGGAATCGCGCTCACCTACCACGAGATCGCCAACCTCGCGACCATCGGCGACGCGCCCGAGCCTGACGGACTGGGATACATCGCCATCTGCGCTGCGGGTACGAGCGACCTCTACTGTGCCGAGGAGGCGGCCATCACCGCCGAGATGCTCGGCAACCGCGTCATGCGGCTCTATGACGTGGGCGTGGCCGGCCTGCATCGGCTGCTCGCCCACCTCGAGGACATCCAGGGCGCCAGCGTCGTGGTGGCCGTCGCAGGCATGGAAGGTGCCCTCGCGAGCGTCGTGGGCGGCCTCGTGGCCGCGCCCGTCATCGCCTGCCCCACGAGCGTGGGCTACGGCGCCTCGTTCAACGGCATGTCCGCGCTGCTCTCCATGCTCAACTCCTGCGCGAGCGGGGTCTCGGTCGTGAACATCGACAACGGCTTTGGCGCGGGATACCAGGCATCACTCATCAACCACATGGCCACGAAATGTTAGTGACTTCTCCTACATGAGGCACCGTGTGGTTCAGGTTGTTATAAAGTGTCGGCCATACACCAACAGGGGGAACGGAGAGGGGCACCCGATGGGACGTACGCTGTATCTTGAGTGCGCAAGCGGAATCAGCGGCGACATGGTCGTCGCGGCACTGCTCGACGCAGGCGCCAGCGAGGCAAAGCTGCGCGAGGCCCTTGACAGCCTGGGCGTGATGGGGTTCTCGATCGCCGTGAGCCGCAAGAGCGTGGGCGCGGTCGATGCCTGCGACTTTGACGTGGTGCTCGATGCCGAGCATGACGGACATGACCACGACATGGCCTACCTGTACGGCGACCTCGACGACGCGGAGCAGGCGCATGGGCATCATCACCACCATGCGCACGATGCCGAGGACGGGCACGGGCACGGCAACGGGCACTGCCACCACCACGAGCATGATGGCGAGGACGGGCATCATCACGATCATGAGCACTGCCATCACCACCACGAGCATGATGGCGAGGACGAGCACGTGCACTGCCACGTGCACGATGACGGCCACTGCCACAGCCACGAGGCCGACGAGGGTCATGGGCATCACCATGACCACGAGCACTGCCATCACCACCACGATCACGATCATGGCGAGCACTGCCATCACGTTCACGAGCACGAGCACTGCCATCACCATCACGATCACGAGCACGAGCACTGCCACCATCACGACCATGCCCACGAGCATGGGCACGACCACGCTCATGGCCATCATCACCACCACGAGCACCGCTCCCCCGCCGACATCGCGCGCATCATCGACGGGGGCAACCTCACGGCCGGGGCCAACGCGCTCGCCCATCGCATCTTCGACATCGTCGCGGACGCGGAGTCCAAGGCGCACGGCGTGCCCCTCGAGCAGGTGCATTTCCACGAGGTGGGCGCGGTTGACTCCATCGTCGACGTGGTCGCAGCTGCCGTCTGCCTCGACGACCTGCAGGTCGACGACGTCGTGGTCTCCCCGCTCGCCGAGGGTCACGGCCGCATCCGCTGCGCCCACGGCGTCCTCAACGTGCCGGTTCCCGCGGTGATGAACATCGTGGCCACCCATGGCCTCGTGCTCGAGCGCCGCGACCAGCACGGCGAGCTCGTCACGCCGACGGGCGCCGCCATCGCCGCCGCGTTCCGCACCACCGACAAGCTCCCCGAGCGCTACCGCATCGTGGTCACGGGCACGGGCGCCGGCAAGCGCGCCTACAACCCGCCCAGCAGCGTGCGCGCCATCATCATGGAAAGCGTCGAGGAAAGCGTGCCCGTCGCTCCCCAGGCCAGCGGCAACGCCCTCGGCCAGCCGCACCTCTGGAAGCTCGAGACCGAGGTCGACGACTGCGCGGGCGAGGCGCTCGGACACGTGGTCGACCGCCTCTATGCCGCCGGCGCCAACGAGGCGCACTTCCTCCCCACCTTCATGAAGAAGGGACGCCCCGGCTACCAGCTCGAGGTGCTGTGCACGGAGGGCCTGATTCCCACCCTCGAGCAGATCATCTTCGAGGACACCACCACGATCGGCATCCGCCGCATGCCCATCTGGCGCACGGCGCTGAGCCGCAGGGCCGAAACCGTCGAGACCACCTTCGGCACGGCGCGCGTGAAGACCGTGACGCTCCCCACCGGCGAGGTGCGCCGCTACCCGGAGTATGCGTCGGTGGCCGAGCTCGCAGCGGCAAACGATGCTCCCTACCAGCAGGTTTATCGCGCGGTGATCGCGGCTGCGCAGGCGTAGCCCCGCGGCGTGCTTGATGCCGTAGCGCTGTAACCACGCGCCGCAGTCGCCACCTTTGAGACCGCCCATCACAGCAAAGGGCTCCTCCCGCACGCGGCGGGAGGAGCCCGAAAACGTTCTGCCTCAGCTATGGCCTAGTAATCCTTGCCCAGAGCGAACCACTCAAGCTCAGCCTCGCGCAGCGTCTCTCCCCCAAACGAGATGGCTGCCACGCTGCCCTTGCTGAAGGGCACGTCAACATCGGTGAGGTTCAGCGTCACGCGCTGCACGAAAGGCACGTGGCCCACCGCGATCACGCAGCCATCGCCCTCCGCCTCGAGCTCGGCGAGGAACTCGTCGTCATCCTGGTCATAGAGCGAGTTGTGGATGTCGAACTCGTCGGGGTCGATGCCCAGCGTCTCGCCCACGACCTCCGCCGTCTGGATCGCGCGCACGGCCGGGCTCACCCAGATGTGGATGTCGTCACGCCCCTCGAGGTTCTTGAAGACCTCGGGAAACCCGCGCCTCAGCGCCTTGACGCCCTTCTTGGTGAGCCTGCGCGAGGCATCGGTCCCCTCGGGGCCGTAGAACTCCGCGTCACCATGGCGCACGAACACGAGCAATTCAAGCATGTTGCCTCCTTAGGTCAAATGCCTCGTCGTCAAAGCTGTCGGCGCAGCTCAGGCACGCACCGTGTCCGTGCGCCCCTCCTCCAGCACGCCGCGGAAGAAGTCGCGCGCAAGCAGCGCGGCACGCGTGCGGTCGGCCCCGCGGAACCCGTGCGGGGCACCGTCGAACACCTCGAGACGCGCCTTGGGATACGTGGACGCCGCGCGCTGCGAGTATGCGAGCGGCACCACCTCGTCAGCCGTGCCGTGCACGATGAGCACGTCCTTCTCGAAGCGCCTCATCTGCGCGAAGGGGTCATGCGCGAGCGCGGCCCTCACGTACGAGGCGCCGAGCTTGATGCCGAAGGCCTCCCCCTCCGCACCGTCCTCGGCACCCTGCGGGTAGGCCTTCCGCATGTTGTCGTAGAGCATGAACGCCGGATAGAGCAGTGCCATTCCCCGGAAGAGCTCGGGCATCTCGGAGGCGAGCAGGGCACTCACGTAGCCGCCCTGGCTGTTGCCCATGAGGAAGAGCGCGTCCTTGTTGACGAACGGCTCGTCGCGCATGAGGCGCACCGCGGCGAGCAGGTCGTCGCGCTCGGTCTCGACCGACATCTCGAGCGTGGTGCCGTCGCTCTTGGAGTCCGCCCCGCCGCCGCAGAAGTCAAACGCGTAGGTCACGAAGCCGCTCTCGGCAAGCGTGGCGGCGTATTCGTCCATGTGGGAATGCGAGGCACCGAGCCCGTGGGAGAGCACGACCGTGGGGAACGTGGCCCCTGTGTAATAGGCGTCCTCAGCCCCGGCAGGCAGGTTGAGCACGCCAAACACCTTCTTGCCGTCGTGCTTGCACCACATGTAGTGCTGCCTGAACTTCTGTCCCGTTTCCATGGGCGCCCCCCGTCAGCTACTCCGTTGCCTTCATATTGTACCGAAGCGGCGCACATATGCCGCTCGACTACGGCACAGTCACACGGCTTGCGCGACGCGTGAACGCCCGCGGGCAGCTTGCGCCGCGCTTACGAGAGGAACGCCTTGAGTCCGATGATGAGGAGCACGATGCCGCCCGCGATCTCCGCGCGGTCACCCAGGACCTTGCCCAGCTTGCGACCCAGGATGAGGGCGACGACGCAGAGCAGGGCGGTCGTCACGCCGATGATGGTCACGGCAGACAGGAGGTCGACGGACTCGGCACGCAGGCTCACGCCGACCGCGAAGGCGTCGATGGCGGTCGCGATGGCCTGGAAGAAGAGCTGCACGATGGTCAGGCGCGACTCGCTGCCCTCGTGGGCATCTTCGGGGTTCTTGAGGGCCTCGTAGCCCTCCTTGATCATGTTGCCCCCGATGAAGCCCAGAATCACCAGGGTGACGATGCCCGCATAGCGTTCGATGATGCTTGCCGCCAGGCCACCGAGGAAGTAGCCAGCCACCGGCATGAGTCCCTGGAAGGCGCCGAAGAACAAGGGCATGAGCGCGAGGCGGGAGCGCTTCTCGTTGGCGTACACGAACGTGTTCGAGACCGTGACCGCGAACGAATCGCAGGCCAAGGCGACGCCCAGCATAATGACTTCGAACAGACTCATGCAGCCCTCTCCCCCTGCACTTGCATGAATTTTAAATTATAGTATGAAATGTCCTTTATGAGAAGCGAGACATCATCGAGCACACCGGAGCCATAGGCAAGTGGTGGATACGAAACCACCGTTATGGGGAGACATATCCGCAGCATTGTGCAAAAATAGACGGATTAACTTGTACATTGCGCTAAGACCAACGCAGGGGAACCGTTAGAATGGTGCCCACAAATAGTTGAAGCATCGGAGACAGCATGCCGGCCATCATCACGCACCATCTTTTTGGCGAGGACGCAGCCAATATCCTCCCCGAGGAAACCATCGTCGGACAGGAGGAGCTGCTCGCTTTCCTGCTGGGCAACCAGGGCCCCGACCCGCTCTACGCCCGCTTCTCGACGCGTCCCGCCGTTGCCAAGCGCTGCCACAAGCTCGCTGACGCCCTGTACGACAGCAAGGTGGTCGAGGCCTTCATCGCCGCGCGCAACGCCGTGGTCCACCTCTCGGAGGACGACAAGCGCGTCGGACGCGCCTTCGTGCTCGGTTTCCTCGGCCACTACGTGCTCGACAGCACCACGCATCCCTTCGTCTACGCCCAGCAGCACGCCATCTGCGACGCGGGCGAAGGCCTCCAGAACCTCGGCAGCGAGGTGCACGCCCTCATCGAGAGCGACATCGACGTCTGGATGCTCTGGAACCAGCGCGGCCTTACGGTCGAGGATGCCCCGGTGACCCAGAACCTCGCGCACACCGACCGCGTGACCCGCGTGGCGGGCGCCATCATCTCGCAGGTCGCCCACGAGGTCTTCCAGATCGAGGTCGGTACGAACGAGTACGGCAACGCCGTGAACGACTACGAGCTCACCTACGCCCTCATCGATCCCGCAGGCACGCACATCAGCAACGCGATCGGCCACATCGAGCGCAAGTTCAGGCACAAGTCGTACCTGCAGGCGCTCGCGCACCGCGTCTCCGAGGGCGAGGACAGTGCCTCCGTGAACCTCGAGCGCCATCGTTGGCGCGACCCCTACACGGGCAAGTCCTCGACCGACAGCTTCGCTGACCTCTACTTCATCGCGCTCGACCGTTGGCCCTCCTTCGCCGACGCCCTCATCGCCGGCGACGCCACCCGCCTCAAGCGCCTCGCCTGTGGCATCAACTACAACGGAGAAGCCGAGATCTAGCCACAGGACAACCTATCCCAACCGCAAAAGGGCCGCCCCAGCGGCCCTTTTCTGTGTGTGCGCCCACCCCACCCGAGGGAGCCGCAACCCCGAGCTCAAGCGCAAGGGCCCCGATGCCGCTAGGGCCCATCCGAGAAAGCCCACTCCCCCGAGGGAGCCGCAACCCCGAGCTCAAGCGCAAGGGCCCCGATGCCGCCCGGCCCCACGAGGCCGTTACACCCAAGCCCCCAGCCCTTCTCCCATAATCCAACTCAAAGACCAAGCCCCCCACCAGCGCTGGCGAGCTCCAAGGAGCTCGCCAGCTGTAACCCCGGCCGCCCGAAGGGCGAGGTCCCCGCCCCCAGGCGATTCTGCGAACGTTCTTCTCGCAGCCTTGAGACTGGGGGCGGGGCCCTCGCCCTTCGGGCGGCCGGGGTTACAGCTGGTCGTGATCCACGGCCCTACGGGTCAGCGCTATTTCAAGATTCCCGTTGCGGCAGCGAAGCTCGTCGATGAGCTTGCGCTCGGACGCCTGGTCAGCCAGCGTCACGTCATAGATCAGGCGATAGAGGCTGCCCATGTTGGTGGTCTTCACCTCGGCAAGCTCGCACTCGGTCGTATATTTGCCCAGCACGTCGTCAAAGAGGGTGGTGTAGTCAAGGTCCTCCGGCACGGTGATGCGCAGGGTGCGCTCCGAGCCCTCGCCCGCGCCGCCGAAGCCGATTGCCTGGTAGACGAAGTACGCGAGGCCCAGGACGACGGTGACCAGCACCGCGTACGCGAGGTAACCCATGCCGCAGACCAGGCCGATCGCCATGGCGAGGAAGATGTAGCCGATGTCGCGCGCGGAACCGGCGACGCTCCTGAAGCGGACGAGGCTGAAGGCGCCGGCAACCGCCACGCCCGTACCCACGTTGCCATTGACCATGGCGATGACCACGGAGACGATGGCCGGGATCACGGCGAGCGTGACCACGAAGCCCTTGCTGTGCCTGTTGCGATAGGAGTAGACGAGCGCGAGCACGAAGCCGAGGCCGAGGGCGACCAGCACGCAGATCAGGAACGGAATGAGGTCGATCGTGGACGTGGTGGTCGTTGAGGTGTTGAACAGGGAGTCGAGCATGGCGAAATCACTTCCTGGAACTGGGGATGGGTGGGGTGCTCAGTTGGATACGAAGGGGGCAGGCCTTAAAACGCGGCTCGCGAGAGGTTGTAGGCATGGCGCGGCGCACGGGTCGGGACGCTGCGGCGCTGCGGGACCACCACGCGCATATGCGCGGGGTCCTTGCGGGCCCGACGGGCGGCCAGGCGCTTCTCGAGCTCGCAGGTGTACGCGCAACCATACTTGGAGTAGCTGGTCTTGTAGATGCGCTCCTCCGTGAAGAAGTGCACGAGCCAGAGCGGCATGGCGCCGGCGCACTTGACCTCGAGCAGGTTCTTGCCCTCGGGCAGGATCTGCGTGCCGGCGTCACCGGTCGTGAGGTTCATGTCGCTCGTGCGGTAGCGCACACGACGGTCGAAGGTCATGCGGAACTCGTGGTCGTCGGCGGCATAGAACGCCTCGCGGTCGTAGGCAATGAACGCAGCCGGCACGAGGCCGCCGTAGCGCTTGATGGAGAAGTCGAGCTCCTGCTCGATCTGGTTCTGGGGGTCACCCTTGCCCGCGAGGAACGCGGCGGCGCGCTCGGCGGTCATGGTGGCACGACGCTTGTAGATCACGCCGTCGTATTTCTTCTTGAGCTCCAGGAAGACCGGGTCCTCAGGCTTGCGGATGCCGTAGCTGCGCACGCGGACCTTCTCTTTGTAGACGGGCTTCTCGATGGAGCGGCGGATGAGCAGGCTCGAGGGGGTGTCGTAGTAGACATTGCAGACCGTCGAGGGGCCATACTCGTCGGGCACCATGTACGTGGACATGACGGCCTCGAGGCGGGCGCGCTGCTCGTCGGTGAGCTGGTACTTGATCTCGTAGCGCTTGAACGTGAGCTGGGTCATAGTGGACCTCCCTTTCGCTGGGAACCACTCTACGACCCAAGTCTTAAAGAACCTTAAAACACGCTTTGGCCTGCACAACTTGGCGACGTTGCTGTGACGAACCTGAAAGGCGAGCCCCTCCTGCCAGATGTCGCCAGTTCGGGGCAAGAGCGGCGACAAACGGCGGCCGTCCCTGCCAGATGTCGCCAGTTCGGGGCAAGAGTGG
>CACYAX010000038.1 GCA_902772435.1 uncultured Coriobacteriaceae bacterium | reverse complement strand
ATAATTCCATGCAATACTTGCGTTAGTCAAAGCCCCCTCATTAGAACTGCCTCCCATCTCTCGGACATGAGAAATGGGAGGCAGTTCACTGGTTCGGGGCAGATCGATTTGCTGTGCCGAGAATCCAGCTGACACAACCCTCCTTTGCCGAATGCCGCTATGATTGCGAGTGACTGCATGACAGGCGGATAGGGTGTGGGCACCTTTGGTGGAAGAGGGCCAGATGTTCAAACGGGCTAAAGAGTGGGTCACGGAGGTTGCACAGAAGGCCTTGAACCTCGCCTTCGTAAGGTTCGTCATGCGCACGCTCAAGAAGTCCTCGGCCGACCGTGTTGGTGCCTACTCAGCGCAGATTGCCTTCTACATCCTGATGACCGTCTTTCCCATGGTCATTCTCTTCCTCCAGCTCATCAGGGTCGCCCCCATAAGCCAGGAGAGCATCCTCTACGCGATCGACAACGTCTTTCCCGACTACCTGCTCACCACCCTGCACGGCCTGCTCCAGGAGGTCTATTCCGCCTCGACGGGGCTCGTGCCCATCACCATCGTCACGATGCTCTGGACCACCTCCAAGGTCATGCATGCCATGACGCAGTGCCTCGACACCATCTGCAGCAAGGAGGAGGCGCGCAACTGGTTGGTCGTGCGCCTCTGGTCGATTACGTGTACCGGTCTCGCCTTCATGGTGGCCGTTTTCATCGCGGGCAGCACCGTGGCCTGGCGCCCCCTCAAGATCTTCCTTATCCGGCACCGACCGGGCGGCCTGTCGCTCTCCTCCTTCTCGGGCACCATCGACGTTGCGTACACCATGCTCATCGGCGCCGTTTCGATCGCGGTCCTCTACAAGATCCTCCCGCGTCGCCATCTCAAGTTTTTCGCACAGTTCCCCGGAGCCCTCTTTGCCGTCTTCGCGATCATGATGCTTTCGGACGTGATTGCCGTTTACGTGGGGCGGTTCAACGGATTCTCGGCCTACGGAAGCCTCACCACGCTCACGCTCGTGATGTTCTGGCTCTACTTCAGCTGCTACTTCCTCATGATGGGCGCTGTGATCAACGAGGTTCTGCAGGAGTTTTTGGCGCAAGGCACCCTGCGTTGGGGCCTGGCCCACCGCAGGCGTGCGAAAGAGATCCCTGCCGCGTAGCGGAGGCGATGCCCTCAGCCTTGGTGAGCCGCTCGCTCAGCTTACCCCTCGTCGGCGGTCGCCCGCTCGGCCTACCCCTCGTCGGCGGCCGCTTGCTCGGCCTACCCCTCGTCGGCGGCCGCTTGCTCATCTGGGCTGTATATGGAGTAAGGCAGAAGGACCATACACTCGCGGCCGTACTCAGTATCGCGAGGATAGGATTCCATGCCCGCGAGCAGCTCACGACCACCCCGTGCATTCTCCACCATCAGACTGATGCAGTCGGCCATGGCTTGGGAGTCCTGGGCGATGGTACCCGTCATGATGCCGGAGGCAATGAGCTGGCGTCCCTCTGCCGTTGCGTCCACACCGAAGACGGGGATGGTGGTGCAGCCAGCCGTCCCCAGGTTGTAGCCATGCATCTGCAATGCGTTGATGGCACCGCTTGCCATCGCGTCGCTGTTGGCTATCACCAGTTCGATCATGTTGCCGTTGTCCTCGTTATAGCGGGTCAGGTTGGTCAGCATGTAGTTCTGCGCCGACTCGCTGGTCCACGATCCGGTCAGGTCGAGCTGGAACGTGTCGACGCTCGAGGCATCGAAGTAGGCAAGGGCTGGGTACCCATGTGCCAAAAGAATGGTGTTGGCATCTTCGACGGAGTACTTGGTGCGATAGATGGCCTCGACGTTTGCCGCCTCGCCCTTGAAGAGGGCGTAGGAGATGCGGCCGTCACCATTGAGGTCGACCTCGTCGTAGTGGCTCACGAGGTATTCGCCGATCATCTCTCCTTGGAGGTGGCCCGCCTCGGCGGAGTCAGTGCCCACGAAGGCAATGTTTTCGTAGTAGTTGAGGATGACTCCCTCATAGCCTTGCTCCTCGATGGGACGGTTGAAGAACACGATGGGAATGCCCGCCTGTTTCGCCTTTTGGCAGATGACGTCGCTCCGCTCCGCACTTCCGCTGTTGACGATGTTGACCACCAGAATGTCCGCCCCATTTCGGATGGCCTTGTCGATTTGGGTGTTCTGGGTCATCTGGTCATGATCGGCATCGTACTCCTGGTAGGCGATCTGATGAGAGGCGAGGTCGGCGGTGAGGGCGTTGCGGACCGAGCCGATGTACACGTCATCGTAGTCGTAGTAGAAGATGGCGGCCGTGAAGACGGTGCTCTCAGAGCCTCCTGACCGGGCACCACTTGACTTGTTGGAAGCGGAACAGGCACCAAGCAGCGATGTGAGCGCGAGCGCGAGCGCCATCACAAGAAGCGGACGGATGAATGGGATGCGTCTGTGGGTCTGCATGCGAGCCTTCTCTCAAAGGTGTGTCTGGCTCTCATTATCCGTCAAGGTGAGCGCGCAGCGCGTAGCAATTCGATTCGGTGGGACGGATCCAAGGCGGCCTCGTCCTCGCTCATGACGAGCAGGCCGCGAAACTTCGCGGGTTTCGCCTTCGCCTCGAGCCGCCTGTGGAGCCGTGGCCTTCTTATTCGCGTTCTCTCCCCTGTCTTTGACCAAGCACTCGGGAGGCCCGTCAAGACAATAAACGCCGAAACACCACTGCCTGAAGCCTCCAACCAGCTCTTTCCGCCCTCCATGGGCGAAAAGCCGGAGAGCTATACCGCTTTTCGACATCAAGATGCCATAAATTCGCCATTGTAGGAGAATAGAGTGTCTTGTTTCTCCACCGTGGGGATACAGCACCCTCATAAGGGCAGGTAGAAGGGTGCGTTTTGAAACGACTGCTCCAAGGCCTCCCCCACATTCCCCTACAATGGCAAATTTATGGCATCACAACGTAAGAAAGTGGTACGGGATTGGGAAGCATCGAGAAACCGTATCCTGCGACAGGGCCTCGGCGGCTATTCCGCCCCAGGTGAGCAGTTCGAGAGCTCGATGGACAAGTTGACGCTGCGGCCCGAGAAGACGTGCCAAACTGAAGGGGTTGGCACGGGAGAGCTCCCGAGCCAACCCCCTTGAACCAGCGTCCCGACGTCCCGACGTCATGGGCCCCAAGGCTTGGGCGCCGTGCGACACGGCGCCCCATTACGCACCATGAACCTTGCGCACGCCCGTTCGAACGAGCCTACTCGCTTTTCTTGTTAAGTCCGAGCGCTCCCGTGAGCAGCGACGCCATGCCGCGGGCGGCAAGTCCGCCGACGATGGACTTCGCCGCGATCTCCGCCATGGAGGGGCCGCCGTTGGTCGCGGTAGTTCCCGCAGAGAGAGAGCCGAGGATGCTCGAAAGGTCGAAGCCGCCCGCGCTCGCGCCGCTGGACGCGTCCTGCGAACCGCCGCCGAACAGGGCGCTGGCCAGCGAATGCACGCTGCCGCCGCTCTGGCTCATGAGGGCGGAGGCGAGGCTCTTGGTGCCCGCGGTGTCAAGCTCGGCACCGCTCGCCTGCGCCGCCACCTGCGTGACGATGCGGCTCATGTCCTTCTGCGAGATGGTCTCGTCGGTCCCCGTGACCTTCGCCGTCGTGGAATAGGGATGCTGCGCAAACTGCGAGACAAGCTCGGGATTCTGGCCGAGGGCCGCGATGAGCTGACTTGCTGCTGACTGGATGTCCATGGGCCTTCCTTCCTGTTGGTTTCCTCCTTGGGCACATTGTAACGTCGCGGGGGCAGCGCACCGGTGCGGGCGCGCCCGTCGCGCCGAGGGCATCCCGCGAAAGGCATGGTAGCTGCCCTGACGTCGCGGCGTTGCGCTACACTTGACGCCATTACGATTCGTCTGAAGGGGGCATGCGTGAACAGGAACCGCCTGGTCGTCCTTGGCGCGGCAGTGCTGTTCGTGGGCTGCCTGGCATATGCCGTGCTCAGCCTCACGGGCGCGCTCCAGCTGCTCGCACCCACCTACACCAACGCCGACTTCGGCATCGGGCCCTACGTGAGCCCGCATGACACCGACGGCGACGGCATCGACGACCAGACCGACATCCTCGCTTCCGCGCGCGCCTATGTGGAGACGCGGCCCGCCTATGGCAGCGCCTACTACGAGGGCGGCTGGCCCGACGACGGGCGCGGCGTCTGCACCGACGTAGTCGCCTACGCACTGCTCGGCGCAGGCTTCGACCTGCCCAAACTGGTAGACGACGACGTGCGGCTCGACCCCGTGCTCTACGAGATCGACGTGCCCGACGCCAACATAGACTACCGCCGCGTCGAGAACCTGCAGATCTACTTCTCCCGCAACGCGACCTCGCTCACGCTGGACCCTCGCGACCTCGCGGCGTGGCAGGGCGGCGACATCGTGGTCTTCGACGGGCACATCGGCATCGTCTCTGACCGGCGCAACGAGCAGGGCATCGCCCTCGTCATCCACCACGAGCGCATCTTCCAGCTGGCCTACGAGGAGGACGTGCTCGCGAGCCGCACCATCATCGGTCACTACCGCATGGGATAGCGCTTGCCCGAGAGGCGCAGCATCGCAGGGCACCCGCACATGAGAAACATTTGCTGATTCTTTGGGACAACGCCGGTCCTTCTCCGTACAAACCGTAAGAGGGAGTGGATATCCAGCTCGCCTGCCAAGCAAGTGAGGTCGGGGCAAGATACAGCCTGCCAACCGAGCGCTCGTTGCAAGGCTCTTGCGGGTTGGGTACCATCAACTTTGGAAACGAGAGTTAGCGCGAAACCTGCTAATTCCCAACGGAACGGCTACCGGCACGCACGTCGATATCGTCCCTGATATCAAAGGAGAGATCTATGGAAGAAGAAGCCAAGAGCACCAAGACGTGGAAGTACATCGCCATTGCGGCGTTGTGCTGCCTGGCCATCGTGTGCGGCCTGCTCGTGTCGAACATGAACAAGGGCGCCGGCGCGGGCACCACGACCACCGAGACCACCACCGAGACTGACACGGGCGACGCCGCAAAGGTCACCGCCGGCAAGGACATCCTCACCTACTGGGCTGACGACTCCGCCACCAAGGCCGAGCTCATCTCCTACGTCGAGGCCGTCACTACCGAGGGCAGCGCCGACTTCATCCCCGTCGAGGACCGCATCGCCGTCTTCGACTTCGACGGCACCCTTTTCTGCGAGACCGACCCCAACTACTTCGACTACACGCTGCTCGTCTACCGCGTGCTCGAGGACCCCGACTACAAGGACAAGGCCTCTGACTTCGAGAAGGAGGTCGCCAACAAGATCGTCGACCACAACGAGAACGGCACCTCCTACGAAAACCTCCCGGTCGAGCACGGCAAGGCCGTCGCCTCCGCCTTCAAGGGCATGACGGTCGACGAGTTCTACGCCTACGTGCAGGAGTTCAAGAAGCAGCCCATGCCCAGCTACGAGGGCATGACCCGCGGCAACGGCTTCTACCTGCCCATGCTGCAGGTGGTCAACTACCTCGAGGCCAACGACTTCACCGTCTACGTGGTCAGCGGCACCGACCGCCTCATCGTGCGCGGCATCTACGCCGGCGACTGCGCGATGAAGCTCCCCAACAGCCGCATCATCGGCTCCGATGAGTCGCTCGTCGCCACCAACCAGGGCGAGGAGGACGGCCTCAACTACCTGTTCACCTCTGACGACAAGCTCGTCACCGGCGGCGACTTCCTCATCAAGAACCTCAAGATGAACAAGGTCACCGTCATCCAGCGCGAGATCGGCCAGCAGCCCGTGCTTGCCTTCGGCAACAGCTCCGGCGACTTCAGCATGGCCAACTACGTGCTCACCGACAACAAGTACAAGTCCGACGCCTTCATGCTCTGCTGCGACGACCTCGAGCGCGAGAACGGCAACACCGAGAAGGCCGACAAGATGTACGCCTCGTGCGAGCAGTACGGCTTCAACCCCGTCTCCATGAAGAACGACTGGACCACCATCTACGGTGACGGCGTCACCTACACCGGTGCCCAGGAGAAGCTGGCGGACGCGGCGTAAGAGGTTCTTTGCGCTGTAGCGTTACCTGGATTTGCTGGCCCGGCCCATCGGATGCGATGGGCCGGGCCTTTTTTGCGTTGCGGGAGCGACGCGTGGGGCACGGGACGCCTCCGCCCATCATTTCTTCACCTATCGACACGATTGCCGCCGCGCGCGGGACGAGTACCACTCCCCCGCGTATAACTCATCGACGCGGAATACCGCAGGATAACAACCCAGCACGAGCTGGCAGAAAACACCAAAGGAGAACCACCATGAAGAACGCAACCCTGAACAACGAGCTCACCCTTTCCTATCCTGACGACTTCGAGGCCATGGACGCCGAGACCCTCGGCAAGATCAGCCAGGGCAAGGACACCGAGGGCTGGGGCGTCTGGGACCCTGGCCATCACGTCGTGATCACCGTGCTTCGGGAGCACAAGAACTCCCTGCTGCTCAAGCTCGCCGACCCGAGGGCCGCGGTCAAGCAGAACGAGAAGGCCACCCGCAAGCTCTACGCGGGTCACGGCTACGAATTTGGCACGTTCTTTACCAAGACGATTGCTGAGCGTGAGGCCGCGGGCTACACCTACACCTTCGATGACAACGGCAGCGTCCGCAGCGTGAAGGTGCTGCTCGTCAAGCACGGCGGGTCGTCCTATGGCATCCTCTGCTCCTGCCCGCAGGACGAGCTTGATGCGATGGGCCCGGTGTTTGACCAGGTCTTCGACTCGATTGCGCTTGCCTAGCGCTTCGCTGGGCTTACCGCCGCGATGAGCGCGCCAGAGGCTTTACGCCTTTGGCGCGCTTCGCGCTTTCGGGAGTGCTGCCAGGAGCCAGCCCGCGCCCGAGCCAGCCCGCGACCCGCACAAAAACCGCCCCTCCCCGCAACGCGGAGAGGGGCGACCGAGTCGATGAAGCGCTAAGGCTTAGGCCATAGCCTGCTCAACGGCGACGGCGCACGCGACGGTGCAGCCGACCATGGGGTTGTTGCCCATGCCGATGAGACCCATCATGTCGACGTGCGCAGGCACGGAGCTGGAGCCGGCGAACTGCGCGGAGCTGTGCATACGGCCCATGGTGTCGGTCATGCCGTAGGAGGCGGGGCCGGCGTGCATGTTGTCCGGATGCAGGGTACGGCCGGTGCCGCCACCAGAAGCCACGGAGAAGTACTTCTTGCCAGCAAGGACGCGCTCCTTGAAGTAGGTGCCCGCCACGGGGTGCTGGAAGCGCGTGGGGTTGGTGGAGTTGCCGGTGATGGAGATGTCCACGTTCTCGTGCCACATGATGGCAACGCCCTCGCGGACGTCGTCAGCGCCGTAGCAGTTCACGGCAGCGCGCGGGCTGTCGGAATACGGGATGGTCTGGACAACCTCAAGCTCGCCCGTGAAGTAGTCGAACTTGGTCTGGACATAGGTGAAGCCATTGATGCGGGCGATGATCTGGGCGGCGTCCTTGCCGAGGCCGTTCAGGATAACGCGCAGCGGCTTCTTGCGGGCCTTGTTGGCGTTGTTGGCGATGCCGATGGCGCCCTCAGCGGCGGCGAAGGACTCGTGGCCAGCGAGGAACGCGAAGCACTCGGTGTCCTCACCGAGGAGCATGGCGCCCAGGTTACCATGGCCGAGACCGACCTTGCGGTCCTCAGCGACGGAGCCCGGCACGCAGAAGGCCTGCAGGCCGATGCCGATGGCGGCAGCGGCGTCGGAAGCGACGGTGCAGCCCTTCTTGATGGCGATGGCGCAGCCCACGACATAAGCCCAGCAGGCGTTCTCGAACGCGATGGACTGGATTTCCTTGGTGATCTCGTAGGGATCGAAGCCCTTGTCGAGGCAAATCTGGCGGGCCTCCTCAAGGGAGGAGATGCCATACTCTGCGAGCGTCTTGTTGATCTTGTCGATGCGGCGCTCATAACCCTCAAACGTTACAGACATGTCGCACCTCCCTTTCTACTCTTTGCGCGGGTCGATGACCTTGGCGGGGTTGTCCCACTGACCATAGCGGCCCATGGCCTTGTCGTAGGCTTCCTTGGGGTCAACACCCTTCTTGATGTTGTCGGCCATGACGCCGAAGTTGACGAACTCGAAGCCGATGATCTCGTTCTTCTCGTTGAGGGCGAGGTGCGTCACATAGCCCTGGGCGAGCTCGAGGTAGCGGGCACCCTTGGCCTTGGTGCCATAGGTGGTGCCTATCATGGAACGCAGGCCCTTGCCGAGGTCGTCGAGGCCAGCGCCCACAGGCAGGCCGTCCTCGGAGAACGCGGTCTGGGTGCGGCCGTAGACGATCTGCAGGAACAGCTCGCGCATGGCGACGTTGATGGCGTCGCAGACGAGGTCGGTGTTGAGGGCCTCGAGGATGGTCTTGCCGGGAAGGATCTCGGCGGCCATGGCGGCGGAGTGCGTCATGCCGGAGCAGCCGATGGTCTCGACGAGGGCCTCTTCGATGACGCCGTCCTTGACGTTGAGGCTGAGCTTGCAGGCACCCTGCTGCGGAGCGCACCAACCGATGCCGTGGGTATAGCCGGAAATGTCAGAAATCTCTTTGGCCTGGACCCATTTGCCCTCCTCGGGAATGGGTGCGGGCCCATGATATGCTCCCTTGGCCACGGGGCACATCAGCTCCACTTCTGCGGAATACTGCATGGTTCTCCTTTCCTCTCCTTCTGTTGTGCCAGCGGCAGCACCGCGGGTCACATGCTGTTTGGACAGGAAGGATGCAAAAGACGCTATCACAACGTCAGTGGAGCCGCCCCGAGACGGAGCGGTCCCGCTGAGTATTAGTCGTGTGATATAGCAAGCTCTTTGGCGAGCGAACCCCCCTCGTACATCCCCCCTATGTTGGCGGGAAGTATAACACCAAAGGGCGTTTCTCCCCCTGTAAAGTTGGTGGCAGGTAATACGCATCAATGAACGGTTGCCCACCATCATTTATGGTCGCTTATGCCCATGAGAACTGCGCAAATACGGGCAGGAAACAGCACGGTAGCGGGGCGGTCGGCGGCGGGCCCACGAAGCGCGACCGCACACAAAGACGCGTGCCGTGTGGCCTGCGCCCTTGCATTAGAATGGGGAGCGCATAGGCAGATGACGCGGCCGCGTGCCGCTGGCGAGCAAGGGGGAGCCCGTGGATGCCACTTCCCGCATGATTCTCGGTCTCATGAGCGAGATGAACGTGCGTTTTGTCGTACCGGTCTATCAGAGGCCCTATTCGTGGGACGAGGAGCAGTGCGCGCGCCTGCTTTCCGACATATACGCCTGCGGATCGCGCAAGTCGACCACCCACTTCACGGGATCGATCGTCACGGTGCAGGACGGCTCGCTCTCGCGCCAGGGCGTCGCGCCGCTTCTGCTCATCGACGGCCAGCAGCGCATCACCACTATCACGCTGCTGCTCATCGCCCTCGCGCGCTACGCCAAGGCCCATCCGTGGGAGCGCCTGGCCTTCTCGCATGAGGAGATCGCCACGGGCGGCTACCTCACCAACCACTTCCGCACGGGCGTGGACCACTACAAGCTCACGCTCTCCGAGGGCGACCAGGCCTGCATGCAGAGCCTCATCGACGAGCTCACGGGCACGGGCGAGATCGCGGGCGGCTCGCCGCGGCTGCTGGAGAACCTCGCCTTCTACGAGCGCGAACTGCTGAAGCTCGAGGACGTCAACGTGGTGTGGTCGGGCCTGCAGCGCCTCGAGGTGGTCTCCATCGCGCTGGCCCAGGGCCAGGACCAGCCGCAGGTCATCTTCGAGTCCATGAACTCCACGGGCAAGGACCTCTCCTCCTCCGACTTGGTGCGCAACTTCGTGCTCATGGGCTATCCCATGGACGAGCAGGACGACGTCTACCGCGTGTACTGGGCGCCCATCGAGCAGATCCTCGGCACGCGCGCCTACAGCGCCGTGTTCGACGACTTCATCAGGAGCTACCTCCTCGTTGCGCAGCCGCTCACGCACCTCTCCGAGAACGACGCTTACCAGGACTTCAAGCGCTACGTCATCGTCAAGAGCTACAACGAGGGCGACCGTATGCGCATCCTGGCGCTGCGCCTCAAGCGCTTTGCGGGCTACTATGCTGCCGTGACCACCGGCGCGGTGGACGACGCCGAGATCGCGGCCGCCATCGAGCTCATCGCGCGCCTGAACGTGCCGCAGATCAACCCGCTGCTGCTCTCGCTCTTCGACCGCTGCGAGCGCAAGTGGTTCTCGCGTGACCAGTTCCTCGGCGCCCTGCAGCTGCTGGAGAGCTATCTCTTCCGTCGCGTGGCCTGTAGCTGCGAGAACGAGAGCCTGGCGCCGCTCGTGGCCTCGATCATCGCGCGCCTCGACGCCCGTGAGGGCGAGGGCGGCGACCTCGGGCTCACGCTCGAGACCTCGCTGCTCAACGAGCGCGGCACGGCGCGCCGCTTCCCCAGCGACGCCGAGTTCGCGCTTGCCTTGCGCACGCTGGCAGCGCGCGAGGAGCTCGTCGAGGAGGCAGCCGAGGAGGAGGGCGCCGAGTTCGACACCAGCTTCGACATCCTCGCACTGGCACGCTCCGACGAGCGCGTGGCAGCGCTTGACGGTACGCTTGAGGAAGCCGCGCCTATGGTGTGGGCCATGCCCGAGGTCTCTGAGGAAACGCTGCGCATCTATCGCACGGCCGAGCAGGAGCGCCTCATGGCGCTGGCAGAAGCCGAGGCGGAGGCTGAGGCAGAGGCCTAAGGCCAACCGCATCACCACGCAGAGCGCCAACGATGTCCCGCTGACGTCGTTGGCGCTTTTCTATCGCCTGCGGCGGATGCGCATCATGACGTCGTCGTGTTCCGCGCGCCCCTCGATGTAGTCGGCAAGCGCGAGCTCAGGGTCCACGCGGTGGAAGATCACGCAGAGCCCGCAGTTGTCGCAGTCGGCGATGCAGGCGTAGCGCTCGCGCACGAGGGCGCGCCGCTCCTCCGGCGTCGAGTCGGCTATGCTCGGAAAGCGCACGTACGCCATCGCAACCCCCTTGCCGCAGCCGTGATTCGCCCCACGAGGGAACCTAGTTGCCCGCCTTGTCCCACGCGTTGTCCTCGACGGTCCCCAGCACGTACAGGTTGTTCGCCCAGGGCGTGTGGTACCCGTCCCCGCCCCGGGTCGTCTCGTCGGTCGGCACGGCAGCAAGGAACATCCGGTAGCCATAGCGCACGTCGTCCACGTGATACCAGAGCCCCACGTTGCCCGCGACCTCGGGGTCGATGCGCACGTACCCGTACAGCGCGCGGTTGTCGATGAGCTCCTGGACGCGCTCCGAGCATTCGAGCTTGTAGACGGGTTGGTCGGAGCGGATGACCGCGCGGCTTTCGTGCGCCTTGTCGCGCGTGACGTAACTGGAGCCGCTGTTGTCGGAGCTCTTGTCGGGCAGGGCTTCGTAAGCCGCGTCTATCGTGGCCTGCAGGTCCTCGACCGTCTCTGCCTCGACGAAATAGATCTCGCCGTCCTCGAGCTCGAGGTTGGGCGTGGTGCTCACGAACATGACGCCCGGCGCGAGCGCCACGAAGTGCTGTATGTTCCAGATGCACGTGCCGCTGCGGCTCACGTCGCAGAGCCCGAGCACGCCCGTGTCGGCCACGGACAGCTCGCGGAGGTGCTCGTATTCGGGCAGGTACTCGCTGATGCTGATGTCGGCCACCACGATGCGGGTGTCCCCGAAGTCGACGTACGGGGCAAGGCCGGAGACGAAGCTCTCCACGATCTCGCGCCAGTAGCCGTCCTCATAGCCGTCAACCCTGATCTGCATGCCCGAAAGCTGGGGATGCTCCTCGGCAAGGTATTCCTCGATGTCGCCACCGTCATAGAACGTAGTAAACACATGCTCGGAGATGGCGTCGTTCTCCACGAGGCCGATCTCCGGCCACTCCACCTCCGTGGCGCCGAGCTCCTCGACGCGCGGCTTGAGCACCTCGTCCGTCGCCGCGCGCGAGATCTCATTTGCCTGCTGGCTGTCGGCAAAGCTGTTCTCGTCGGCGTCGTAAATCACGCAATAACCGTCGCTCATGCGGTAGTAGCGGTCGTCGCCCTGGATGCCGAACAGCCCGTAGCTGCCGGAGGTGCCTTCCTCCTCGATGCGCACGTCCTTGACGCCGTATTTCTCCTGGTAATACGCGAGGGCCTCGTCGCGGTGCGCGCTGAGCTCGGCGCGCTCCTCCTCGGTCTTGCAGCCCACGAGGCACAGCACCACCGCAAGCAGGATCGTCAAACCCGCCACCAGTGATACTCCGCGCCTCTTTGTCACAGGCCCTCCTCCAAACGGCTGCGGCACCATCTGCCGCGTAGTGCCATTGTAGGCCATGGGCGGGGCAAGGGGGCCGTCAGCTCGAAGACAAACATGGGGAACCGTCCGGCAGGGCAGTTCTCAGCACCTCATACGTGCTGATTTTATTTAATACCCATTACAGTCTTCCTAGGCCCTGAGGGACCGCCCCGAGCCTTTGGGTTTTCAACATACTCGTGTCTCTTGATTTCCTAACCTTGGTGCTGGCCCCT
>CACYAX010000037.1 GCA_902772435.1 uncultured Coriobacteriaceae bacterium | reverse complement strand
GGATCTCGCCGCCCTGCTTGTGCAGGGCCTCGGCGTTGTTGCGGATAATGGACTCAGTCACCTCGCCCACCATCTTGATCTTCTCCATCTGGGCCTTCTGGTCGTGGAGGGCGCGCTGGATCATGACGCCGGTGTCGAGCGCACGCAGGCTGATCTGGCTCGTGCGGTCGATGCTCGTCATGAGGGTGCGGTTGTTCTCGCGCAGCACCGACATGGCCACGATGCCCTGCTGGTTGACGGCGAGCAGCGTGGAGAGGTCCTGGCGCTTCTGCTCGAGCGGGAAGAGGATCTCCTGGCGCACGAAGCGGATCCTCTCGGGATCCTCGCCCTCGGCCTCGGCCTTCTCGATGGCGGCGGTGAGCGCCTGCTCGAGCTGGTTGGCCATGTCGAGCTCCTTGGCGATGGACTGGGAGTCGCTCACGAGGGCGACTTCCTGGCGCTCGAGCTCGATGTTGTCGGAGGCAAGCGTGTCGCGGCCGCGCTTGAGGCTCGTCATGACGCTCTCGATCTCACCGCGGGCGCTCTTGAACTGCTCGAAGTAGCGCTCGACGGGGTCATGCAGCTTGGAGAGCAGGCCCTTGCGGGCGAAGTCCACGTTGGAAGGGTCAAGCTTGCGCATGCGGATGGCGAGCTCGGAGAGGCTGCCCGCGATGTCGGAGCCCTCGGACTCCTGCTCGGCGAGCTGCGCGAGCGAGGTGGCCGTCATGCGGCTCTTGGATGCGGAGAGCGACGAGGTGCCGGCCCCGAGCTGCTCGATGGCCTGGCGGGCCTTGGCTTCCTTCTGGCGCTCGCTCACGGCGAGCTTTGCCTCGACCTCCTCGGTCACGGCGTCTACGTCGGGCACGTTCAGCGCGAAGGGGTTGTCCTGGCTCATCTGTACACTCCTTACATGTTGGCGTTGAAGAGGCTCTTCAGCTGATAGGTGATGTCGTCGGTGGAGGCGGAGAGCGTGGTCGCCTCGTTCACGGCAGAGATGGCGTTGAGCGAGGCGAGGTCGGCGTCGTCACCGTACGCGATGGTGTAGACGGGGATCCGCAGGCTCGTGAGCACGCCCTCCACGTCGTTGAGCATGTAGCCGGTGTTCTGCTGGCCGTCGGAGAGCACGAAGAGCATCGGCTTGAAGTCGGGATTTGCGGCCTTGACGTCGTTGAGCAGCTTGGCGCCCACGATGATGCCGTCGATGGTGGCCGTGTTGCCCGAGGCGCGCAGGCCCTTGGTGACCGCGCCCTTGAAGAGCGCCTGCTGGTTCATGTCGAACTTGGCGATGGGCAGGTTGATGGTCACGTCGCCCGAGAAGGAGACGAGGCCCACGTAGTTCTGGGAACCGATGTAGCGCATGGAGTTGACGAGCGACGACTGCAGCGCCTGGATGGGCTCGCCGTCCATGGAGCCCGACGTGTCGCACACGAAGACCGCCACGACCGTGGAGCCGGCGTCCTTGGCCTCCTTGTAGGCTTCGAGCATGCGCATGATCGTGTTGCCCTCGGGCATGGCCGTCTCGGAGTCGTAGCCGTCCTGCTCATTGAAGCCGTACTCGTCGGCGAGCGCCTTGCCGTTGTCCGCGCAGTACGCCGCGAAGTCGGCCAGAACGGCCTTGTCGTGCGCCGAGGCGGAGTCCATGGCCACAAGCGGGTTGTCATGGCGCCAGCCGAAGGGCAGGAAGGCGTAGTTGCGCTGGAGGTCCGCATCGAGCTGGTAGACCTGCAGCTCGGTCACGAAGCCGTCGAGGCTGCCGCGCTGGGCGGCGTCACGCATCTGCTGGGTGGTCATGGCCACGAAGGGGATGTTCTGCTGGAAAGCCGAGAAGCCGTCGATGGCCTCCTGGGAGAGCGGGTTGGCGCTGTCGTAGCGCGTGAGCGCGGAGACGAGCAGGTTGAGGCCCGCGGCGGAGGTGTTGGGGTTGGTGTAGCCGATGACGATCTGGCCGCTGGTGACCGCGTCGGTGATGGCGGAGAGGTCGGTCGTGCCGTACTCGGTGGCGAGCCAGTCACGCTTCTCGTTGGACAGCGCGATGCCGGCGAGGTTGCCCACCGTGCGCTCGGCCACGGTCTCGGTAGCCACGCCGCGCGCGTTGAGCAGGCGCACCCACAGCATGTTGGAGGGCGAGTAGCCCGCGGGAATGGCCTTGCCGGACGCGATGTAGTCGACCGAGAGGCCCGACGCGACCTTGCGCAGGGTGATGGTGGCAGCCTCGCCGTCCACGGAGCGTCCCTCGCGGTTGTACGCCTCGGCCATCTCGCGCATCCAGCCGTCGGTGCCCGAGCCGGACTTCTCGCCGGAGGCCCAGAGCTCCGTGGCGCCCGCGCCGCCGTCTACCGTGACGTCGCAGGTGTCGATGTCGGGCAGCTCATCGGCCTCGTCGAGCATGTCCGACGCGTCGACGGCCTCCTTGATGGGCGCCGCCTCCTCGGGGTCGATGCGGTCATACAGCTTGTTGAGGGTACGGGTGGCGTCCTCGGCGTCGACCACGCGGTCGCTCTTGCCCAGGTTCCTGAACACCCACATCCCTCCGAAGACCACCGCGAACACCAGAAGAAGTGCGCCTATGAAGACGCCCTTTCCCAGAGCAGCGTTCTTCTGTTTTGCCATCGTCGTACCTTTCTCGTGATGTGATGACGTGTGCAATGACAGCTACCGAGCATGCGGGTCACTCGTAGCGTTTTGCCTCTTCGATGAGGACGCGCATCTCCTCGAGCATGCGCTCGGAGCTCTCGTCCGACGGGGTCATGGCCTGCATGGAGACCTCCGCCGCGAAGCGGTCGAGCTCGAAGAGCAGGCGCTCGTTGTTGTCGATGATGCCCCGGATCTGGGAGATGGTGTTCTGGTAGACCTTCAGGCGCTCCACCTGCAGGTCGTCGTCGAGGTTGTCCTCGCGGAAGGCGCCCGTGGAGATGAGCTCGTACAGGCGCGCGTAGTCGTCACCATCGAAGGAGGTGCAGGCAGAGCTCACGAGCGCGGCGTTCTTGCGGATCTGCGACTCCGCCTCGTCGATGCCCGAGACGAAGCGCGACCACGCGATGGACCCCGGCGTCAGCTTGCCCGTGGAGAGCATGTCCACCACATGATGGCGCTTGCGACGGGCGGAATCGACTTGGCGGGCGGCAGTCTCCGCGTACTCCCCCACATGGGGAAGCTCGGCCTGGGCGTTGAGGGCGGCCTTGAGCTCGTCGCCCCTGCCCTCCTCGTCGCCGCGGGCGGTCACGTCGATCCTGTGGGAAGGCTCTACCTCGTCCGTCCCAAGACTCAGAAGCGGGCGGTTGACCATGATGGCAGCCGCGGGAATCGCGATGTAGCTCGTGACGGCAAGGGCTGCGCGCAGCAGGTCGGGATCGAAGGGGCTGAGCCCTACGATGGGTGACCACAACACCACGGCGAGCGCCGCTATGGCCAGGTCTTTCACTATGATGCTGCCGACCTTCATCACAACTCCTCGGGAACGCGCTACACGCACTCCTTAGGATACCCCATGGTGAACATCTTCTGTCAGATTTGTAGCCCCAACGGACGGTCATGGGGCAACTCACCCAGCGGGTGGAGACGTGGACTCACCCGTGGCGGGGAGCTCCGCGGAAGCGCGGGGCCCGCGACATGAAGACGGGCCCCGAAGGGCCCGGCCAGACACGCGATAGGGGCAACGCTTAGAGCTTGAAGAGGTAGCCGACGCCGCGGACCGTCACGATGTGGGCAGCCACCTGCGGGCCGACCTTGGAACGGACGCGACGGATGTGCACGTCGACGGTACGCGTGCCGCCGCAGTACTCGAAGCCCCACACGCGGTGCAGGAGCGTCTCGCGCGAGTACGCACGCGACGGGTGCGTGGCGAGGAAGGAGAGCAGCGAGTACTCCATGAGGGTGAGGTCAACGGGCTGCGAGTCGATGTAGACCTGATACGTTGCGAGGTTGATCGTCATGTTGTCGATGGTGACGATGTCGGCAGGGGCGCTTTCCTCCCCCGGCCAGAGCAGAAGCGAGCAGCGCACCTCGAACTCCGCCTCGCCGGCTGTGGCGAGGATGAAGTCGTTGCGGCCCTGGACGGGCAGGTGCAGACGGGCGAGCTTGTCCTCTTCCGCGATGAAGAGCATGGGAATGAAGCCGTTGTCGGACACGAAGGAATCGACGGAGTTGAGAAGGCTTTGTTCAATGCCCTCGGGATCGAGAATCACGAGGTCAAACTCATGACCTGAAGAGATGGCCTGCGAAAACGTTGCCGGAGTGGCCAACGCGATGGAAACGTCGAGCGCATGGCTGAGCTCGCGCATGCGGTCATGATGCCGTGAGGTGCGGGAGACGAGCAGGATGTTCTTGTGGTGCATAGCGCACTCCGTAAAACTGAAAATTGCTACCGCTGACGGACTGAAACACACCTGTAAAACAGGCACGCAAGAAAGATTATCACAAATGTTAGCTAGGTACCATGAAAGACGATTGCGCACCATAGCAGACACACGTTGGATAAGACGTCTGCTGGTCAAAACGTGGTAGGTGGGTACCATTCTAGGCAAAAACTGCCGAGAGCAAAGGCTTGGTGACGCACATGCCGCCGAAAAGGCGCCCCGCACCCACACCCCTCGCCCGTCGGCGGGGAGCCCTGTACAACGTGCTCTTCCCCATCTGGCTGCTCTTCATCTGGCCGCCCGTCATCCCGCTTGTGGTCGTGTTCAACACGGCGTTCGATGCGCTGGTACTCGTGCTCGCGCTGAAGCGCCTTGGCATCGAGAAGGACGCCCGCTGGGCGCTCCTCAAAGCGCGGCTCTGGAAGGTGGTCGTGGCGGGATTTGCCGCGGACCTGGCAGGGGCCGCGTTCATGCTCCTCGCCCTACTGGTCGACAGCTCCTTCAGCCAGCTCGGCATCCCCCATGCCTGGCTCTATGAGCAGGTCGTGGCGCCCGTCATGTTCAATCCCTTCCAGGCGTTCCCGGGCTTTCTCTGGACGCTTGCAGCCGTGGCCTTTGCTGGGCTTTTGATCTACGTCCTGAACAGGAACTGGTGCCTCAAGGGCTGCGGGCTCAGCGACGAGCAGGTGCACAGGACCGCCCTCGCGCTCGCGGTCTTCACGGCGCCGTACGTGTTCCTCGTTCCCTCCCAGCTGATGTGGACGACCACGTACTGAGGGCCCGCAGGCACAGCGCCCACAGGCCCCCAGGTTCTCACGTGCGGGTGCGCATCGGCTATCCGACGTAGCCCTCGTCCTCGAGCAACGCTCCCTCGAGGCCGTCAGCCGCACGCGTGGCCAGCTCGTCGGCGCGCTCGTTCAGCTCGTGGCCCGCGTGGCCCTTGACCCAGAGCCAGCTCACCTGGTGCGGCTGCGCCGCCGCGATGAGCCGCCGCCAGAGGTCAGGGTTCTTGACGGGCTGCTTGTTGGCGTTCTTCCAGCCACGACGCTCCCAGCCCTCGACCCAGTGCTGGTTGAAGGCGTTGACCACGTACTGCGAATCGGAGTGCAGCTCCACCTCGCAGGGTCGCTTGAGCGCCTCGAGCGCCACGATGGCACCCAAAAGCTCCATGCGGTTGTTGGTGGTCACGCGGTAGCCTCGCGCGAACTCGCGCCGGTGCTCCATGCCCGAGGGATCAACGTAAAGCAGCACCGCCCCGTAGCCCCCTGGCCCGGGATTGCCGCGCGAGGAGCCATCGGTGTAGGCGACCACTTTCATGAGCTGGCCAGAACCCGTCTGGCGCGCCGCCGTCACTTGGCCTCCGCCCAGTTGGTGCCGTAGCTCACGTCGGCGAGCAGGGGCACACGCAGCTCGGCGACGCCCTCCATGGTCTCGCGCACGAGTGCGGAGAGGGCCTCGATCTCGGCCTCAGGGACCTCGAAGTCGAGCTCGTCGTGGATCTGCAGCACGAGCTTGGAGCGCAGGCCCTCCTGGCGCAGGCGCTCGGCCACGCGCACCATCGCGATCTTGATGATGTCGGCCGCCGTGCCCTGCATGGGGTGGTTCATGGCCGTGCGCTCGCCAAAGGAGCGCTGCTGGAAGTTGCGCGACTCGATCTCGGCGATGTGGCGCTTGCGACCGTACATGGTGGCGACCCATCCGTGCTTGTGCGCGAAGGCGACCTGGCCGTCGAGGAAGGCCTTGACGCCCGGATACGCCTCGAAGTAGCGGTCAATCATGCCCTGGGCCTCGGCGCGACCGATCTTGAGCGACGTGGCGAGGCCATAGGCCTGCTGACCATAGACGATGCCGAAGTTGACCGCCTTGGCGCGGCTGCGCAGCTGCGGGGTCACCTCGCTCACGGGCACGCCGAAGACGCGCGCCGCCGTTGCCGCATGGAAGTCAGCGCCCTCGTTGAAGGCGGCAACCAGGCCCTCGTCAGCCGAGAGGTGCGCGAGCAGGCGCAGCTCGATCTGTGAGTAGTCGCAGGCAAGAAAGACGCTTCCCTCGGGCACCGTGAACGCCGTGCGCACGCGGTGGCCCAGCTGGGAGCGGGTGGGGATGTTCTGCAGGTTGGGCTCGGAGCTGGAAAGGCGCCCCGTAGCCGCCACGGTCTGGTTGAGGCTCGTGTGGATGCGACCGTCGCCCTGGATGAGGGCGGGCAGCGCGTCGAGGTAGGTGCTCTTGATCTTGGCGCGCTCGCGGTATTCGAGCACGTCAGCCACGATGTCGTAGCGCGCGGCCAGGTCTTCGAGCACCTTGGCGTTGGTGGAGTAGTAGCCGCGCTGGGTCTTCTTGAGGTTGTAGGTGGGCAGGCCCATCACGTCAAAGAGCACGTGGGAGAGCTGCATCGGCGAATCGACGTTGAACTTCTCCCCCGCCTGGTCGTAGATGCGCTCGACCATGCCGGAAATCTCGGCTCCCAGCTCTGCCGACTGCTCGGCGAACTTCGCCTTGTCGGCGTGCAGGCCCGCACGCTCCATCTGCAGGAGCACGGGAAGGAGCGGCATCTCGATCTGGGTGAAGAGGGGCGCAGAACCGTCCTCCTCGAGCGCCTTGGCAAGCGGTGCCACGAGCAGGCGCGCCGCCACGGCCTTGAGGGCCGCCTCGGGCACGGCATCCGTGGCCTCGGGCAGGGCGGCGTCGAGCTTCTCGCTCGCCAAGTCGAGCACCGCGAAGGAGTTGCGGTCGGACTCGAGCAGGTAGTCGGCAACCGAGGTGTCGAAGATGCGGGCGGGGTCGAGCTCCCAGGGCTCCACGGCCGCGTACTCCGACGAGTCCTGCGGGCAGATGGCGCGTACCAGCAGCTTCACGTCCTCGGATGCCAGCTTGCCCTCGCGCACGAGACGCACGAGGGCCTGGTCGGCCGCCTCGTCGTCAAAGCGGAGCAGGGCCTGCGCGCAGGACAGCCAGAGCGTGTGACCTAGGCCAAAGAGCGCATCGGCGGCGCGGTTGTCATCGAGGGCTGCGCCGATCCAGGAGCCCTGCGTGAGCGCCGCGGCAAACGCTGCCTCGGCGTCTTCGCCCTCTAGGGGCTCGGCTATCTCGATGGTCTTGGCAGACGAGGCGAGGCCCGCCTCCCCCGCGAGCGAGAGGTAGCGCTTAGCGAGGCCCGTGATGCCGAGGGCGGCGAAGGCGGCGCGGGCCTCGTCGACGTCGAAGGTGGGCCACTTGGCATCGGCGAAGTCGAGCTCGATCGGCGCGTCGGTACGGATGGTGGCGATCTCGCGGCTGAGCAGGGCATCATCGATGTGAGCGCGGAGGTTTTCGCCCATCTTGCCCTTCACCTCGTCGGCGTGTGCCACGACCTCGTCGAGCGAACCGTACTGCACGATGAGCGCGGCGGCCTTCTTGGGACCGATGCCCGGCACGCCGGGGATATTGTCTGAGGTGTCGCCCTTGAGGCCATAGAAATCGGGCACGAGCGCGGGCGTGATGCCATGGTAAAGGTCGTCCACACTCTCGGGCGTCATGATGACCACGTCGGAGACGCCCTTCTTGGTGCTCACGATGCGCACGTTGTCGGTGGCGAGCTGGTACATGTCGCGGTCGCCCGTGAAGAGGTACATCTCGTAACCCGCGGCCTCGCCGCGCTTAGCCAGCGTGCCGAGGATGTCGTCGCCTTCCCAGCCCTCGCATTCGATCACGGGCACGTCGAGCGCATGCAGGAGCTCCTTGATGCGCGGGAACTGCTCGCGCAGATTGGGGTCCATGGGCGGGCGCTGGGCCTTGTACTGGGGCAGCTTCTCCATGCGGATGACGGGCTTGCCCTTGTCGAAGGCGCAGATGACGCCGTCGGGCGCGAAGCTGTCCACGAGCTTGAGCAGCATGTTGAGGAAGCCGAAGATGGCGTTGGTGGCGGTACCGTCGGGAGCGTTCATGGTGGGCGGCACGGCGTGGAACGCGCGGTGCATGAGGGAGTTGCCGTCGATGACGGCGATGGTACGCTTCTCGGATTCGGCCATGGCGGGTCCTTTCCGTCGGTTTGCACATTTGATTGTAGCGCGGACAGGGGATGAGAATGTCTCAGGGATGCGCAGTGCTCCGTTAGCTGATGGGACGGCCAGCTGGATGCCGGATTCACACTCCTGACCTCGTATGAGAGCACCTACGGGGCGAGCGACATCATAAGATGAATATCCCGACGCTGCTGGCAATGAGGTCCGTCGGGCGAGGGGAAGATACGCGGTTAGCTCCCATGCCCCGACAGATTGCTCCCTTGGGGGTATGATGGTCTCATCAAAAATAGCGCAGGTTCGCTTTGGGCTGTGAGCGAACAAGCATAAGGACTGATATGTAGATAGGTTTGTCAAGTGGGTAAGTTGTGCCAGCCCCGTTTATTCGGAGACTGGCACAACTTCCTTCTATGGCCACCTCCCGCGCGGCGCCACGCCAAAGCGTGTCTGGTTCGACGCACGACTGCAAGTCTGATATCCGCGTGTTGGCTAACGCATTCCGATGCTTCGGCTGGGGAGCTCCGCTGGTCTAGGGTCGCGCGTGGCGAGGCGGCGCCTCGCTGCGCATAGTCCGTTCGCGGGGTGCCCCACGCGCCTCGGCCCGTGCCACCGCGTGCGGGAGGGTGGTTTCCCGTGTGGCGGCGCCTACTCCGCGAGCGCGAGCGCCCAGCAGAACCCGACGAGCTCGCGTGCGACGGCGACGTTGGTGACGTTCGCCCCCTTCTTCCTCGCCCTGAGGTCGAGGTAGCGCCGGTGCAGCCTCCGGTTCGCCCTGGAGGCGATGCCGGCGGCCTCGGCGCCGAGCCCGCGGGATGACGCGAGGTCCGCCTCCGAGAGCGGCGACAGCGGCCTCGCGTGGTGCCACGCGGCCTCAACGAGCAGCCTCCTGATGTGCGAGTTGCCGGTCTTGGTAATCCTGCCCCTCGAGGTCGACTCGCCCGAGGACGACTCGGAGGGCACGAGGCCCACGTAGGACATGAGGGCCCTGGGGGTGGCGAAGCGGGAGAAGTCGCCTATCTCGACGGCGATCCCGAACGCGGTCACCGTAGACACGCCCCTCAGGGCGCAGAGCCTGCGCACGACGCCGGAGAGGTCGTCGGACCTGGCGCGGTCGGCGATGGCGGCGTCGAGCCGGTCGCGCCTCTCCTCGCACTCCCTCACCTGCGCCACGTACTCGTCGAGGACGAGCCTCTCGCACGGGTCGGCCAGCTCTATCGAGCGCAGCCACTCTCGGTGCGCCTTCGACCACGTGGAACGCCCCTTGGGCCAGACGTGCCCCTTCCTGAGGAGGAACTTGGAGAGCTGGTGGCGCGCCCTCATCAGCGCCTCGCGCGCGTCCTCGCGCGCGCGGGAGAGGTCGCGTGCGGCCTCGTTGGCGGGCGTCGGCGGCTCGCACTCGACGAACTCGCCCACGGCGAGCAGGCGCGCGAGGAAGCGCGCGTCCCTCCTGTCGGTCTTCACCCTGTCGCCGGAGGGCCTGACCATCTTGGTGACGGCGCCCACGTGGCAGGGCACCCCGAGCGCGACGAGCTTCCTCTGCAGGTCGAAGCCCGTGGGCCCGCTCTCGTAGAGGCATCCCGCCGGATGCGGCAGCGCGTGCGCCCACTCGGCGACCGCCTCCGGATCGTAGGCGAACGTCCTCTGGACGACCTCGCCCGTCTCGAACACGAACGCCGCGGCGCTGATGCTGCGCGCGTGCACGTCAAGGCCGATGCTGGTAGAGTAGATCATGGTCGGGACCTCCTGTGAATGTGGTAAGCCGGACTGCTGCAAGACCGAGCCTAACCCACGATGCCCCATGAGGGCCACTTCTTCACAGAGTGAGGTCCCGATCACTCTACATATCGTCTAGGCAGTTCGCATGACATCTTTGGGAGAACCCAGCATACCGACAGGGGCCGCGCAGACCGATGAGGCCACCGTCCGCTACATCGTGAGCCCTGGTTACGCCCTGCGGGGATGGAAGCTCCTGCCCTTCGCCATCCAACACCTGTACCGGACGGGAACCGAGTTCTTTCGCCCGGACGAATTCAGGCTACTGGAGGCCTGCGACGGGCAGACGGACATCGCTTGGGCCTCCCTGACGGAGGGAGAGCGGGAGAGGTACGAGCACTGGGAGAGGGGCGGCTTCATCCGCCGCGCCAAGCCAGGCGACCGTTTGCTGCCCCACCAGCGCTACCGATTCTACGACGCGCGGTTCAAGGAGTCCGTGCAGTGGAGCATCACGGGGCGCTGCAACTTCCGGTGCCGGCACTGCTTCATGTCTGCCCCCCATGCCGCGCAGGGGGAACCCAGCTGGGAGCAGCTCATGACCATGCTGGACGCTTTCGAGCGCTGCGGCGTGCACAACTTGAGCCTGACCGGCGGGGAGCCCATGTTCCGCCGGGACTTCTGGGACCTGATGGACGAGATCCTGCGGAGGGGGATGAACATCCCCACCCTGTACTCCAACGGCCTACTGATCACCGACGGGTTTCTAGACGAGTTGGAGGAAAGGCACATGCACCCCGCCATCCAATTCAGTTTCGATGGGGTGGGCCATCACGACTGGATGCGTGGGGTGCCCGGTGCGGAGAGGGCCGTCATCGACGCGCTGCGGCGCTGCCAGGAACGGGGCGTGCCCACATCCGTCTCGATGGTGATCTGCCGTGAGAGCAAGGACAGCATCCGGGAGTCAGTGAACCTGATGGCCTCCCTAGGCGTGTACGGCATGAAGGTGGGCAACGCCAGCCCCCAAGGTGAGTGGCTCAACGAGCCCGAGCACTACCTCTCGCAGGCCGAGACCTACGAGGCGTTCATGGACTACATCCCCCACTACTTCGAGGATGGAATGCCCCTCTCCATCACCATGGAGGGCTTCTTCAGCTATGAGAAGCCGGACGCCCTGATCCACTCCATCAACGAGAAGGACATCCCGGAGGACCTGTTCCCCAAGGCACAGATGTGCGGCCACGTGCGCCGGAGCATGTACGTCAGCCCCCAGGGCCATGTGCTGCCCTGCATGAGCATGGTGGGTGGCCCCATAGAGGAGCAGTTCCCCAACATGCTCGAGACGCCCCTGGAGGAGATCTTGGACAAGGACTCCCTGTACATGGACATGGTCAGCTTCACGGTGGCCGACTTCATGGAGCACAACCCAGACTGCAGGGACTGCGCGTACCGCTGCTCGTGCTGCGGCGGATGTCGGGCCATTGCCGTTCGGGACCACCCGATCGATTACCTCTCCAAGGACCTGGTTGCCTGCGAGTATTATAGGGGCGGCTGGAAGGACAAGAAGGACGCGTTGCTCCGAGAGATCGGGGTTTTGGACTAGCGTGGAAGGAGGAAACGCATGGCAGAACTCAACATCACGGCTGAGCTGGTGAACAAGCTCCTAGAGGCCCAGAGCGCCCAAGAGGCGAGCGACCTCTTGGCAGCGGCTGGCCAGGAGCTCACCGAGGAGGAAGCGGAGCGCCTCTGGCAGGAGGTGGAACACCACAGGGTGGACTACGCGAGGGAGCTCTCCGATGACGAGCTGGACGCCGTGGCAGGTGGCAGCTCGTTACGGGACTATAAGAAGGATGGCTGCGCCACCACGGTGAACTTGAAAACCAGTTGGTGCTGGTCAAACGACGCTTGTGCATTCTTCGATGTTATTTACCAGATGGAGGATGGCTCATCAAAACCCACCGATTAACGAGGAGGAGGGGGAAGTAATCCGGGAAGGACGTTCCCGGAGACGAGCAGTGTTGAGAGAAAGAGGGGAGCTTACGCATGGCAGAAATCGTGCACGTGGGGGCGCTCCTCTAGTTTTTTCAACTCTCAGCAGGCAGCCAACTGCATGATGTCTATACACGCCAAGGAAGGCCCTCCTCTGGGAGGGCCTTCCCATTGGTGCGCTTTGGGCTTGTGCCAGGCGACGTAGGGCCCGACGTTTCGTGGGTACGTCGACTACCGTAAGCCCTTGCGCGCGACGGCCTTAGCGGGGCTCGTAGGGCATGCCCCTGTCGCGGCGGCGCTCGGATGGGGGTTTCGCGGGCCAGAGGGGCGGTCGTATGAAGCCGGGCTGGCGGCAAACTGCGGATATGCCGGCGGGACTTCATACGACGGGCGCCCCAGGGCCCTTTTCGCCCGCCGATGGCCGCTCGTATGAAGCCGATTGGCCGACGACCTGCGGATATGCCTCGGGCACTTCATACGACAGGCCGAAAACGGGCAAATCAGGCCGGAAAGGGCCGCTCGTATGAAGCCGGTCGGCCGACGACCTGCGGAAACGCCTCGGGGACTTCATACGACAGGCGCCCCAGGGCCTATTTCCGCCCGCCGAGGGGCGGTCGTATGAAGCCGGGCTGGTGGCGACCTGCGGAAACGCCGGCGGAGCTTCATACGACTGGCGCCAGGGGGCCCTTTCCGCCCGCCGGGGGCCGCTCGTATGAAGCCGGTCGGCCGACGACCTGCGGATATGCCGGCGTGCCTTCATACGACGGGCGCCCCCGGGGGCCTTTTTCGCCCGCCGAGGGGCGGTCGTATGAAGCCGGGCGGGCGGCGACCTGCGCAAACGCCTCGGGGACTTCATACGACTGGCGCCCCAGGGCCCTTTTCGCCCGCCGATGGCCGCTCGTATGAAGCCCGGCAACCGGCGACCTGCGGATATGCCGGCGTGCCTTCATACGACAGGCACCCCGAGGCCCTCTTCGCCCGCCGAGCACCGCTCGTATGAACCCCCGCCGCCCCCTCCGCCCACACCACCCCACGCACGCCAAAATCGAAACCTGCAAGCAACCATGGAGCGGCCTTCCTCCTTCATAATTAAAGGGTTGAGAAGGGAGCCCCATGATCCAGACGGTGTTCAGTGCAGCCCTGCCCATCGGTGAGCAGCTGGTAGTCAAGAAGAACCGGGCCGATCTCGTCATCGTCAACACCTGCGCCTTCATCGAGAGCGCGAAGAAGGAATCCATCGACAGCATCATCGATCTCGGCTGGCTCAAGAAAAACCACACCCTGCGCGGCATCGTCGACATCTACCCCGCCCTCAACCCCCTCGGCATGAGCGCCGCCGAGCACGGCGTGCCCCTCTTCGACCTCGACCTCGACCGCACCTTTCCCGGCAACGCCAAGGGCAACCTCAACGAGGCCCTGGCCGCCGCCATCATCGCTGACATCAAGGGCGCCAACGTCTGCATCGACATCCACGCGCCCGACGCGTACCTCCGCGAGGTCTCGCAGGTGCGCGTGGAGGAGGAGCACGAGAAGCGCCTGCTGCCCCTCGCCAAGCTCCTGAACACCCAGTACGTGTGGGTACACGCCACGAGCACGGCCCAGCACGCCACCCTCGCGCACGCGCTCAACGCCGTGCGCACGCGCTGCCTCGTGGTCGAGATGGGCGAGAGCATGCACATCACCGAGGACTGCGGCAGCTGGCTCACCGAGGGAATCCTGCGCCTCATCGCGGAGCTCGGCGGCTGGTCAAGCTCGTCCATATCGCTCCCGAGCCCGCGCATCATCCGCGACAGCCAGGTCCACACCGTGTCGTCCGGCGTTCCCGGCGTCTTCCTGCCCCGCGTCGAGCAGGGCGTGTCCATCCGCCGGGGCCAGACGTTGGGCATCGTGGCAGACCCCCTCTCGGCCACCGTCCTCGAGGAGGTGGTCGCCCCCACGAGCGGGCTCCTGTTCTCGCTGCGTGACCACCCCGTCGTCTACCCCGGCACCCTCGTGGCCCGCGTTCTGGAGGGCCGCTGATGAGACGCCTCACGCTGTTCAAGATGGACATCCCCTACCGTGAGCCCCTGCGCGTCACGGGCCTCGAGTTCGGCGTCTCCCATGGCACGCCCACGGCGGCCATCGTCGGGTCGACCCGCGGGGACGAGGTCCAGCAGGCCTTCATCTGCGCGAACCTGGTCGCAGGGCTCAAGGAGCTCGAGGAGGGCGGGGCTCTTGCCGAAGGCAGCCGCATTCTCGTCATTCCCTGCACCAACCCGCTCTCCCTCAACGTGGGGAGTCGCTTCTGGCCGGCCGACGGCACCGACATCAACCGCCTCTTCCCCGGCAAGGCCGACGGTGAGACCACCGAGCTCGTCGCGGCGGGCGTCTTCGCCTCCCTGCGCGGGAGCGCCTACGGCCTGCAGCTCTGCAGCTTCAACCAGCAGGGCGACTTCCTCCCCCACGTCCGCGTGACGCGTGCGGGGGCCGTGAGCGAGGAGTCGCTGGCCATCGCGGGCGACTTCGGGCTGCCCTGCGTGGTCTCCCGCGACCCGACCCCTTTCGACACGGGCACCCTCAACTACAGCTGGCAGAGCCATGGGACCAACGCCTTCTCGCTCTACAGCGCCACGACCGACCGCATCGATCGCACAAGCGCCGAGCAGGTGGTCGAAAGCGTCCTGCGCTTCCTTGCCGCGCGCGGCATCCTGCGTACACGCGTGCCCCGGGGCAGCGTGAGCAGGCAGCTCGACGAACGCGAGCTCGTCGACGTGCGCACCATGACGGGCTCCGGCTACCTCGAGAACAACGTGGTCGTCGGCGAGACGGTCGAGAAGGGCCAGGAGCTGGGCCGCGTGCTCGATGGCCTCGACGCCCACGTGCGCGAGCGCCTCGTCGCGCCCACGAGCGGCCGCATCTTCTTCTGCCGCACGCAGGCCCTCATCCAGCAGCGCATGGTGGTCTACCGTATCGCGCCGGAGGCTTAGCGCGACAGGCATCACGCCACCCACATCGCGATTGCGCCTCTCAGCCACCAACAGGGCTGCGTTCTTCACCTTAGGGAAACAATGTGCAGGTACGCTATCTCACATCAGTCAAGGCATGATGCTTTGGTACCTTAGGTGTTCACAAGATGCAATGCGGCATACCCAGAAAGGGGACGCCATGGCACACGATAAGGTCAGCGCCGAGTGGGGCGACCTCATGTTCGACGACCAGGACATGCAGGAGCGGCTGCCCAAGCCGACCTACAAGAAGCTCCGCAGGGTCATCGACGACGGAGAGCCGCTCGACCTCGACATCGCCAACGAGATCGCCCACGCCATGAAGGAGTGGGCGCTCGAGAAGGGCGCCACGCACTTCACGCACTGGTTCCAGCCCCTCACGGGCATCACGAGCGAGAAGCACGACAGCTTCCTCACCCCCAACGGCGACGGCACCATCCTCATGGCCTTCTCCGGCAAGGAGCTCGTGCAGGGCGAGCCCGATGCCTCCTCCTTCCCCAGCGGCGGCCTGCGCGCGACCTTCGAGGCCCGCGGCTACACCGTCTGGGACCCCACGAGCCCGGCCTTCGTGAAGGACGAGGTGCTCTGCATCCCCACCGCCTTCATCTCCTACACGGGCGAGGCGCTCGACAAGAAGACCCCGCTCCTGCGCTCCGAGGTAGCCCTCGAGGTGCAGGCCAAGCGCGTGCTCGCGCTCTTCGGGCAGAACCCGCGCCGCGTGGTCACCACCATCGGTCCCGAGCAGGAGTACTTCCTCATCCGCGAGGAGGATTACAAGGCACGCCCCGACCTCATCCTCACCGGCCGCACGCTCTTCGGCTGCGCGCCCACCAAGGGGCAGGAGCTCGAGGAACACTACTTCGGCGCGATCCGCCCCACCGTCAACGAGTTCATGAAGGAGCTGGACGACGAGCTCTGGAAGCTCGGCGTGCCGGCAAAGACCAAGCACAACGAGGTCGCCCCCTGCCAGCACGAGCTCGCGCCCGTCTTCGAGCAGGGTACCCTCGCCGTGGACGACAACCTCCTCACCATGGAGAAGATGAAGCTCATCGCGTCGCACCACGGCCTGGTCTGCCTGCAACACGAGAAGCCCTTCGAGTACGTGAACGGCTCCGGCAAGCACGATAACTGGTCGCTCGCGGCAGACGGCAAGAACCTGCTCGAGCCAGGCCCCGACCCCGAGCACAACCTGCGCTTCATGGTCTTCCTCGCAGCACTCATCGCGGCCGTCGACGAGCACGCTGACCTGCTGCGCGCTTCCGTGGCCTCCGCGGGCAACGACCACCGCCTGGGCGCCAACGAGGCCCCTCCCGCCATCGTCTCCGTCTTCCTGGGCGACAACCTCTCCCCCGTCGTCGAGGCGCTCATCCGCAAGGAGCATGCCGAGGCACAGGAAGAGGAGCTCATGGACCTGGGCGTGCCGGCCCTGCCCGACATCATCCGCGACAACACCGACCGCAACCGCACCTCGCCCTTCGCCTTCACGGGCAACAAGTTCGAGTTCCGCATGCCGGGCAGCCGCCAGAACATCTCCGACCCCAACGTGGTGCTCAACACGGCCGTCGCCGAGCAGTGCGACAACTTCGTGACCTACGTCGAGGAGCGCGCTGACCAGGACTTCCGCACCGTCGCCATGCGCTGGGCGCGCCACACCTTCCGCGACCACCATCGCATCATCTTCAATGGCAACGGCTACTCCGCCGAATGGGAGGAAGAGGCCGAGCGTCGTGGCCTGCCCAACTACAAGACCACGCCCGAGGCCCTGCCGGCCCTCCTCGACCCCAAGAACATCGCGCTCTTCGAGAAGTACGGCGTGCTCACCGAGTCCGAGCTGCACGCGCGCTACATCGCCAAGGCCGAGCAGTACGCCAAGCTCATCAACATCGAGGCAAACTGCATGGTCGACATGGCACGCAGGCTCTACATGCCCGCCCTCTCGGGCTATGCGGGTGACATCGCGACCTCCGTGGCCACCAAGGCCGAGCTGGGCATCACGTCCGCAGCAGAGAAGTCCCTGGCACAGCGCATCACTAAGGGCGCTGACACCGTGTGGAAGCTCGCTGACGAGCTCGAGGCAAAGGCCGAGAAGGCACGCAGCCTCGAAGACCCCAAGGCACAGGACGACTGCTTCTGCACCGTGGTCATCCCCGCGATGGAGGCCCTGCGCGCCGAGGTTGACGCGCTCGAGGCCATCTGCGCGGACTCGTGGTGGCCCGTGCCATCGTATAACGCGATCCTCTACTACGCGTAGCGGTACCCAACACGCGACCATCGTTGGCCCCGGCCGGCACCCACGTGCCCGACCGGGGCCAACTCGTTTGGCAAGCGCATCCCTTCACATACCGGGTGACGCCCCATGGGGAATGGCGTGCTGCTCAAACTCGCGAGCTCCACGCTGTTCCTGGTGCTGCGGATCATCGAATGGTGGTGCATTGCCACGCCACACAAAAGCGCCGCCCGAAGCTCCCTCGCTTCGGGCGGCGCTCGTCACTTCGCCAAGGGCCTCAGATGCAGAAGCCCGGCACCACGCCCAACGCGCTGTTCGCGTGTTCGTAATTGTTGGGGTCGCCGTCCGAGAAGATGAAGTGGTAATAGTAGTCGATGCCCGGGTCAGCCGAGCGGCCCCACCAGTTGCACGACGTGCCCACCGCAAACTCCTTGCTCCCCGATGCGAGCATCGGCATCCGCAGGTCAGCATTGGCCTTGTTCCACTTGACGCCACAGTCAGCAAAGAGCTGGTAGCGCTCCCCCTCTTCGGGCCAGACCACCTTATAGACCTTGAGGTGGTCGGCGCTCATGTGGCTCAGGTAGGAGGAGTCGGCGATCTCGGCGAAGGAGAGGAGCCAAAGCGAATCGGTGGTCGCGGTCACCGAAGAGGCCTTGTCGGTGACGCCCGTGTTGTTGGTGAGCTTGGAGACTGGCACGATCACGGAGGCCAAGTCGCTCGGCATGAGCGCCATGCCGTCGGATGACAGCCATGACCGCATGTCCGACGACTCCCATCCACCGTCGTTGGCATCTGACGCGTTCATCTGCCGCGCCGCGATGGCGCCCTTGAAGAGGAAGGTGATGCCCGCATTGCCCGTGCCGTCAGCCTTGGCGTCATGGGCAAAGCCGATGATCATGGCCTCGGCCTCTATGCCGTTGGTGAGGGTGACCGACTTGGTCTGCGTGCCGTCGAGCGTGCCGTCCGCAGCGCAGAGATGGTACTTCGTGGCGACGGCAAGGGCACCGTCCTGGTCGCTCTCCGCGGAGATCAGCGCCGCTATCTCGGAAAGCTCCTCCCAGGAATACGCGTCGACCGTGTCACGGATGGCAGGACCGTCCTCCTCGACCGTTTCCTCTTCCTCAGGCTCGTCCTGCGGCTCGGTGGAACTGGGGTCTGGCTGGCTCGGCTCGGAGCTCGTCGGAGCAGCACCCGACCCCTTGCCACCCGGAAGGCCGAGGCCTCCCATCAGCAATGCCACCAAGACGACAGCCGCCACGGCGATGCCCGCGATGATGGGGATGAGGTCCACGCCCTTCTTGGTCGGCGCGGCGGGCTTCCATTCGTACGCGGGCTGGAAATACACCTCAGGCGCGGCCTGCTGCGCCGGCTGCTGCGCGGTTTGCTGCGCGGGCTGCGCCGCCTGCTGCTGCGCGGGCCGTGCATGGGTCGCCCCGCCGGCCTCGACAGGCAGGGGTGCCGTCACCGCGTCCTTCAGGCGATGCCCGCACTTGCCGCAGAACACCGCCTGGTCGGGAACCTCAGCGCCACATTTCGTACAGAACATGGAAGGCCTCCAGTATGCCAGCTAACGTGCGCCGCCCGTCAGTGGAAAGGCTGCGTCAGCGCACATCCGCATGCACGGTTTCGGTCATCACACAACTCAGTGTCCCACAAGAATCTACCCCCAAACGGGCCTGCACAATCTCTACGAAGCCCTCTACCTCCACGAGAAAGGGCCCCCGAATCCCTTCGGGGGCCCAAAGTAGCGCGCTGAGCGGACGAGCGTTTAGAGGATGTGCACGTCGCTCGCGTTGAAGGCCACGAACGCGTCGTCGCCGACCTCATAGATCTTGTGGTTCTTGGGGTTGAAGTCGGTGATCTTGACGAGCGTATTGCCCACCATCACGTGGTAGTTCTGGTAGTTGCCCATGAAGCGCGAGAGGGTGACCTTGCAGGGCAGGACGCCTTCGTCGGCCAGCATCGCGGACTCAGGACGCAGAACGAGGGTGCAGTCGTCGCCGACCTTCTGGGACTCGAGGTCGGCGACCTCCACGTCAAAGCCCTCGATCTTGGCCATACCGGACTTGCCGTCCTTCTCGATGAGGCTGCCGCGCAGGAAGTTGGACTCGCCGATGAAGTCGGCGACGAACTCGTCGATCGGGCGATAGTAGACGGTATGCGGGTCACCGATCTGGTCGACGACGCCCTTCTTCATGATGATGATCTGGTCGGAGATGGCCATGGCCTCCGACTGGTCGTGCGTGACGTAGATGGCCGTGATGCCCGCCTCCTGCTGGATGCGGCGGATCTCGTTACGCATGTCGACGCGGAGCTTGGCATCGAGGTTGGAAAGCGGCTCGTCGAAGAGCAGCACGCCCGGCTCGATGACCAGGGCGCGCGCCAGGGCGACGCGCTGCTGCTGGCCACCGGAGAGCTGGTTGGTCATGCGGTTCTCCATGCCCTCGAGGCCCACGAGGCCGAGGATGTTGGTGACCTTCTCCTTGATGACCTCGGGAGCCATCTTGCGCAGCTTGAGACCATAGGCCACGTTGTCGAAGATGTTGTAGTGCGGGAGCAGCGCGTAGCTCTGGAACACCATGGCCGTGTCGCGCTTGTTGGGGGTGAGCTCGTTGATGGGCTCGCCGCCGAGGTAGATCTCGCCCTCGTCAGGGCTCTCGAAGCCGGCAATCATGCGCAGGATGGTCGTCTTGCCGCAGCCAGAGGGGCCGAGCAGGCACACGAAGTCACCAGGCTTGATGTCGATGTTGGCGTCATGGACGGCGTAGAAATCCTTCTTCGTCTTGGGATCCTGGTAGATCTTGGAGACGTGGTCGATCCTTACGCCCTTCTTCTCCTTTGCCATCTCTTACTCCTCCTTCTGGGCCTTGCTGGTGCCGAAGAACTTGATGAAGATGTTCATCGCGAGCACCGCAGTGTATGTGATGAGAATCAGCACGGTTGAGAACGCACAGGCCACGGCGTACTCGCCACGGTTGGCATACTCGTTGATCTGCACGGTGATGAGCAGGATCTTGGGGTTGACGACGAGGATGACCGCCGAGATTGCCGTGATCGAGCGCACGAATGCCGTAACGAGACCGGAGAGGAAGGAGTCTTTGATGAGCGGCAACGTGACGGTCATGAAGACCTCGAAGCTGTTGGCGCCCATGTCATAGGCAGATTCCTCGATGGACTTGTCAATCTGGCGCAGGGCCGAGATGCCCGAGCGCGTGCCGGTGGGCAGCGAGCGCACGATGAACACGATGATGAGGATCGCAGCCGTGCCATAGAGCCCTTGCAGGATGCCCGTGTGGAAGAGGCCGTTGGAGTAACCACGCACGAAGCCGACGCCGAGGACGGTGCCGGGGACGGCCATGGCGAGCATCGAGGTGAACTCGATGAAGCCCTTGAGCGCGAACTTCTTCTTGACCACCAGGTAGGAGATGATCATGGAGAGCAGGGCCGTGAGCGGGCTTGCGATGAACGCCATGATGAAGGAGTCAGTGAAGGCGTCAGCACCGCGGTAGTTGTTGAACACCTTGAGATACCACTTGTCGGTCAGCGTGTAGTTGCGGCCCCAGGTGGTGATGACCGAGCCATACGGCACGCAGATGTACATCGCGATGACGAAGATGGCGACGGCGCTGCAGAAGATGGTCAGCGGGATGCGCACCGAGCGGTCGGTGATGAGCATGCGCTGGCGGCTGGCCTTGCCGGAGAGCGTGGCCGTGGCCTTGGCCTCGAGCACGTACTTCTGCACGAAGAACATGACGAACGTGATGGAGAGCAGGATGACGGCCATGGCCGCCGCGCCCTTCTTGTCGTAGTTGCCCGTGATCTGCAGGTAGATCGACGTGGCAAGCGTGTCGACGTTGCCGCCGATCATCATGGGGTTCGCGAAGTCGGCGATGGACTCCATGACGGTGACCAGGAAGGAGTTGCCGAGGCCCGGGAGCAGCAGCGGCAGCGTGACGGACGTGAAGACCTGCCAGCGGGAGGCGCCCATGTCGCGGGCGGCTTCCTCGAGCGACGGGTCGATGTTCTTGAGCAGGCCCTTGAGCATCATGTAGCACACGGGGAAGAACGTCATGATCTGGATGATGATGATCGAGCGCATGCCGTAGATGTTGGAGTCCTGGATGCCGAGGAGCGTCTTGGAGATGATGCCCGAGCGGCCGAACAGCAGAATCATGGAGAGCGAGAGCACGAACGGGGGCGACACGACCGGCAGGATCGAGACGACCTTGAACAGGCCCGCCATGAACTTGGTCCTGAGCTGCACGTACTCCTCAACGTAGGCGAAGAGCAGGCCGATCAGCGTGGAGAACACGCCGGTGATGGCACCGATGACGAGCGTGTT
>CACYAX010000036.1 GCA_902772435.1 uncultured Coriobacteriaceae bacterium | reverse complement strand
CTGGAGCGGTCTTTCGTGGGTCTGAGAGATAGATCTCGTGGTGCATGCGGCCGTTTGCGAAATCGGGCGCATAACCCTGTTCCGCAGCGAAGCCGTGCATGGCCTCAACGGTCTGCGGCTCGCTATCATATGGCCCGATATGCATGCACTGCACGCAGAGCGCCTCATCGTAGCTGAAGAGATCGACCATAGAGAAATCTGCCTTCTTCTTGCGCTCTGCCTCTGCCTTCGCCCATGCGACGTCTTCTGGTGAGACAAAATCAGGGAGCCGGATGCAAGAGATGAAGTTGAAGTCTTCTTTGCGTGCGTAGTCGACACCGACCAACCCGTCCTGCCACCAGAACCCCTCGAGCGGGGGAACCACGAAGTCGAAGTAACCTTCGATCATGTGGCTGCCTTTCTTGGACATCTTAATGGTATAGGCAACTCCATAGAGCTTCTCTATAGAACGTATGTACTCTCCATCTGGATCATTAGGGTCCCCGGAACCGCGGACGGCAAGATAGTTCAGCTTGGGAACCTCTACAAGCGTTGGGGTGCGCGGCGGCTGGTAGAGATGCTTAAACTCTTTCTTGAAATCGAACGCCATTGCATGCTCCTTACAACGAACTGGTTTTCGATATTCAGTATAACATAAGAACAAATGTACGCAAGTATGATATGATAGCTTTGCCTGAATGGTTCGACCGTATACCTAGCTGCAGGCACCAGAGGCGGCTTTGGTGTCCAAGGGGTTCGTATAATGGAGCATAGCTCTACTGTTCACCTAAGAAAGGGGCATTTCATGGGTTTCAGCAAGGACTTCTTCTGGGGCGGCGCTACCGCGGCCAACCAGTATGAGGGCGGCGTCTTCGAGGGTGGCGCGGGCCTCTCAACAGCCGACATCATGACCAACGGCAGCCACGGCGTGCCGCGTCAGGTGCCTTGGCGCAAGGAGGACGGCACCACCGGTTCCGAGCCGCTGTGCTTCCACAGTGACGTGCGCCATCTTCCCGAGGGCGCCATCCCCGCCTACATCGAGGACGACAAGTATTACTATCCCAGCCACATCGCCTCTGACTTCTATCATCACTACAAGGAGGACATCCGCCTCTGCGCAGAGGAGGGCTTCAACTGCCTGCGCTTCTCCACCAAGTGGAGCCGCATCCTCCCCAATGGCGATGACGCCCAGCCCAACGAGGAAGGCCTGGCGTTCTACGAGGCCGTCGTCGACGAGTGCCTCAAGTATGGCATCGAGCCGCTCATCACGCTCGACCACTACGAGAACCCGCTCTCGCTCTCGCAGCGCTTCAATGGTTGGGATGACCGCTATCTGGTCGATCAGTTCGTGCGCTATGCCACCTACCTCTTCGAGAGGCTCGACGGCAAGGTGAAGTACTACCTCACCTTCAACGAGATCAACTGCATCGACGCTGCCCCGTTCGTCACCGCTGGCGTCTACAATGCCGATCCGCAGAACATCGCCAATGCCACCTACCATCAGTTCCTCGCCTCCGCCAAGACGGTCCTCGTTGCCCATGAGCGCTTCCCCGAGCTCAAGATCGGCATGATGCTCGCCTTCGGTCCGGTGTACCCCTACACCTCCGATTCCGCTGACCAGCTCCTCGCCCGCCAGATGGAAGACCGCACCCTCTTCTACTCTGACGTTCAGATGACGGGCCGCTATCCCAACTACGTGCTCGCCGACTACGAGCGTCAGGGCATCACCCTGCCCGTCCAGGACGGCGACTGGGACATCATCAAGGCAGGCGTCTGCGACTTCCTGTCGTTCTCCCTCTATGGCAGCAACTGCGTGACCACCCATACCGACGACGACATCGCCGCCGGCGAGGGCAACGGCGGCACCTTCAAGACCGTCGCCAACCCCTACCTCAAGACCAACGCCTGGGGCTGGGCCACCGACCCTGATTGCCAGCGCATCACGCTCAACACGCTGTTCAACCGCTATCACTGCCCGCTCTGGTGCGTCGAGAGCGGCATCGGTTGGAACGACGAGTTCGTGGACGGCACCGTGCATGACGACTACCGCATCGACTACATGCGCGCCAACATCGCGAGCATGAAGGACGCCGTCGAGATCGATGGCATTCCTCTGATGGGCTATCTGTACTGGGGCTGCGTCGACATGGTCTCCAACGGCGAGGGCGAGATGGCCAAGCGCTACGGCCAGATCTACGTCGACGCCGACAACTACGGCCAGGGCACCATGAAGCGTTCCCTCAAGGATTCCTACCACTGGTATAAGAAGGTAATCGCGAGCAACGGCGAGGACCTCGCGTAGCGGGGGCCGCGTCGTTGGGAGCGCCCGGCGGCCCGCACCTGGCCGCCGGATGGCCTTGGGCGAGGACCTCGCGTAGCGGGAAGACCTTGCCGAGCGTTGAGTACTGCTGCGAAGCCCGCCTCCGTGTGAGGCGGGCTTCATGAGCAGGCCTTTTGCCCCCAAGGCCGCAACACGCAACAGAAGACGCACCGTGGCGCACCCTGGGGTGTCGTGGGCTTTGCTCTGGCACCCCTCCTGAACTGTGCCGAAGCACCGCTGGCGGATTGAACATGTCACGTAAGTAAAACCATATCTTGTGGTCTTTACAATTAGCTAAAACAAGATATTGTGTTGTATGCAACAAACGACACTATCGGAGGAAGTCCCTATGCCCACACCCATCAGGATGCAGCTGCCTACCAGCATCATCAAGCGCAGCGGCGCCCTCACCGAGTTTGACCAGGACAAGATCACTTCGGCCATCGAGAAGGCCGGTGCCGCGACGGGCGAGTTCGGACCCAGCGAGGCCATGATCCTCTCCGGTCAGGCCTGCAAGGTCATCGCCCATCGCTTTGGCGATGCCGCTCCTACGATCGAAGAGGTCCAGGACATCGTCGAACAGACGCTCATCTCGGCCAATCACTTCGAGACGGCCCGCGCCTACATCGTCTACCGCGAGCGCCGTCGCCAGGCCCGCCGTGACCGCGCCACCTTCGTCGACGTCACCAGCTCGGTCAACGAGTACCTCTCTCGTGCTGACTGGCGTGTGAACGCCAACGCCAACCAGGGCTACTCGCTCGGTGGCCTCATCCTCAACGTGTCGGGCAAGGTCATCGCCAACTACTGGCTCAGCCATGTCTATCCCGCCGAGGTGGGCGATGCCCATCGCAATGGCTCGATGCACATCCATGACCTCGACATGCTGTCCGGTTACTGTGCTGGTTGGAGCCTGCGCACCCTGCTCAACGAGGGATTCAATGGCGTGGCGAACAAGGTCGAGTCCGCTCCTCCCAAGCACCTGAACAGCGCCATGAGCCAGATGGTCAACTTCCTCGGCACGCTGCAGAACGAGTGGGCCGGCGCCCAGGCGTTCTCCTCCGCCGACACCTACCTCGCCCCGTTCGTGCGCGTCGACCACCTCACCTATGAGCAGGTCAAGCAGGAGATGCAGAGCTTCATCTTCAACATGAACGTCCCGAGCCGCTGGGGCACGCAGACGCCGTTCTCCAACCTCACCTTCGACTGGACCTGCCCTGAGGACATCGCGCGCGACGTGCCGCTGGTGGGCGGCGAGCCGGTGGACTTCACCTACGGCGACCTCCAGGAAGAAATGAACATGATCAACCGTGCCTTCATGGAGGTCATGACCGAGGGCGACGCCAAGGGCCGCGTGTTCACGTTCCCCATCCCCACGTACAACATCACCAAGGACTTCCCGTGGGACGGCGAGAACGTCGACCGCCTCTTCGAGATGACGGCCAAGTACGGCCTGCCGTACTTCCAGAACTTCGTCAACTCCGACCTCGAGCCGCACATGGTGCGCTCCATGTGCTGCCGCCTGCAGCTCGACCTCCGCGAGCTGCTCAAGCGCGGCAACGGCCTCTTCGGCAGTGCCGAGCAGACCGGCTCGGTCGGCGTGGTCACCATCAACCTGGCCCGCCTCGGCTACAAGCACCAGGATGACGAAGAGGGCCTCATCGCCGAGCTCGATCACCTGCTCACGCTCGCGAAGGTCTCCCTCGAGCTCAAGCGCAAGGAGATCCAGCGCCTCATCGACCAGGGCCTCTTCCCCTACACGCGCCGCTACCTCGGCACGCTGCGCAACCACTTCTCCACCATCGGCGTCAACGGCATGAACGAGATGATCCGCAACTTCTCGCAGGACGCCCACGACATCACCGATGCCGAGGGCCACGCCATGGCCGTGCGCGTGCTCGACCACGTGCGTGACCGCATGGTGGAGTTCCAGGAGGAGACGGGCCACCTCTACAACCTCGAGGCCACGCCGGCAGAGGGCACCACGTACCGCTTCGCGCGCGAGGACCAGAAGCGCTACCCGGACATCATCCAGGCCGGCACCTCCCACGAGCCGTACTACACCAACTCCTCGCAGCTGCCTGTGGGCTACACCACCGATCCCTTCCAGGCGCTCGCCGAGCAGGAGGACCTGCAGAAGAAGTACACCGGCGGCACGGTGCTGCACCTCTACATGGGCGAGCGCATCAGCTCGGCCGAGGCCTGCAAGCAGCTGGTCAAGCGCTCGCTCGAGAGCTTCCGCCTGCCCTACATCACCGTCACGCCGACGTTCTCCATCTGCCCCAAGCACGGCTACATCGTCGGCGAGCACGAGTTCTGCCCCTATTGCGACGAGGAGCTTGCCCAGGCCAAGAAGGCGAGCTGCTGCTAGGAACCCCCGCGCCCGAAAGGCGGGCGCCCAAGAACAAGGTGGCATGAGAGCCACGCAACACGACGCATAGCGCGCGAGAGAGGAACGCACCATGGTCAACAAGGAAGAGCTCACGAGCATGGGTACCACGGTCGACGGTGTCGAGCTTGCCAACGACGAGCGCCAGCCCTGCGAGGTCTGGACCCGCGTCATGGGCTACTACCGCCCCGTCTCCTACTACAACACGGGCAAGAAGGGCGAGTTCCACGAGCGCGTCGAGTTCGTCGAGCCGTCGCTTGCCAAGTAGTCAACACGAGCCATCGCTCATGTACGAAAACCAAGAGGGAGGTTTCTCCGCCACCGAGGCGGAGGACCTCCCCATCGGCGCCATAGTTCCCTTTTCGACGGTCGACTGGCCGGGCAAGCTCGCTGCCGTGTGCTTCCTGCGCGGCTGTCCTTGGCGCTGCCCCTATTGCCAGAACCGCATCTTCTGGGGCCCGGATGCCCCGCGCGACCAGTTCTCGTCGCTGGTCGCCCTGCTCGAGGCCCGACGGGGGCTGTTAGATGGTGTGGTCTTCTCCGGCGGCGAGCCGACGCTCGCCCCCTCGCTTCCCGCCGCGGTCCGCGCCGTGCGCGAGATGGGCTTTGAGGTCGGCTTGCATACGGCGGGCATCTTCCCGGAGCGCGTGGCGCAAATCGTCCCAGACCTCAGCTGGGTGGGGCTCGACATCAAGGCCCCGTGGGACAGCTACGACAACGTCACCAAGGCACAGGGTACGGGAGCGCTGGCGCGCAGGACCCTCGAGATCTTGCTCGAGGCGGGCGTCGACCTCGAATGCCGCACCACATGGCATCCCTCGCTGGTGTCCCAGGAGGACCTGGTGACCATCGGCACCACGCTGGCAAGCTATGGCGTCAAGCACTGGGCCATCCAGGCATATCGCTCCGCCGGCACCGACGGGAGCCTGCCTGACATCCACGTCTTCAGAAGCGACGTACCCGAAGCCGCCCAAAACGCCGTGCCGCACTTCGAATTCCGCGGCCTGTAAGGCGGGGCAACAGGACACATGTCCTCCCTTTGCGCTATCCTCTAAGAGTACGTGCTGCACGTCGTGAGGAGGCGTGATATGGGTATCTTTAGGCGCTTGGCGCACATCTTCTTCGGCTTGATTGGGCTCATATGCCTTGTGGCGCTGGCGGCGCCCTGGATAGGGCCGTACACGCACGAGGCCGCCGCGCTCTTCGAGCTCGTGTGGTATCGCTACGCGCTGTATGCCGTCCTTGCTATCACCGCCTTGGGCCTGCTCTTCTTCCTGCTCAAGGGTCTGTTTGCCCCGCGTCACAAGAAGACGGTCGTCGTCACACGTGCGGGCTACGACGAGATCTCGGTGGCGACGGCAGCCATTTCCTCTCAGGCCGCCTACATCGTGGAGACGGGCGGCCGCAATTCGGCCGACAAGGTCAACGTGACGGTCACGGGCAAGGACTCGGCGCGCGTGTCCGTGCGCGTGCGCCCCGCGTTCGCGGTCGACGTCGCCGAAGAGGGCCTGCGCCTGCACGACGACCTCGTGACCGGCCTCTCGCGCCTGTGTGGCGGAGCGGTCCAATCCATCCAGCTCGAGTTCGTGGAGTCCGACTCTCCCGCCGCGGGGCCCGAGTCGGTGCACGATTGGGCTGAGCACGAGTCGATAGCCGTCGAGGCGGACGACGTGCGGGTGGAGCGTGTCGAGGCTTCCGAGCCCGTCGAGGCGCTCGCGGCAGAGGAGCCGACGGCTCCCGAACCCGCGCCCCAGACCTCCGAGATCACGGTGCCGATGGGCCATGTGGTGGTTGAGGAGGAAGTCAAGAAGACCGAGACCACCGAGGTCATCGCGGTCGTCGAGCAGGAAGACGGCGACGCGCTTCCGGAGGATGACCCCGCCCCAGCGGCGGAAGAGCCCGATGCGGCAGAAGAGCCCGCTGAGGTGGAAGAGGCCGAGGAAGCCGAAGAGACCGGAGAGGAGGCGTAGGCCATGGCAGAGAACAAGGCCCCCAAACTGGTTGTGGACCAGACGCTCGAAGAAGAGAAGGTCGAGGCCGAGGTGCGCACCACGACTGAGGACGCGCGCGACCACGCCCCGACTGTCCAGGTCGATGTCGCGGATGCCGCCGACACCGATTCCCCTAAGGATGATGGGCCGTCCGCCCACATCGAACCGCCGACGGCTAAGGGTGCCATGCGATCGTTCGCCGCATGGCTGAGGAGGACCTTTCCGGGCCATGAGCACGCGTTCGTAGGCGGCGCCTGCGGCCTGCTCCTCGCCTTCCTCGTCTTCACGCTGGGCTTTTTGCGCACGCTGTTCGTGGTGCTGCTCATGGCCATCGGCGTTGCGGTCGGGCAGTATCTGGATGGAGACCCGCGCCTCGTGCAGGCGATCAAGAGGCTGTTCGGGGATGGACAATAACGCAAAACGATACGAACAACAGGGTTCTTGTTACCTAAGGAGGCTCGCGCATGTCTGAAGTTGATACCAAGGTCGTAGAGGTTGCCGAAGAGGTCGTCGAGGCGACTGACGACGTGGCTGCCCTTGAGGAGGCCGTCGCACAGGTCGAGGAGGACGCTGCCGTCGAGGCTCCCTCCGCCGACGTCGAGGTCGACCTGGGCGAGTCCGCCGCTGAGGGCGACGAGTTCGCGGAGGATGAGGACGACTTCGATTCCGAAGACTCCCTGACCTTCTCCAACGGCGTCATCGAGAAGATCGTGGCCATCGCCATGCGCGACGTGCCGGGCGTGGTGGGCATGAAGGGTGGCTTCCTCAACCGCATCCAGGACGCGTTCGGCGCGACTGACGCGCGCAAGGGCGTGACCGTCGAGGTTACCCCCGACAGCTCCGTGCGCGTGAACGTCTCGGTGCTCATCGAGTACGGCGTCTACGCCCCGCAGGTCTTCGAGGACGTGAAGCGTGCCGTGGTCAAGCAGGTCACCGGCATGACGGGCCTCACGATCGCGGGCGTCAACCTGCGCATCGAGGACGTCCTCACGCCCGAGGAGATCGCCTCCCGCAACGCGGCCAGCCAGGTGGCCCGCATCGAAGAGCCGGCTGCCGTCGAGGTCGTGGAAGAAGAGAAGACCGAGGAAGCGTAAGCGGTCGCTTGGCGTGTGAGCATGGGTGAAGTCCAGACCACATCGGGCGGCGTGCCACGGGCGCGCCGCCGCGTTCCCTGTTTCGAGTGGATACGCGCGGCGGGATGCGTTGCCATCACGCTCCTGCACGTGTTCGTGTCGCTTGACAACGCCGTCGGCATCGAGGCGCTCAGTCCTTCCCGCGTGCTGGTGGAGGATCTCGTCGCGGTCACGTTCACGCGTTGGGCGGTGCCCGTCTTCCTCATGGTCACGGGTGCCCTCCTGCTCGATCCCAAACGCAAGGTGAGCTGGGCGCGCATCGGGCACTATGCCGCGCGCATGCTGTTCACCCTCGCGACGTTTGGCCTGCTCTTCTGCCTGATCGAGAGCGTGTACGACCATCATGGCGTGAGCCTGGCCGTGGTGGGCGAGGCGCTGCGCAACCTCGTGACAGGCCATTCGTGGGACCATCTCTGGTACGTGTATGCCCTGCTCTTCCTTTACCTGCTCACGCCCGGCTTCCGCTGGTTGGTGGGGCGCTTGAGCCGCGCGGGCTACGCCTTCCTGCTGGGGCTGCTGTACCTCGTGGTGCTGGTGGTGCCCACCGCGCTGTTCTGGTCGGGCAGGCACTTCTCCACGCCCTTCAACGTGGTGCCCGCCATGTTCTATTACCTGCTCGGCCAGTACGCCTGGAGGTATCTGCGTCCCCAGCGGGGAGCGAAGGCCCCCGCCAGGCCGGTCGTCATCGCGGGAGCCGTCTCGCTCGTGGCGCTCATCATATGCGCCGCTACGGGCAATGCGGTCTATGCCCTTCCTGAGTTCTGCGTGATCGGGCCCTTCGCCCTGCTCGTCTTCTGCCTGTTCATGGGCTATGCGACCGAGCCGATTGAGCGCCATCCAGCGGCGGCCCTCCTTGCTGACTACAGCTTCGGCATCTACGTGGTTCACCCGTTCTTCCTGCACGTCATCACGCATCTGGTGAATCCGCTGGCGATTCCCGTCGTGCTCTACGAGCTCATGGCACTCACCATCGCGCTCGCGGGTTCCCTAGGCGTGGTCTGGCTCGTGCGGCACATTCCTGGCTTCGAAGGGCGAATCTAGGCACCCGTGGTTCAGGTGGCCTTCCGTCCACGTTCGCCCCAACGCAAAAAGGGCCCGGCTCCGAACGGCTTCGGAGCCGGGCTTTCTGTTGGTGGATCGCGCTGGCGCTACTCGCCGGGCTTCGCGGGAGGCTCGCCGCCACCGCCAGGGCCGCCTTCGCCGCCCATGCCGCCGCCGTTGCCAGAGCTCAGCGTGAACTCGACGGCCGTGCCCGTGCTGGCGGAGCCATCGGTGTAGGCCTCGCCGTTCACGTAGAGGGTGTGGCCGTTGAGGTCGATGGCGCCTGCATCGCAGGTGAGCGAGGTGACGTAGGAGTCACCGGTGAGTTTCCAGGTGGAACCGGACTCGATCTCCACGTAGACGGCGCCTGCGTTGTCGGCGTTGATGGCGCCCTCATAGCTCGTGCCCTCGGTGAGGTAGCAGTTGAGCTCGGACACGGAGTCGACCACGATGTCGCCCGAGATCTGCTCGTTGGCGAGGTTGAAGACCACGTGACCGCCATTGGAGCCCTCGTTGCCCCAGCCCGCCGCAGCTGCGCGCAGCAGCACGCCGGCAGCGTCCTCGTTGACGATGGTCGCGCCCTTGAGCGAGATGGTGCAGGCGGTGTTGTTCACGAAGAAGACGTCACCGTTGGTGTTGGTGAGGCTGCCACCGTCCATGGTGAAGGAGGCCTCGCCCTCGTCAGCGTCGCCGGACATGGACTGGTAGATCATGACGGCCTGGTACCACTCGGACTTATCGCTGTTCTTGGACACGTTGCTGGCGGTCAGCACGCAGTCGGTGAGGGAGACGGAGTTCTGGCCCTCGACGACGACGCCCTGCGAAGACGTGGAGGTCATGGTGGCGCCCGTCACGTTCACGTCAGCGGTGGAGTAGACGACGGGGGAGCCCTTGCCATCGGTGATGTAGGTGCCGCCGTTCACGTTCTCGGTGCCGCCGCCACGGTCGGAACGGATGGCTGCCGAGGAGTTGCCCGTGGTGTGGATATAGAGGTTGGTGGCGTTGAGCGTGCCGCCGCCCGTGACCATGATGCCGCCGGAGCAGTTGCCCGTGGTCTCGATGAGGGAGTTGGAGATGTTGACGGTCGAGCCCTCGCCATAGGAGAAGACGGCGTTGGCATGGGTGCCGTTGGCTGTGACGATGACGTCGGTCAGGTCGAGCGTGCCACCGTTGGTGGCGAAGACCGCGGCGTTGGTGCCGTAGAAGTCCGCCTCGTCGCCGTCGGCGTCGCCGGTCTTGGTGACCTCGATGTTGGCGTAGCTGGCAGACTCGCCGTCAGCGACGATCGCGTGGCTCTCGGACGCATCGTCGGAGATGGTCTCGTTGACGGTGATGTCGTCGCGGGTGAGCGTGAAGGTCTCGGTAGTGCTGGTGGTTGCCTCCTCGGTTGCCTCGGCAGTCTCCTGGACTTCCTCGGTGGCCTCAGTGGACTCGTCTGCCGCAGCCTCGGCGGCAGCCTCCTCCGTGGCGGTCGTGTCGGTCGTGGTGGACTGCTGAGCGGAACAACCCGTCAGCGCGATGGTCAGTGCAAGCGGCATGACCCAGAAGCGCGCCCCCAGGCGCTTGATGTCGATGGTCTGGTTCATGATGCCTCCTTTCAAGGTTGCTGGAGGCAATGGTATGACCCGAAGCCTTAAGTAGCCTGAAAGGATGGAGGTTGTGAAGAATTGCACCAAACTGCAAACGTATTCAGGAATGACGTCACGTACAGAGCGCGGGGCAAAAGTACTAAACTGTTAAACGAGGCTAACTTACGTATCGATGCGCGCCCAAAGAACCACTACGGGGCTCTATGCTTTGGTTCCAAGATGGGCGGATGTGGACGGAGGGTGCGAGCATGGCCACAACACAGCACGTCGAGCCGAAGCTTCCCTACGAAGGCAAGTTCTGGATGCTCGTGGCGCCGCCTGTACGCCATTACATCAAGAAGCTCTATGGGTCTGAGCTGGCTCGCAAGGCCTATAAGGGTGGAAAGCCCCTCTATCGCGAACTCATCGACCGCGCGCCTGCCATAGGTGCCGGCAACCCCATGGCAACGAATCTGTACCTCGCCTGCGTGGTCTTTGCGATGTGGAAGGCCTGCGACGGCGAGCTCACGCCCGATATGGTGCGCGAGGTCCTGCGTGCGCTCTTTGCTTCGCGCGTCGTGCGTTCCGCGGCTGAAAAGGGAGACTTGCGCAAGCCCGAAAACATGGCCAAGCTCAATGAGTCCCTGCACGCGTGTGCCGCATGGGCCGAGGAGCGCCCCGCCATCAAGGACGCCACCTGGCAGTTCCATTTTGATGACGACCGCGGCGGCACGATCGCGCACTATCACTACACGCGTTGCCCTATCAACGACCTCGCCCGTCAAGAGGGTCTCATGGAGATCCTTCCCGTGATGTGCGAGACCGACTACCTCAATCTCGAGAACAAGCACGCCCGCTTCACGCGCGAGCACACGCTCGCCGAGGACGGGCCATATTGCGACTTCCTCATCGAGCCAGGGGAGTGATCATGACGCGCAAAGATGACATCCGCGGGGCGTATAAACAGCTGGGCAAGAGCGCCTCGATCTACGACGGGATGATGACCTGCACCACCACGCTCGGCACCGCCATCAGCCGCATCGTGTGGGGCATCGGCCCTGAGAAGAACGCGGCCTACCTCGATTGGGTCTTCGAGCAGATTCCCGAGGGCTTTGCGGGATCGCTTCTGGAGGTGCCCGTGGGCACGGGCGTGCTCACCATGCCGCTCTACGCCACGTTGCCCGACGCGCAGGTAACGTGCCTCGACTACTCGGCCGACATGATGGCGAGAGCGCAGGGACGCGCTGCTGGGATGGGTCTCGTGAACATCGACTTCCGACAGGGCGACGTGGGTGCGCTGCCGTTTGCGGACGAGAGCTTTGACGTGGTGCTCTCCATGAACGGCTTCCACGCGTTTCCCGACAAGGAGGCCGCCTACGCGGAGACCTACCGCGTGCTCAAGCCTGGCGGGACCTTCTGTGGCTGCTTCTTCGTGGAAGGGGAGTTCGCGCGTACCGACTGGTTCATCAACAAGTTCTACGTGCGCAAAGGCTTCTTCACGCCGCCGTTTGAGACGCGCGAGAGCCTCACGCGCCGCCTGACCAGCACGTATAGCTCGGCCCGCGTGACGTGCTTCAACTCCATCGCGTGCTTCAGCTGCGTGAAGTGACGCCTGCGGTTTGCAGGCGACCTCGGGCGCGCCTCGCTACCCAATCAGCCCGAAATGCTTGAGCGCGTGGGCGAACCCGTCGTCGAGCAGGTCGCGCGTGACGAAGGTGGCGTATCGCTCCACGCCGTGGCGTGCGTTGCCCATGACGATGGCCTCGTCGCAGGCCTGGAGCATCTCCGCGTCGTTCATGCTGTCGCCGAAGCCGAAGGTACGCACCTCGCCAAGCTGAAGATGGTCAAGCAGGCGCTCGATGGCCATCGCCTTGTCCACGCCCGGGAGCATGACCTCGCCGCTGAAGGTGCTGGCCTCGCCCCAGGAGGCCATGACCAGGTGGAAGTCAGCGCCCAGTGCCGCCTCGATGTCCTCGTAGCGCGCGCCACGCGCGGAGTGGAAGCTGATCTTGTTGACTTCGCTGCGGTCCGCTTCCGCCAGGGGGTGGACGATTTCCATGAAGGGGCTCTCGGGGCTCAGGCTCCAGAGCTCGCCCAGCTGCGCGAGGAAGGTGGGGGAGCTCCCTCGCTGATCACGAAGCCGCCGCCCGCTCCGATGATGCCATCGACCGGTAGCTCGCCCAAAGTGCCCGCTTCGGCAAGCGAGCGCCCCGTGCAGAGGTAGGCGAGCGCGCCGCGCTTTCGTGCCTCGATGAGGCCGGCGAGCGCCGAAGGCGGGATGTACTGGTCGCCGTCCACCAGTGTGGTGAGCGTGCCGTCTACGTCGATGAACAGGATGTTGGTCACGAGGGTCCTCTCTCGGGGCAATTGATGGGGCAGCAACCCAAATAGCATGGTACCTTGCTTTTGCCTGGGCGCAAAGCGGATGGGCATGTTGCCCAAACGTCGCAACATGCGCGCATCAGCCCGATTTCCAACGTATCGAAAAGCCCGTACCACGTTTTGACGTTTGGATGCCATAAATTCGAGCTTTTTTGGTAATAGGAGGGCTCGTATCTCCCTAGGGGGAAACACCGCACCCTCCAAATCCGCAGGTGGAAGGGTGCGTGCGAAGCGGGCGGTTTCCAGGCATCCGCCCAATCTCCAAAAAAGCTCGAATTTATGGCATCACATCGTTCAAAAGCGGTACGACTCTTGGGGAAGAGCCGGCAAGCCTGGTCTGCGCAAGCTTTGGCAGCGAGAGCTTGACCCAACGCGTATGCGCTGGCGCGGGCTGGCTACTTTACGGCATGACAACCCCCAGGGCTCGGCTTTGCCCGTGCCCCTCTGCTTGTCAGCATGGCGTGATGAGCTCTGCGGCAGCGTCTATCCCAGCCGCTCAGCGATCGCGGCAAGGTGCTGGATGATCGGCAGGTGCTGCGGGCAGGCACCCTCGCACTGTCCGCAGGCAATGCAGTCGGCAGCAGATCCCACGCCCTCCGTGCCCGTGGCTTCGGCATAGGCGGCGCGCGCCTCGTCGAGCTGCCCGTTCGCCAGTTGGAGGTTCATCGCCGCGAACACGTCGGGGATGGGGATGTGCATGGGGCAACCGTCCACGCAGTAACGACAGGCCGTGCAGGGGATGGCGGAGGACTTGCCCAGCAGCACCTGCGCCTGGCGGATGACCTCGCGCTCGCGCTCGTCGAGCGGGCGGAAGTCACGCATGTAGCTCACGTTGTCGTCGAGCTGCGCGATGTTGGACATGCCGGAGAGCACCGTGATGATGCCGTCGAGCGAGGCGGCGAAGCGGATGGCCCAGCTGGCGGCCGACGCCTCGGGGTTGGCCTCGTGCAGCAGCCGTGCCACGTCGCGCGGCGGATTGGCAAGACGTCCGCCCTTCACGGGCTCCATGACCACGATGGAGCAGTCATGCGCACGCGCCACCTCGTAGTTCGCACGCGAAGTGATGGACTTGTCCTCCCAGTCGGCATAGTTGAGCTGCAGCTGCACGAACTCAGCCTCGGGATG
>CACYAX010000035.1 GCA_902772435.1 uncultured Coriobacteriaceae bacterium | reverse complement strand
TCCAGAAGCGATGAAGATCTGCGAGGAACACCAACAGTGGCTGTCTTTCTATGACATTTGGAACCTTTTGACAGAAAACTATGTTTGGGAGGACGAGTTCGACAAGGCGGTGTCTGAAGCACAGCGCATGCAGGAAGATGCCATCAAACGCAATTCCAAATATGGACTCTTCAACGCTTACAGGGCACTGGGCACAGCCTATTGCTATAGGGAGAACCACGAGGAGGGTGTAAAATTTCTTCGGAAAGCCATAGACAACTACGTCGACATTCCTTTCACTACTTCAATGGTAATTACTTATCGTATGTACATTGAAGAACTGATCAAACAACATCGCTATGAGGCAGCTGATTCCGCCCTGCGTAAGAATCTGATGGAGAATCAGGCATTCATGGATGAATTCTGTGAGCTCCTCCTGAATGGCCGTAATCTGCCGAAATATCAGGAAATCATTCCTTCATTCATCTTGCAATACTTTCACATTGATTCCGAAGTTATTGCCCGCATTTGCAGCGACGACGTGCTGGAGCGGCAAATCAAGTCAACATGCTCGACGAAATATAACAAGGAAATCACGTATGCTTACGCCAGGCGCGTGGATGAGAAGATAAAGTCCATCGTCCAGCAGTATGGTTTGCATTACGAAAACATCATACTTCCCGAAGCGTCTAATGATTCACTCAATCTGATCCACGACACAGAAAAGTACATTATTGTCAACTCGCAGTACAGCGTAACGACCGGCAAAGGCCAGTCCGATTTTGCCGACAAGATGAACACCCTCCGCAGGACTGTCCGCGGGAATGAGAACATAAAAATGCTGACATTGCTCGACGGTGCCGGGTGGTTGGTCCGTGGCGCTGACTGGGACAAGGTTTATGGGAGCTGTGATTTCTTCCTGACCTTGAACACCCTTGATCAGTTGGACGACATAGTTAAAGAATATTATAAAATCTGAGATACATGCAGGCCGAAGAAAGAAAAAAGAGGATTGCTGAGATCACTAAAAACGTCCTCTTCAGCACAGATAACAAAGGAAAAAGGCTTCGCTACTGCGGCGAAGTAAAGACTTTTGTCGAATACGAAATACCGATTGAGCTTCTGGTATTCAACGTTGAGAATGGCCGTATTGCCAGTATGGTCAAATCCTTTGAACGTGAGCATAGCTCACTTAATCCCGAAGTCCCGCAGCATGCACAGCAAATTGCGCAATTCCTTTTCGATTCCAATGAGCCTGCAAATGAGAAGACGAAGAAGAGCATTGCGGAAAATGGCCAACTGGAAACCGGCATTATCACCAGTGATGGTGTCATAGTGGATGGTAACCGCCGCGCTTCCTTGATGCTCTCTATACTGCACGACGAAAAGAATTATACGCCGGCAGAGAGGGCACGTTGCGAAAAGTTCCGTGCTGTAGTCCTCCCCGAAGATGCAAACGAGAAGGAAATCCTCCGACTTGAAACCACTTACCAGATGGGCGCTGACGAGAAGGTGGGCTACAACCCTATCGAGAAATACCTGCATGCCCGCGATATGGTCAAAAAAGGTTTCACGCTGAGCGACATTGCAGAGTATATGGCCCTTGGGACCACTACCAAAGTACAGGAGCTCCTTGATGTAATGGCCTTGATTGATGATTATCTGGACTGCTACCATAGAATCCGCCCAGATATCATCCGCTACAACAAGAGAAGAGATTAGCAACGTTGAGAGCTAAACACGTTACCTCGTCCCTCGAGTACAGATACCCATTCGGTGCCGCCCCCGTGGGCGGCACCGTATTGCTGGCAATCGACGTATGGGACGAGCCCGATGCCAGCGCCGTGCTGCGTCTTTGGACAGACGAGAACGGTGAAGAACTGATTGACATGGAGTGCACGGACATCGACGGTCACCTGCACTTCTCGGCCACCTTCGTGCCTGAGGCGCCACAGATCGTGTGGTACAGCTTCAACATCACGGCCGCGGACGGCTCGGTTTGGCGCTACGGCGCCCTGCCTGACCGCTCGACCGGCGAGGGCGACTTCGCCATGGGCGAGCCCCCGTCGTTCCAGATCACCTGCTACGCGCACGCGCGCTCGGTGTTCCCCGACTGGTACAAGCAGGGCATCGTCTACCAGATCTTCCCCGACCGCTTCGCGCGCGGGGACGACTGGGAGGAGCGTGCGGCCGAGGCCGTCAAGCACCACAAGGTGGGCCCCACGCGCGCCATCGTGGAGGACTGGTACCAGACCCCGCGCTACAAGAAGGACGAGAACGGCCGCATTGCCCAGTGGGACTTCTACGGCGGCACGCTCGAGGGCATCCGCAGCAAGCTCGACTACCTCGCGAGCCTGGGCGTCACGGTGCTCTACCTCAACCCGATCTTCGACGCGGCCTCCAACCACCGCTACGACACGGGCAACTACCTCGAGATAGACCCGATGCTTGGTGACGAGGAGAGCTTCGCGGCCCTCTGCGAGGACGCCCGCAAGCTCGGCATCTCCATCATCCTCGACGGCGTGTTCAACCACACGGGCGCCGACTCGCTCTACTTCAACAAGTACGGTAACTACGACGTCGTGGGCGCCTGCCAGGGCCCCGATTCTCCGTACCGTGACTGGTTCAAGATGGACGAGGACGGCAAGTACAGCTGCTGGTGGGGCGTGGACGACCTGCCCGACCTCAACGAGGACAACCCCGAGTACCGCGAGCTGATCTGCGGCAAGGACGGCGTCGTGCGCAAGTGGCTGCGTGCCGGCGCGCGCGGCTGGCGCCTCGACGTGGCCGACGAGCTCCCCGACGACTTCATCGCCGACATCAAGGAGGCCGAGCTCGCCGAGAAGCCCGACGCGCTGCTCATCGGCGAGGTCTGGGAAGACGCTACCACCAAGGTCGCGTACGGCCGCCTGCGTAAGTACTTCCACGGCCACGAGCTCGACGGCGTGATGAACTACCCGCTGCGCCACGCGATCCTCGACTTCCTGACCGACAAGATCTCGGCCACCCAGCTGGCCAACGCCATGCAGCAGCTCTGCGAGAACTACCCCGGCGAGGCCTTCCTCTCCACGCTGAACCTGCTCGGCAGCCACGACCGCATCCGCCTCATGAACATCCTCGGCAACTCGCCGCACAGGAGCACCATGGGCGAGGAGCAGAAGGCGACGTTCAAGCTGGACAAGGACCACCACAGCTTGGCCGTGAGCCGCCTGTGGGTCGCCGCGCTCATGCAGATGACCCTGCCCGGCGTGCCGTGCATCTACTACGGCGACGAGGCCGGCATGGAGGGTTACGCCGACCCGTACAACCGCGGGCCGTACCCGTGGGGCCGCGAGGACACCAACTGCACCAACATCTACCGCAACGCCATCGCCATCCGCAAGGCCATGCCGGTCTTCACGACGGGCGGTTTCAGGCCGTTCGCGCTGGACGAGGACGTGTTTGGGTACTGGCGCCACCAGGAGGACTGCGTGGTGTGCGTGCTCATCAACCGCAGCCTCTCCAGGGCCCACACGGCCATAGTGGACATGGTGGGCGAGTGCGTCGACGACGTCATCTCCGGGCGCCCGGTCAAGGTGGCCGACGGCAAGGCCGAGGTCTTCCTCTGGCCGCTCGGCACCTCCGTGCTCTACTTCCACCCCGAGCAGCGCTTCCAGAAGCCGATGGAGCGCGGCATGGGCGTGCTCGCGCACATCACGAGCGTCCCCAACGGCAACAGGCCCGGCACGCTGGGTGAGCCTGCCAAGCGTTTCGTGGACTACCTCGCCAGCTGCGGCCAGCACTACTGGCAGATGCTGCCGGTCAACCCGACCGACGAGTGGGGCTCGCCGTACGCGGGCATCTCCGCGTTCGCGGGCAACACCTCGCTGGTGGAGTGGCCCGAGGGCGTCGATGACGACGTCTGGCTGGCCGAGCTCGCCAAGGAGAAGGAATACAAGCGGTTCTGCAAGAAGCACGCTGAGTGGCTCGGGCCCTATGCGGCGTTCCGTGCCATCAAGGACTTCATGACGGGCGAGGGCCCGTGGCAGGAGTGGCCGGCCAAGTACCGCGACTACTCGCCCAAGCTGCTCGAGGACCCCGACCTCGCCGACCTCATGGAGTACCACAAGCGCAGGCAGTACGCCTTCCAGAAGCAGTGGGACGAGCTGCGCGCCTATGCCGCCGAGCGCGGCGTGCAGATCGTGGGCGACATGCCCATGTACGTGTCCGATGACTCCGCCGACGTGTGGGCGAACCGCTCGCTCTTCGCGCTGGACGAGGAGGGCAAGCCGTTCTCGCAGGCAGGAGCTCCGCCCGATCCGCTCTGCCCCGAGGGCCAGCTCTGGGGCAACCCGACCTACCGTTGGGACGAGCACAAGGCCACGGGCTACGCCTGGTGGATGTCGCGCTTCGGCCGCGTGTTCGACCTCTACGACTACACGAGGCTCGACCACTTCCTGGGCTTCTCCTCGTACTACTCCATCGCGCAGGGGCAGAAGGCCACTGAGGGCCACTGGGTCTTCGGTCCGGGCATCGACCTCTTCCGCGCCGCGTACGAGAAGTTCGGTCCGCTGCCCGTGATTGCCGAGGACCTCGGCACGGTGACGCCTGCGGTGCGCGCGCTTGTGGCGAGCACGGGCGTGCCGGGCATGGACGTGGCCATGTTCCAGGACACCGACGTGCGTCGCGGCTTCACGCCCAAGCCTGGTACCTGCGTGTTTACGGGCACGCACGACACGGCCACCATCCTCGGCTGGTGCCAGACGCACTTTGGCCTGGGCTATGACGAGGCGCTGAACCTCGCCAAGCAGCTGAACGAGGACGTGGTCAAGAGCGACAACGCCTTCGCGATGCTGCCGCTGCAGGACGTGCTGCTGCTGGGTGACGAGGCGCGCATGAACGTGCCCGGCGTGCCTGATGGCAACTGGAAGTGGCAGGCCAAGCAGGAGGACATCGACGCCTCCCGCGAGTACCTGCGTGGTCTGGCCGAGAGGGGTAACCGCATCTAGGCCGTCTTTGGGATCGAGTTGGATTTGCGGCGGGACGCCTTCGGGCGTCCCGCCGTTCTTGTGCGGGCGGGGGGCGAGGAGCGGGGCTGCGGGCCCCGAACTGATGCGAGTGGCGGGCCTCCCGCCACACGCAACAGCTACGGGCCGCCGACTGATGCGAACGGCAGCGTGCCAACCCACTCATAGGCTTTTTGCCCGCATCGCGGCGCGTCCACAAAGACTCGCTACAATAGACCTCCCACGTTACCCGCGAACTCCTCGTTCGCGGGCTTTTCGGCGTAGAGAAGGGCCCTGCATGTTCATCAACCGCGTTGCCAACCAGCTGCTCGCCGCTCCCGAGCTCGAGGAGGTGCTTCGCCAGCTTCGTGCGGGCGAGGACTCAACGCTGGCCATAGCCCAAAGCGCCCGTCCGCTCGTGCTGGCGTCGCTGTGGGCGGACGATCCGCGCCCCTGCCTGCTCGTGGTCTCGGGCGAGGAGGCCGCTGACCGCACGGCGCGCGCCCTCGCCGCCTGGCTGGGCATGGAGCACGTGGCCCGTTTCCCCGAGCGCCGCGACTGGCCGTGGTCGGACAAGCCCGCCGATGACGCGGTGGTCGGCGCCCGCTGTGCCGCCATCGCGCGCCTCGCGGCGGGGGAGAACTGCGTCGTCGTGGCGAGCGCCCGCGCCCTCCTGCGCCGCGTGCCGCCCGCAGGCACCGGCTACTACGCCTCGAGCACGTTCTCCGTGGGAGACGAGCTCGACTTCGAGGACATGCCGCGCCTGCTCGTGGGGATGGGCTACGCCGACGCCGGCGAGGTCGACGCCGCGGGCTCCTTCCACGTGCACGGCGACACCGTCGACATCTGGCCCGCGCAGGCAACGAGTCCCGTGCGCATCGAGTTCTTCGGCGACGAGATCGACCGCGTGCGCCGCATGGTGCCCTCCACGGGCCAGACCATCGGCGAGTTGGACGAGGTGACCATCTCGCCTTGCCGCGAGCTGGCTCTCACCGACGAGACCATCGCCCACGCGGAGCGCGCGCTCTTCCGCGCGGCCCAGGGCAGCACGGAGGCAGCAGCGGACCTCGAACTCATACGCCGCCGCGCCCAGGCCCCCGCGCTCGACCGCTACCTGCCCGAGCTCTACGGCTCAACCGGCTCGCCCATCGACCACATCTCCTCGCGCGCGCTCGTGGTACTCGCCGAGCCCCGCGCACTCTTCGACGACTGCCAGCGCGCCTACGACGACATCAAGGCCGCAGCCAGCAACGCGCGCATCGAGCCTGACGAGCTCTTCACGAGCCCGCGCCTGCTCGACTTCGGCAAGCAGCAGCGCCTCTCGTTTGCCTCCATGCTGCGCACCGGCACGTCGGTCACCTCCGAGCTGCCCGTGCGCCAGCCGGGCATCGCGGGTTCCGACAGCAAGCTCATCGGCCGCGTGCGTCAGCTCGTGAAGGACCGCTGCGCCGTGGTCTTCACGGTGCCCGACCGCGGTGCGCGCGAATCGCTCAAGCTCTCCTTCACGGACGAGGGCATCCCGCTCTGCGAGTCGCTGGGTGCTGCGCCAGAGAACTGGGAAGGCGCGGCTGGCTCCCGCGCCGGCAAGGCAGGCTCAGGCCAGCTCGAGCCCCTTGCGCGCGGCATGGTGACCTTCACGGATGCCCCGGTGCCCGCCGGCATCGTCATCCCCTCCGCGCGTCTGGCCGTGCTCTCGGTCTCTGACCTCACGGCGCGCATGGCCAAGGGCCGCAAGGCCCGCCGTCGCGTGGACCCCACGAGCGTTACCTTCCCCTTCAAGCCGGGCGACTACGTGGTGCACGCCACGCACGGCATCGCGCTCTTCTCGGACATCGTGCGCCAGGAGGTGGGCGGCCGCGAGCGCGACTACTTCCTGCTCGAGTACGCCGACGGCGACAAGCTCTACGTGCCGCTCGAGCAGGTGGACCGCATCACGCGTTACGTGGGTCCCGACGGCGCGAGCCCGCGTCTCACGCGCCTCAACACGGCCGACTGGAGCCGCGCCACGGGCAAGGCCCGCCGCTCGGCCAAGAAGCTCGCCTTCGACCTCGTGGACCTCTACGCTCGCCGCAGCTCGGTGCAGGGCTACGCGTTCGCGCCCGACAGTCCCGTGCAGGAGGAGATGGAGTCCAACTTCAGCTACGAGCTCACGGCCGACCAGCGCTCCGCCATCGCGGACATCAAGGCCGACATGGAGGCGCCCAAGCCCATGGATCGCCTGCTCTGCGGCGACGTGGGATTCGGCAAGACCGAGGTGGCCATGCGCGCGGCCTTCAAGTGCTGCCAGGACCTCAAGCAGGTCATGGTGCTCTGCCCGACCACGATTCTCGCGCAGCAGCACTTCGAGACCTTCTTCGCGCGTTTTGCCCCCTTTGACCTGCGCGTCGCCGTGCTTTCGCGCTTCGTGACGCCCGCGCAGCAGCGCCGCGCGCTCGCGGGCTTCGCCGACGGTTCGGTCTCGGTGCTCATCGGCACGCATCGCCTGCTGTCCGCCGACGTGAACCCCTACGACCTCGGCCTCGTGATCATCGACGAGGAGCAGCGCTTCGGCGTGCAGCACAAGGAGCAGCTCAAGAACATCCGCGAGCAGGTGGACGTGCTCACGCTCTCGGCCACGCCCATTCCGCGTACCATGCAGATGGCCGTGAGCGGCGTGCGCGACATGAGCCTCATCATGACGCCGCCGCCGGGGCGCCTGCCCGTCAAGGTGACGGTGGGGGAGTACGACAACGACCTCGTGAGCGCCGCCATCCGCGAGGAGCTGCACCGCAAGGGCCAGGTCTACTACGTGAGCAACCGCGTGACCACTATCGACGAGGCGGTCGAGCGCGTGATGGAGGCCGCGCCGGAGGCCCGTGTGGGCGTGGCGCACGGACAGATGAGCGCACGCGAGGTGGAAGACGTGATGATGCTCTTCTCCGAGGGCGAGATCGACGTGCTCGTGGCCACGACCATCATCGAGAGCGGCATCGACAACCCGCGCACCAACACGCTCATCATCGAGGACTCGCAGCGGCTCGGCCTAGCGCAGCTCTACCAGCTCAAGGGCCGCGTGGGACGCGGGCGCGTGCAGGCGTACGCGTACTTCATGTTCCCGCCCGAGCTGCCGCTCACGCAGGAGGCTACCGACCGCCTCACGGCCATCAACGAGTACCAGGACCTGGGGAGCGGGATGAAGATCGCCATGCGCGACCTCGAGATCCGCGGCGCGGGCTCGCTCATGGGGGCCGAGCAGCATGGCAACCTCTCGAGCGTGGGCTTCGACCTCTTCACGCAGATGCTCGGGCAGGCCGTGGCCGAGGCGCGCGGCGAGACGCCCGACGTGGAGCCGGCTGAGGTCACGCTCAACCTGCCGGCGGACTTCTACCTCGCGGAGGAATACCTGCCCGAGGTGGACAAGCGCGTGCTGGCGTATCGGCGCATCGCCGCAGCTACCGAGCTTGTGGAGCTCGACGCGCTGCAGGAGGAGCTCGAAGAGCGCTGGGGAGCCCTGCCGCTCGCCGGGCGAAACCTGCTCGACCGGGCCCGCGTGCGCATCCGCGCGCAGCGCCTTGGCTGCACGTCGGTGTCGCTCACGGCGGGCCGTATCGTCTACCTGGGCGTGGACGTGCCGCGCGCGCTGGCCTTCGAGTTCAAGCAGAAGCGCGCGATCGTGTACCCCAAGACGCACAAGCTGGCGTATCCCTTCCATACGGGGCGCGAGGAGCTGCTCCCCGCGGCGCTGGGCGTGCTCGAGCAGATCGGTGGGGACGACGACGCGGAGGTCTAGCGGGGCTGGGGCTTTGGCTGGGGCTCTGGCCAGGGCGCTTCATACGAGGCGGCGGTTTGGGTCGGTTTTCGCTCCGGGATGGCCTGTCGTATGAAGCCGGGCCCCTCGTGACCTGCAGCTTCCTCGCGGGGCCTTCATACGAGCTGGCAGTTTGGGTCGATATTTGCCTCGGAAGGGCCCGTCGTATGAAGCCAAGCCCCTCGCGACCTGCGGGTTTGCCCGCGGCGCTTCATACGACCCGCGCCTCTCGGCCCGCTTTGGCCTCGGAGGGGACTCTCGTATGAAGTCGGCCCGCGAGCGACCTGCGGGTTTGCCCGCGGCGCTTCATGCGAGGCGGCGGTTTGGGTCGGTATTGGCTCCGAGAGGGCCTGTCGTATGAAGCCGGCCGATGCGCGACCTGCGGTTTCTTCGCTGGGCCTTCATACGACTCGCCCTCTTGGGCCGGTTTTCGCTCCGGAACAGCCTCTCGTATGAAGCCGGCCTTCTCGCGACCTGCGGCTTCCTCGCCAGCACTTCATACGAGGCGCCCCCTTGGGTCGGTTTTCGCCTCGGAAGGGCCTGTCGTATGAAGCCGGCCGATGCGCGACCTGCGGTTTCTTCGCTGGGTCTTCATACGACTCGCCCTCTTGGGTCGGTTTTCGCTCCGGGATGGCCTGTCGTATGAAGCCGGGCCCCTGGCGACCTGCGGGTTTGCCCGCGGCGCTTCATGCGAGGCGGCGGTTTGGGTCGGCTTTGGCCTCGGAATGGCCCCTCGTATGAAGCTGGGCCCCTCGCGACCTGCGGGTTTGCCCGCGGCGCTTCATACGACCCGCATCCCTCGGCCGGTTTTGGCCTCGGAAGGGCCTCTCGTATGAAGCCGCCCGCTCCGCAGCCTCCCGCCCGCACCCCGCGCTCCGCCAGCCCAGCACCACCCCGGCTCGTGTCGTTTCGCCCGCCAGAGCCGTGTAGGTTGATTGTGGCCACAGATGCAGTGCTAGGATAGGAACGGTAGTTGAGGCAAGGAGTTTCATGGCACTGTTCGACGGACTGGACCTTAATCGCACCACTGACGAGCAGCAAGTCCAGACAAACATGCAGGTCGAAGCCGTTGCGGCTGAGCTTGACGCACGCTTGGCGTCGGCTGATGCCGAGACGTGCGCACGCGCCGGTGCCCCAGGCTCCCATCCCGAGTTCGACCGGCTCGTGAGGACCGTCTGGCGCCTGCGCCAGCAGGACGGTTGCCCGTGGGACCTTGCCCAGACGCACCGGAGCCTCACGCGCAGCCTCATCGAGGAGGCGTACGAGGCCGTTGACGCCATCAACGCGAACGACGTGGCCCACATGCGCGAAGAGCTGGGCGACGTGGTCGAGATCGTGCTGCTCAACACCCAGATCGCGGAGGACAGCGGGGAGTTCACCATCGACGACGTGTGTCGCGAGCTGAACGAGAAGCTCGTGCGCCGCCATCCCCACGTCTTCGGCGACGTGCGCACCGCCTCGGCGGAAGGCGCGCTCGACGTGTGGGACGCCGCCAAGCGCCTCGAGCGTGCGGCTGCCGGTGAGCAGGGCACGCGTCCGGGCCTGCTCGACTCGGTGCCCACGTCGCTGCCCGCGCTCATGCAGTGCCAGAAGATCAGCAAGCGTGCGGCCAAGGCGGGCTTTGAGTGGGACACGGTCGAAGACGTGTGGCGGCAGGTGGAGAGCGAGCGTGCCGAGTTCGCGTGTGAGGAACGCGGATCCGAGGCGGCCGCGCTCGAATTCGGCGATATACTGTTTGCGCTGGTAAACGTTGCGCGCCGTGAGGGCATCGATGCGGAGGCCGCGCTTGCGGCGAGCAATGCGAAGTTCCGCCGCCGCTGGGCGAGCGTCGAGCGGCTGGCGCGCGAGCGCGGGTCCGAGGTCGACGAGCTGACCACCGCGCAACAGAACGAGCTTTGGGACGAGGTCAAGCGGCTCGAGCGTTCGGGTGCGTTTGACGACGGGGATGCGCCACAGGAGGTGAGCGATGGCCAGACGACGTAAGGGCGATGCCGAAGGGCAGGCTGCCGTGCAGACCACCGCAAACCAGGGTGGAGACACCCGCAAGCGTGCGGCGACCAAGCGCGAGCGCGTCACCCGTGCGGAGCTGCGCGAGCGCCGTGGGCACGAGGTGAAGGAGCCCAAGGTTCATGTCAGCCTGCGCGAGCGCTTCGCCTCGCTGGGCGATTCGCTGCGTGAGCTGGTGCAGGGCCATCCCCGCGCCGTGTTCGCCGTCCTCGCGGTGGTGGTGGCCATCGTCATGATCTACGGTCCCGCGCGCGGGTACTACGTGGCCACGCGCACCAATGAGGAGCTGTCGGCCTACTACAACGCCCTCGTTGAGCAGAACGAGGATCTGCGTGACGACCTGGACCGCCTGCAGACGCGCGAGGGCATCGAGGACGAGGCCCACAAACGCGGACTGGTCTACGACGGCGAGAAGATCGTGCAGGTCGAAGGCCTGACGGGCAACGTGTCCTCGCCGCTGCCCGAGGTGAAGGTGGAGGACTGCCGTCCGTGGTACACGCGGGTGCTCGACTTCATCTTCGGCTACGAGTTCGGCGTCTGGCAGTAAGCGCGCCCGCCCGAAGTGCCGCCTCAGGCGATGCGCGCGGCACATCACGGCCACACCGTTGGCCCGAACCACCTCCAACTGAGACCCTCCCGCACTCAGGCGTTCCTATACGCTACAGTTGAGCCATGCCCACATGCGAAGGAGGAGCCATGCAACGCATCGCCTGCATCGACATTGGTACCGTGACCTGCCGTTTGGCCGTAGCCGACGTGGAGGATGGCCGCGTTCTGCGGCTGATCAAGGAGTCCACCATCACTGACCTCGGCGAAGGGCTCTCGGCCAGCGGTCGCATCTGCGAGGCAGCGAAGCGGCGCGTCACCACCTGCGCCGGGCGCTATGTCGCGCAGGCGCGTGCGGCCCAGGCGCCGCTCGTGTGCTGCACGCTCACGAGCGCGGCGCGCGACGCCGAGAACTCCAGCGAGATCGTCTCGGCGCTCGAGGGCCTGGGGCTGGCACCGCAGGTGATTCCGGGCGACGTGGAGGGACGCCTCACCTTCCTCGGCGTGTCGCAGGACTTCCCGGGTGAGGCCGTGCTCGTGGCTGACAACGGCGGCGGGTCCACCGAGCTCGCCCTCGGCGCCATGACCGACGGCGTGCTCGACCTCGCCTTCGTGCGCTCGTTCGACGTGGGCTGCCGGCGCGTGACCGAGCGCTTTCTCTCGGCGCGCGAGAGCGGCATTCCCACGGAGGAGGAGCTTGCCGAGGCGCACGAGTTCTCCGCCTCGTATTTCAGGCAGGGCGCCGAGCTGCTGGGCGCGGCGGCCATCGCGCCCACACGCCTCGTAGCCTGCGGCGGCACCGTCACGAGCCTCGTGGCCATGGACGCCAAGCTCGTGCCCTACGACTCCAAGTACGTGCACCTGCACGAGCTCACGCTTGAGGACGTCGAGCGCCTTGAGCGCGAGGTCAAGCAGCTCTCGGTCGCGGAGCGCGCGCAGCTTGCCGGCCTGCAGCCGCAGCGCGCGCCGGTCATCCTCGGCGGCATCGTGGCCATCTCCGAGCTCCTGCGCTGCACGGGCTTCGAGGCACTGACGGTGAGCGAGAGCGACTTGCTCTTCGGCCTCGCCATCGTGTCCGCCGCGGCCGCGGAGGGCAGCGCGAGCCCCGTGGGCTGGCTGCCCAAGCTCGCCTCCCTGGCCTGACACACAGCCAATAGAGAAGACTGGCACAAAGAACCGACGGATGTATGTGCCAACTGGCACAAAGAACCGACGGTCCTGTGCACCAACTGGCACAAAGAACCGACGGATGTATGTGCCAACTGGCACAAAGAACCGACGGATGTATGCACCAACTGGCACAAAGAACCGACGGATGTATGTGCCAACTGGCACAAAGAACCGACGGTCCTATGCACCAACGTTGCGCGCCGCGTTTCAGGAACGATAACGCGGGCGGCCCCACGCACCTGCATCAACAATGTCTGCTACCATGACACACACCAAACCACAGCTGGGAGAGAGGCTCCATGACCAGGACTCCGCAGACGCTATCAGGACGAATGTGCAGCTAGCAATAATCAGGCGCTA
>CACYAX010000034.1 GCA_902772435.1 uncultured Coriobacteriaceae bacterium | reverse complement strand
GTGACGCAGTCCACCAACGTGCCCGCCGGGCGGCCTGCCGCTCGCCGATTTCGCGGGGTGCCGCCACGGACTTGGTGGACTGTTCGGGTGGACTATTGGTGGACTGCGAATTCGTACCCTCAAGCAGCGGCCCGCCTACCTGCGCAAACGCTACCGCGAACCCTCGACCTCGTGTGTGTGAAGACACACCTACAACCTGTCCATGCGCTTCAACTACATCAACTCGATGATGCAGCGCATGAACCGCGCCGTGGGCGAGGCGGCGGAGATGACCAAGGTCCTGGACGAGCCGCGCCTGGTGGAGGACGCGCCTGGGGCGCCGGCGCTGGCGGTCACGCGGGGCGCCGTCGACTTCGAGGGGCTCCGCTTCCGCTACGAGGACGCCGCGGAGGGCGACTACGTCTTCGACGGGCTCACGCTGCGCGTGCCGGCGGGCCAGCGCGTGGGCCTGGTGGGGCGCTCGGGCTCGGGCAAGACCACGCTCACCAAGCTGCTGCTCCGGCTCTCGGACGTGCAGGAGGGCCACATCTACGTCGACGGGCAGGACATCAGCGCGTGCGCGCAGCAGAGCCTGCGCCGGCAGGTGGCCTACGTGCCGCAGGAGGCGCTGCTCTTCCACCGCAGCATTCGCGAGAACATCGCCTACGGCAGGCCGGACGCCGCGGAGGAGGAGATCCGCCGCGCGGCCGGGCTCGCCAACGCGCTCGAGTTCGTGGACCGGCTGCCCCACGGGCTCGACACCATGGTCGGGGAGCGCGGCGTGAAGCTCTCCGGAGGCCAGCGCCAGCGCGTGGCCATCGCCCGCGCCATCCTAGCAGACGCTCCTATCCTCGTGCTCGACGAGGCGACGAGCGCGCTCGACAGCGAGAGCGAGGCCCTCGTGCAAGGCGCGCTCGAGAACCTCATGCGCGGCCGCACGTCGATCGTGGTGGCGCACCGCCTCTCCACCGTGGCGGCGCTCGACCGCATCGTGGTGCTGGAGGAGGGCCACATCGTTGAGGACGGCACGCACCAGGAGCTCAGCCAAGCAGGCGGCGTGTACGAGACGCTGTGGGACAGGCAGAGCGGAGCGTTCCTAGAGAGCGAGGACTAAGCAGAGCGCCGCCCCTTTCAGCTCTCATCATGACAACAACGCCCCGTCAGGGTTATCTACGATACCCCGTAACACGTCAAAGGGCATTTCGATCCCCCCTCGGACCCCTGCAGGCAAGCCTCGCATGCTGTGGGGGGACCCTCCCGTGTCAACAGGCAGACGGTAGCCGAGGAGCTGGGCAAAAAGGGGCGTGTCCCCTGGTTTCAAGGCAGCTGTCGGATTATGTCCTCAAACGGGGAATGGAGGCTTTCCGTCTGTCGGAAACGTTTCCAACCACAGCCAAAAGTGCTATAAAGGAGTCGATGGCGCAGCTGTGTTTTCGTAGGACAACGCAGATCTCTCCCTGGACCATACCCATGAACGTATCCGTAGCCCGTCCTTTCGACGCAGGTTTATCCATGGCCCTATCTCGCAATGACGTGTGAGGCATGGGCCTCGACTCAGACACAATGAGAGATTGAAGGCGTTCAGTATGACCAAGAAACAAGACCTTGCCTGGTGGCAGAAGACCATCGCCTACGAAATCTACCCTAAGAGCTTCTATGACACGGCGGCCCAGGGGACAGGCACCATCGCCGGCATCACGGCCAAGCTCGACTACCTGGCCTCGCTGGGAGTCGGTGCCATCTGGATCACCCCCTGCTACAAGAGCCCCATGGTCGACAACGGCTACGACGTGGAGGACTATCGCCAGATCGACCCCTCCTTCGGCACCATGGCAGACATGGACGAGCTGATTGCCGAGGGCAACGAGAAGGGCGTGCGTGTGGTGATGGACCTTGTGTTCAACCACACCTCCGAGCAGTGCGCCTGGTTCAAGGAGTCGCGCAAGAGCCGCGACAACGCCTATGCCGACTGGTACATCTGGCGCGACGCGCGCCCCGACGGCAGCGCCCCCACCAACTGGCGCTCCATCTTCGGCGGCAGCGCCTGGCAATGGTGCGAGGAGCGCCAGCAGTACTACCTGCACACCTTCGCTCCGCAGCAGCCGGACCTCAACTGGGAGAACCCAGCGGTGCGCCGCGCGCTCATCGACATTGCCAACTTCTGGGCCGACAAGGGCGTAGGCGGATTCCGCATCGACGCGATCACCTACATCAAGAAGCCCGCCGAGTTCGTGGACGGCCCGGCCGACGGCGAGGACGGCATGTATGCCGTGCATGCCGCCACGGCCAACACCCCCGGCATCCTCGACTTCTTGCACGAGTTCAAGGCGGGCGTGCGCGACGGCCGCGACATCTTCCTCGTGGCCGAGGCCAACGGCGTCGGCGCCGACGAGCTGGGAGACTGGGTCGGCGAGCGCGGCGTCTTCGACATGCTCTTCGAGTTCAGCCACACCAAGGCCGTGTCGTGCGAGGACGAGGTCTGGTGCCGCCCGATCGAGTGGAAGCTCACCGACCTCAAGCGCGTGCTCGCCGAGAGCCAGGCGAACACCGCAGACAACGGCTGGTACCCCGTCTTCTTCGAGAACCACGACCAGCCGCGCTCGACGGTCAACTTCTTCCGCTGCGAGGGCGCAACTGCCGCCAAGGCAAAGGCCCTGGGCACCGTCCTGCTCACCCTGCGCGGAACCCCCTTCGTCATGCAGGGCCAGGAGCTGGGCTACAGCAACCGCAGCTGGAAGTCGCTCGACGAGTTCGACGACCTTCAGACCCGCTCGCAGTACGAGTTCGCGCTGAGCGAGGGCCGCACCGAGGCCGAGGCGCTTGCTGGATGCAACCGCTTCAGCCGTGACAATGCCCGCACGCCCATGCAGTGGGACGCGAGCGCCAACGCCGGGTTCTCGACGGCGACGCCCTGGCTTCCCGTGCACGACGACTACGCTCAGGTGAACGTGGAGGCGGAGTCCGCCGACCCGGACTCCCCGCTCTCGTGGTACCGCAAGCTGGCGGCGCTGCGCAACGAGCGCGAGGAGCTGGTGGCTGGGTCGTACGAGGAGCTTATGTCTACAGACGAGCAGGTCTACGCCTACCGTCGCCAGGGGGAGGGGGGCGCGGCCGTGGTGCTGGCGAACCTCTCAGGCGAGGAGGCGTCGTACGACGCGGCGCTGGTCGCCGACATGAAGCTGCTTGCGGGCACGCACGGCAGCACGGAGCCGGGCACGCTGCGCCCGCTCGAGGCCGTGGTGTTCGGCGACTAAAGGCAGGCATACACTAGGGAAACTAGGGGACACGCCCTTTTTGCCCAGCCGGGCAAAAAGGGCGTGTCCCCTAGTTTCCCCGCATGTGTCGGCTGGGCAAAAAGGTATGCCCCCAGCGCACGCTACCTTCCCTACCTGTGTCAGATGCCGGGACATGTTCCACCCGACGGGCGAGCCCACTGCCGTTCGCCCGGGAAAAGGCCTCGCTCGCCGACGCATTTCTGGAAACGTTTCCAGATTGTCAGTGCCATCGCCGGCGACAGGTGATATAACAGTATTGGAAACGTTACCAGAAACGTTTCCGACGAGGGAAACCAAATGAGCTGCGAGGGGAGGACGCATGACCATCAAGGACGTTGCCGCCTACTGCGGCGTTGCGGTGAGCACGGTGTCGCGAGTGCTCAACAACCATCCCGACGTGAGCCCCGAGACGCGTACCCGCGTGCTTGAGGCGGTGGACAAGCTGCACTACATCCCCAACAACAGCGCGCGTGATCTTGTCTTGGCGACTGCGGACACCATCGGGCTGGTCGTTCGTGGCGCAGAGAACCCCTTCTACACCCCCATCATCCGCACCATCGAAGAGCGGTGCGAGGAGGCGGGCTACACCATGGTCCTGCACCAGATACCCGTGGGGGCGGACGAGATCTCCGCTGGCGCGACCCTCGTACGCTCAAAGCGCCTGAAGGGCCTCATCTTCCTTGGCGGCCGCTTCGACTACAGCCGTGCCGAGAGGGACGCCATCGGCATCCCCTTCGTGTGCTGCACCAACACCAATCAGTTCGGAGACCTTGACAAGAGCGTCTACTCGTCTGTCTCCATCGATGACTATGCCGAGGGCTATAAGGCCACCAAGCTGCTCATAGACCATGGGCATACCAAGATTGCGGTGCTGTTGGACAGCGTGCGCGACCACTCGATCAGCGAGCTGCGCTATGCCGGTTACCGTCAGGCGCTTGTCGATGCGGGCATACCCCTTGACGAGGACCTCGTGCTCGAAACCGTGGACTTCACCATGAGCGCCGCCTACGCGCGTACCTTGGCTGCGCTCGAGGCGCGTCCAGATATCACCGCCATTTTTGCCGTAGCGGATTCCATGGCCATTGCCGCCATGAAGGCCTTGCATAACGTGGGGTTCGGTGTGCCGGGGACGTGCTCGGTCGTCGCCATCGACGGCATCGAGATCTCGCAGTACACGATACCCACGCTCACCACGCTGGTACAACCGCAGGAGACATTGGGAGAGGAGGCATTCAAGACCCTGTTGGATCTCATCGAAGGCACGGCGCCCAACCGGCATGTACGGTTGGAGACAAGCCTCAGGGAAGGAGAGACCCTGGGGAAGGCGAGGAGCTAGGCCAAGCGTCCGAAAGAGGACGCGTACGAGGCTGCTGCAACAGCCCCGGACGCGCCAAGACAGCCACAAGTAAGTTCATGTGTTGGGCAACACAGGATAGGAGAACCCTCATGGCAAGCAACAATATTACCCGTCGTTCGTTCCTTGGTGCGGCCGGAATCGCGGCCCTCACTCTTGCCGCATGCGGTGGCGCAGGTGGCTCAGGCGAGGGTGGCAGTGACGCCGCAGCCGGCAAGGTGTACTGGCTCAACTTCAAGCCCGAGCTCGACGAGACCCTCCAGACCATCAAGGACATGTACAAGGAGGCCAAGGGCATCGAGCCCAAGATCGTGACCGCTGCGTCGGGAACCTATAGCCAGACCCTTACCTCCGAGATGGACAAGACCGACGCGCCGACCATGTTCGTCATCGGCAATGCCGCCGGCGTCAAGGAGTGGGGCGACTTCGCACTGGACCTCAAGGGCACGGCCATCGAGTCGGAGCTCAACACCGATGCCTACAACCTGTATGACGAGAGCGGCAAGCTCGTCTCCATGGGCTACTGCTACGAGTGCTACGGCATCGTCGCCAACGCCGACCTCATCGCAAAGGCCGGCCACGACATCGCCGACATCAAGGACTTCGCAAGCCTCGAGGCCGTGGCTACCGACATTCACAGCCGCGCCAGCGAGCTGGGCTTTGATGCCTTTGTTGCCACCGACATGGACGACTCGTCCAGCTGGCGCGTGACCGGACACCTTGCCAACCTCGACTACTTCTACGAGGAGCGCGATGACGGCGGTTGGGACGAGTGCCCCGCCACCATCAAGGGCACCTATGTCGAGAACTACAAGAAGCTGTACGACCTGGCCATCAACAACTCCACGGTGGAGCCCAAGACGCTGGCCACCGGTGGCCATGACCCCGCGCAGCAGTTCAAGGATGGCAAGGCCTGCTTCTTCTTCACGGGCTCCTGGGACTACGCCGACCTCGCGGCAGCTCAGCCGAACATCCATATGCTCCCGTACTATTGCGGCGTAGACGGCGAGGAGAAGGCCGGCCTGAACTGTGGCACCGAGAACTGCTGGGCCGTGAACGCCAACGCCTCCGAGGCCGATCAGCAGGCCACCATCGACTTCATGGTCTGGCTGGTGACCGACCCCGACGCGTCCGCGCTGCTCGTCGAGCAGCTGGGCATCATGCCCTACAACAACGCCGCCGAGTCCACCAACGGTTTCCTCAACGACGCCGCCGACTACACCTCCAACGGCTGCTACGTGATGGACTGGGCCACCAACTACCAGCCCAACGTGGACGATTACCGTGCTGCCCTCGTGAGCGCCCTTAACGCCTACAACGCCAATCCGTCTGACAAGACCTGGGCAGACGTCCGGACCGCTTTCGTCGATGGCTGGGCCACCCAGTACAAGAAGGCCAACGCCTAAGGTCGTGCCTTCGCATCCTCGGGCCGGGGCTGCATGAGACCACCCCGGCCCAGATCGGTTCGCATACACACGTGGCTAGGCTCCCGCGCATGGTACGCCATGGCGGGGGGCTCGACCACATGCGTCCTTGCGTCCCTATGGCACCGGAACATTCCCACAGAAAGGAGGAACGGGCATGAGCAAGAAGATCGGCCGAGGCAACTCGCAGACGCAGGCCACCAGACGTTGGGCGTGGCTCTTCTTGGGGCCGGTAGTGGCTGCCTTCACGATCGGGTTCGTCTGGCCTTTCATCCAGGGTATCTATCTGTCGTTCTGCAAGTTCCGCATCACCTCTGACGCCACCCTCGTCGGAATCTCCAACTACCAGGCGGCACTGGCCGACCCAAGCTTCCAGCACTCGTTCTGGTACACCTCAGCCACCGCCGTGGTGAGCCTCGTGCTCATCAACGTCTTTGCCTTTGCGGTGGCCTATGCCCTCACGCAGGGTATCCGCGGGTCCAACCTGTACCGCACGGTCTTCTTCATGCCCAACCTCATCGGTGGCATTGTGCTGGGCTACATCTGGTCGATGATCTTTGATGGCATTCTCTCGCACTATGACACCTCGATTCTGCTGGAGACCAAGTACGGCTTCTGGGGACTGATCATCCTGATGTGCTGGCAGCAGATCGGCTACATGATGATCATCTACATCGCCGGACTCCAGGCGGTGCCCGAGGACATGATCGAGGCGGCCAAGATCGACGGGGCCACCAAGTGGCAGACGCTCTTCAGGGTGATCATTCCCAACGTCATGCCCTCGATCACCATCTGCACCTTCCTGTCGCTCACCAACGGCTTCAAGCTGTTCGACCAGAACCTGGCGCTGACGGGAGGCCTGCCCTATCTCATCCAGCCGGACGGGTCCACCATCAACACGACCGAGATGCTGGCCCTCAACATCTACAACACCTTCTACAACTCGAGCACCGCGGCGCGTGGCACCGCCCAGGCCAAGGCCGTGATCTTCTTTGTCCTGGTTGCCGGGCTGGGCCTGGCGCAGCTCGCCTACACGCGCAAGAGGGAGGTGCAGCAGTAATGGACAAGCAGCAGACGTTGGCGGCCGAGCGCCGCAACAAGGCGATCCTGTCAGTTGTGCTTGCGGCCATCTGCATACTGTGGGTGCTGCCCGTGGTGGCCGTGGTCATCAATTCGTTCAAGCTCAACACCTTCGTCAAGACGGACACGTTCGCTTTGCCCACCAGCGAGAGCTGGGCGGGGATGGCCAACTTCGTCAAGGGCATGACCTTTGGCAACTATCCCTTCAAGAGCTCGGTCCTCTATAGCGTGGTCATCACGGTGCTCTCGACCGGGCTCATCCTGGTGTTCTGCTCTATGGCCGCCTGGTACATCGCTCGCGTGGACTCGCTGTTCTGCAAGGCCCTCTACTTCCTGTGCGTGTTCTCCATGGTGGTGCCCTTCCAAATGGTCATGTTCACGCTCTCCAAGACCGCTGATGTCCTGAAGCTCAACACGCCCTGGACCATTCCGATCGTGTACCTCGGCTTTGGTGCGGGGCTGGCCATCTTCATGTTCGTGGGCTTTGTCAAGTCCATCCCTCTGGAGATCGAGGAGGCGGCCGCCATCGACGGATGCGGACCCGTGCGCACCTTCTTCAGCGTCGTGCTTCCCATGCTCAAGCCCACCCTCATCAGCGTGGGCATCCTCGAGATCATGTGGGTGTGGAACGACTACCTGCTGCCGGTGCTCGTGCTTGACATCAACAAGTATCGGACCATCCCCATCCACATCCAGTACCTCAAGGGCAGCTATGGCACGGTGGATCTTGGTGCCACGATGGCGCTAATCCTGCTGTCCATCATTCCAGTCATCATCTTCTACCTGGCGTGCCAGAAACACATCATCAAGGGTGTCGCGGCAGGCGCGGTCAAGGGCTAGGAAGGACGCAAGAACAATGGCAGAAGTTAGCCTCAGACACATAAAGAAGGTCTATCCCAACAGCGAGCGCACGTCCAAGAAGGGCCTCTTCGGCCGCAAGAAGGCAGACGACGGCGCCCGCAAGGCCTCAAGCCTGCGCATCACCGACGAGGGCGTCCTTGCCGTGCCCGACTTCAACCTCGACATCGCCGACCGCGAGTTTGTGGTGTTCGTCGGCCCCTCCGGCTGCGGCAAGTCCACCACGCTGCGCATGGTCGCCGGCCTCGAGGAGATCACCGACGGCGAGCTCTACATCGACGGCCAGCTCATGAACGACGTCGCCCCGAAGGACCGCGACATCGCCATGGTCTTCCAGAGCTACGCCCTGTACCCTCACATGACGGTGCGCGACAACCTCGCCTTCCCGCTCAAGCTGCGCAAGATGGACAAGCAGGCGATCGATGCCCGGGTCAACGAGGCTGCCGAGACGCTTGGCATCACAGAGTTTCTCGACCGCAAGCCCAAGGCGCTTTCCGGCGGCCAGCGCCAGCGCGTGGCCATCGGGCGTGCCATCGTGCGCGAGCCGAAGGTCCTGCTCATGGACGAGCCGCTGTCCAACCTCGACGCCAAGCTGCGCAACCAGATGCGCGCCGAGATCATCAAGCTGCGCAAGCGCATCGACTCCACGTTCATCTACGTCACGCACGACCAGACCGAGGCCATGACGCTCGGCGACCGCATCGTCATCATGAAGGACGGCGAGGTCCAACAGGTCGGTACGCCGCAGGAGGTCTTCGAGCATCCGTCCAACCTCTTTGTGGCGGGCTTCATAGGCGTGCCCCAAATGAACTACTTCGATGCCGAGCTGGTGCGCGACGGCAATGCCTACAGCGTGCGCGTGGGAGATGCCGTTGTGGTGCCCAGCGCCGAGAAGCAGGCGCGACTGGCTGCCCAAGACGTGGCCTCGCAGCCCATCACGCTCGGCATCCGTCCCGAGCACATCTCCCTTGCCTCGGGTGACGCCGCCACGCTGGTCGGCACGGTCGACGTGTCCGAGATGATGGGCTCCTCGGTTCACGTGCATCTTGACTCGCTCGGGCAGGACGTCATCGTCATCGTGCCCACGACCGAGATCGAGGGTCCCTATCAGGACCACTTCTTCGCAGGCGCCAAGGTGGAGTACGCCTTCGGCGGCAACGTCATCCATATGTTCTCAAAGGACGGGCAGGGCACCAATCTGGAGTTCTGAGCGTAGCGAGACGATAGGGGGCCTGCGGCGTAAGTACGCTGTAATGAGGGGGGCTGTATCAAAAGTCTCTGGACAGTCGGCCCGCAACCACAGAATCGGCTGTGGTTGCGGGCCGGCGTTTTTTCACGGAGGGCAAGGGGACGCCCTACACCGCCAGGGCGTAGGCCATCTTCCTAATGTTGTGGCCCATCGCGACCATCCGCATCTCGTGGTCGACCTTCTCGAGGCCCCTCAGGAGGAACCTCCTGAAGCCCCAGTTGCGCTTGATGTCGCCAAATATGGTCTCGACGTCCACGGACCTCCGCCTCCCGAGCTCCGACCCTCGCTCGGCGCGCAGCATCTCCGACGCCCTCCTCTTGAACGCGTCGAGGGTGGGGTTCACGCGCAGGATCCGCACGGCGTCGGGGTCCTTGGCCCTGAAGCACTTCTTCCTGAGCGGACACCCCGGGCAGCCCTCGCCCACGTACGCCCTGGTCACGGACTCGTAGCCCAGCTCGGACCTGGTCCTCCTCTCGCCCGAGAACGAGAGCGTCCGGCCGCCGCGATGCTCGACACCGCATACGCCACCATGCGCTACGTGGCACCCGCCTACTACGCCTTCAGCGCGCAGATGATGACGCTCATCGCCCGGGCCTTGGGCAAGGATGAGGACGCCGCACGCTACGAGGAACTGTTCGCCAGAATCCGGGAGGCCTACATTGCTGAGTACGTGCACGAGGATGGCACCATGGACGCCGACTTCCAGGGCATCTACGTCATCACGCTGCAGATGGGGCTCGTGACCGACGAGGTGCGGCCGCTCATGGTGCGCCACCTCTGCGATATGATCGCCGCCAACGGTGACCGTCTTGATACCGGCTTCCTCAGCGTGCCCTTCCTCATGGACGTGCTCTGCGACAACGGTGCGCGCGACGTGGCGTACCGACTGCTCTACCAAACCGGCTGCCCGTCGTGGCTCTACGAAGTGGAGATGGGCGGCACCACCATATGGGAGAGCTGGGGCGCCGTGGACGAGAACGGTGGCGTGAGCACATACAGCTACAACCACTACGCTTTTGGTTGCGTGGCCGACTGGATGTATCGCACCATCGGCGGCCTGCAGATGACCGAGCCTGGGTACCGGCACTTCCGCGTGGCGCCTGACGTGGAGGGATGTGGGCTCGCGCACGCCGCAACGTCGCTGGAGTCGCCCTATGGACGCATCGAGGTCGCCTGGGAGCTGGGCACGGCTACGGCCGACAGCGCACAGCCCCTCCACCTGCGTGTGATCGTCCCTGCAAACACGCAGGCAGAAGTGCGGGTACCTGGTGGTAGCACCGTCACCGTAGGCAGCGGCACCCATGACTTCTTTGGAATGCTCTAGGACACTCGATCCCCGCAGAGCTTGACGAGTCCAGTAGGACGGCGACCTTATGGGCTGTGTTAGCAACTAGGCTGCGGAAGCTCCCAGACACAATTGCGACTTGACTTTGGTCATTAGGCAAGCAGAGAGGTGGAGTCCACCTGAGTCCAAACGGCCTGGTTGGTCGGACAACACGGCAAGTCGCTTCTACGCACAGCTCAGAAGCCAAAACGTTCGCTAGATGCGGCGCTGGGTTCGTGGGATGACGCGGTCCACCAACATGGGCGTAGGGTGGACCGCCGCTCGCCGATTCCGCGGGGTGCCGCCACGGACTTGGTGGACTGTTCGGGTGGACTGTTGGTGGACTACGAGACGCACCCTCAAGTTATAGCGCGTCTACCTGCTCAAACGCGACCCGCAAGCCTCGACCTCATGTGTGTGCAGACATACCTACAACTTGAGCATGCGCTTCAACTACATCAACTCGATGATGGCGCGCATGAACCGCGCGGTGGGCGACGCGGCGGAGATGACCAAGGTGCTCGACGAGCCGCGCCTGGTGGAGGACGCGCCGGGGGCGCCTGACCTGGTGGTGAGCGAGGGCGCCGTCGACTTCGAGCGCCTGGCCTTCCGCTACGAGGACGCGGCCGAGGGAGACTACGTGTTCCGCGACCTCACGCTCTCCGTGCCGGCGGGGCAGCGCGTGGGCCTCGTGGGCCGGTCGGGCTCCGGCAAGACCACGCTCACCAAGCTACTGCTGCGCCTCTCCGATGTGCAGGAGGGACTCATCTACGTCGACGGACAGGACATCAGCGCCTGCGTGCAGCAGAGCCTGCGGAGGCAGATCGCCTACGTGCCGCAGGAGGCGCTGCTCTTCCACCGCTCCATCCGGGAGAACATCGCCTACGGGAGGCCCGACGCCACCAAGGAGGAGATCCGCGAGGCCGCGAGGCTCGCCAACGCGCTCGAGTTCATCGACCGGCTGCCCCACGGGCTCGACACCATGGTCGGCGAGCGGGGCGTGAAGCTCTCCGGCGGCCAGCGCCAGCGCGTGGCCATCGCCCGCGCGATACTGGCCGACTGCCCGATCCTGGTCCTCGACGAGGCCACGAGCGCGCTCGACAGCGAGAGCGAGGCCGCAGTCCAGGGCGCGCTCGAGAACCTCATGCGCGGCCGCACCTCGATCGTGGTGGCCCACCGCCTCTCCACCGTCGCGGCCCTCGACCGCATCGTGGTGCTGGAGGAGGGCCAGATCGTGGAGGACGGCACCCACGCCGAGCTCTCCCGCGCGGGCGGCACCTACGAGAGCCTCTGGGACCGCCAGACGGGGGCGTTCCTGGAAGCGGAGTGAGTGTACCCGTCGCATGTTCCCCCTTCCTTGATCGACCGGGAACATGAGCCAGTATCTACTGGTTGAAGATATGTCAGTTGTAAGCCATTAAAACATGCCCCCGGAGGACAACGGCATTGAAGTATCCCTAGGTATCGCTAGCCATCCATTTCACGGGAACTGCACAGATGCTCTGGTTCTTCGAGGGGACGCCTGACGAGTACGCCATCGAGGCGCACATGCCACACCGCTACCGCAACACCACGCTCGTCACCGCCATGACCGAGCTCAACATGATCGACCACCTGGGCTACGGCATAGAGCGCATGAACCGCTCCCAGGCAAGCCGCTACTTGCCGCTCCCTGAATACGACCTCTCAAATCCTGGCGAGGTAAGGCTCACCATCTGGGGCAGCGTCGTCGACGAGGCTTACACGGCAGTGCTCATGCAGCGCTCTGACCTACCCTTCGATGAAATCATGGCACTCGACCGGATCCAGAAGGGTCGCCCCATAGCCGATGACATGCTCCGCAGGCTCAGGCGCAAGGGGCTCGTAGAGGGACGGAAGGGCCAACTACGAGTCGCGGCATCAGTAGCAGAGTCAACGGGCACAAAGGTGCCATACCTCGAGCTCCGCAGCCATAGCGACGAGTACTGCATGGGCGTCATCAATGACCTGCTCCACTCCAGCGGGCCATTGACCCGCCACGACGTGGACGCAGCAGTATTCCCGCTCCTCTCCGTGTCGCTTACGCACGAGCAGAAGACAAATCGAGTTGACTACCTCCTCAAGAAGATGAGACGAGAGGGGAAGATTCAGTCTGTCTGGGCTGACGGACGCAGGGTTTGGGAGCTCACGTAGACCCAAGTTTTCCGTGAGATTCCGTGAGCGAAAGACGCAGATTCCGTGAGTCAAATCCGTGTTTTCGCAGGTAGAGGACTCGTAAAGCCCACCTGTTTTCCGTGACGTTCCGTGAAGTTCACGACAACAGAAGGCAGCTGAGTCAGTTGAATTTCGAAGTGCAACACTATTGCAGGTAGTCATGCAAGCGAAGCTTACAGCCGAGGGCCGGTGCAGTTCATCGCAGTTGGGGCCTTGGGCTATCCACCGTTTTCCGTGACCTTCCGTGAGACTTGCGGCAACTAGGTTGAGATGAAGCTGTTGTCCATCAAAGCCTTTCTTATAAGAAAGTGTTAAAAGCAAGTCATGGTTATCCTGTAACTATTTCGTATTAGAAACAAGGGATCATCGAGGCCAGGCCACACCTAGGAAGGCCTGGGCTCAACCCACCAC
>CACYAX010000033.1 GCA_902772435.1 uncultured Coriobacteriaceae bacterium | reverse complement strand
GCCGAAGCGCTTGATGGTGTAGGCCGCGGTGCCGTCCTCCCAGTGCGGGCGGACCTTCTGGCCCTCGGTGGTGGTGCCGTGGTCGATGATGTCCTGGCACATGGCTATGAAGATGTCGTCGGCCCTGCTCATGGCTGCTCCTTAGCTGTCTTCCTGGACTAGGCGCGCGGACGCCCCTGGCCCTGGCTCTGCGGTCCGCCCTCGTTGTTGAGGAGCTCGAACAGCTCTTGGAACTCCTCCTGGTCGAGCAGGTCCCCGTTGCCCTCCTCATACTCGTAGTGGTAGGGGGAGGTGCTGCCGCCCGAGCTGATGGTCGCCTCGACGGTCGCGGCCGTGCAGCTGGAGGCAGTCGAGATGAACAGCCAGCACAAGACGATGGCGACGGCGACGATGATGCCGGTGAACGCCCATGAGCCGTCGTTGTTGGGTGACGTGGTGGCCGAGGCGGTCTCTATGTCACCTTGCGGAGCGAGTCCCTGAGAGTCGTAGTAACCCATGTTTCCTCCTTTGTTACGCCCCTCCATCATAGCCGCACCGAGCGGCGTATGGCGTGACGTGCGCCAAAGATGCGGAAGCGGAAACCTTACAGGTGCTCGGCCTCGAACGCCTGGCTCCAGTAGGTGCCGAGGAGCATGACCACCTTGCGGTCGGCGGGAAGCCAGTCAACGGAGAGCAGGTCGGGGAGGCCCAGCCAGCGCAGCTCACGGTGCTCGAGGGATTGCGGCTCGTCATCGCCCGTGAGATGGCACACGAAGCAGTCCATGACGAGGTGGAAGCGCTCGTAGTCGTGCTCGATGGTCTCCAAGAGCCACCGCGTGCCGATGCGCACGCCGAGCTCCTCCTCGAGCTCGCGCTCCAGCGCCTGCTCGGGCGTCTCGCCTGGCTCGACCTTGCCGCCCGGAAACTCCCAGGACCCCTCGTCGCTCGCGACGTCGGCCCGCCGTGCGGCCAGGACCTTCGCGCCCTTCTCGATGATGCCCGCGACGACGTGAATGCTATCCATGCAGAACTCCTTGTGACGGATGGGGTGGGAGGGCGCGGGTGGCCGTCAGGCTTCGAGGCGCACGACGGCGCGGGTCTCCCCCTCGAGGTCGACGAGCTCCACGACCGTGCCGCGCGCTTCCTCATACAGGCGCGGGACGAGCGTCTCGCCCTCCATGGTCTGGAGCTTGTATTGTACGCAAATGCGGCTGGGCTCGAAGCCCTCGGGGAGCACGGAGAGGGCCATGAGCACGTATTGCGCGTTGTTGACGTGCTTGTTGGTGTCGAGGTGCTGGGGTCCGATGACGATGGGGGTGGCCTCGACGTAGTCGCCCGTCACCTTGAGCTTCCGCTCGGTCTTGGGCAGGTCGAGGCGCGGCTCGTCGGTCAGGTAGGCGAACTCCGAGTCGGGGATCCTGCAGGGACGACCCGCCGCGGTGTCGTAGGTGAACCAGATGGAGTCGGCGAGCACGCAGGGCTCTCCCTGCCCGTCCACGATGGAGAAGCAGCGCTGGGCGAGGGTACGGCTCATGTCGTAGCACCAGGTGCTCACGGTGACGTGTTCCAGGAAGCGCGGGCGACGCACGATCTTGATCTGCCACGCCGCGATGAGCCAGGCGAAGCGATGCGCGGCGAGGTAGCTGAGGCCGAGCCCCATGCTCTCGGTGTGGAAGGTCGAGCAGTCCTGGAGGTAGTTGACGAGGGCCACGTAGTCGAGGCGGGCCGTCTCGTCGCACTCGGAGTAGCGTATGCGTGAGTCAAACGAATACATGGAGTGCCTTTCTGTCAAGCCATGAGCGGCCTGCGGCATGCAAATGAATCTTTAGGTTACCACTTGGCGTTGGCGTGCCCATGTGCATAGGGGTCATATAATGTGACACTTCACAAGATGTGTAGGTACCGAAAAGTTACCAGGCGCACCGGGTCATGCGATCTGCGTGGGGGAGCAGGCGGCTTCGGCCGCGAGTTCCTGAGGGCGCAGCCGACTGGTGGAGGAGATGAGCTGCGTGCGCGCAGACGACGATGTGCCCCAGGAGGGGCCGGGCGGCCCACAGGGGCAGGACCATAGCCTCGTGCGGTCATGCTGGCGTACCTCTCCATCGGGGTCCCCTGTGGCGTCATGGAGTCGATGACGGGCTTCAGCCCGCTCATGGCGTTCTTCCTCTCCGCCACGTACTATTCGGGCGCGGGGCAGTTCATGCTGACGCGCATGGCCCTGGCCGGCTCTCCCGCGATGGCCATCGCCACCACGATCTCGTTCATGAACACCCGCCAGATCCTCTATTCCGCCGCGTTCGCGCCGCGCTTCGCACAGGAGCGCTTCCTGCCCTCGCTGGTCTTCGCGGCGACGGTCACCGACGAGACCTTCGGCGTCAACATGGACCGCTTCGCGCAGGACGAGACGTGCCCTGCCCCGCACGGTGAGCGAGGGCATCTCGTTGATCCCGACGGCGGCCTTCACGGCGCTGGTCGCCAACGACCTGTTCGATCCTGCCCTCTTTGCCGCCGCACCCCTGGATGGGACGCTCACGCTGGTCGTGGCTGGCGTGGTCGTGGTGGTGGCGCGCCGCACGAAGTCGCTCCTCTGGTGCGCGGTCGTGGGCATGTTGGGCTATGCTGCCCTCGTGCTCCGTTGGGCGTTTTGAGGCCGTTCGCGGCAGGGGAGCGGCCCGCAAACGATATACTGTTCTGCGTTCCTGCAGTCGTTGCGCGTATAGAGGTGGTCGCCCGTGTTTTGCCCCAAGTGCGGTGCAAACATCCCCGATGGCGCCCGGTTCTGCCCGCGCTGCGGCTCCTCGGCCCCGGTGAGGCCCTCCGTCAAGGTCACGCCGCTGGACAGCCAGGGGATGCCCCTGCCGGAGGAAGTGCCGTTCCCGCCGCTTGCCGCGCCTCGGGCAGCTGACCCCCAGCTCTCGACCCCCGCCGGTCAGGCCGCCTCGTTGGATGGGGCGCAGGGCCAGCAAGGCCCCGTCAACTACCTGCCACCTCTCCGCCAGCAGCCGTACGTGGGGAAGGCGCCTGCGCAAGGCGCTCGACCTGTGCCGACGGTCGGCATGCCGCAGGCGGGGTATGTGCTGGGAGCTCTCGACGTCATCTGCTCCGTGCTGTTGCTCCTCGCTCCCTGGGTCACGCTCGACCTGGGGTCCTTTGGCAACAAGGCATGGTCCCTGCCCGCTTTGGGCATGCAGTTCTTCGACCAGCAGGGCGCGCTCATGCAGTATGCGGGTATCTCCCTCGAGGATTCCCCGGCCCTGACCATCGCGGGGCTCATCTGCTTCATCTTCTGCCTCTTGCCCCAGTTGGGCCTCATACCCGCGGCGCTGGCTGACTTCAAGGGCAAACGCGGCAGCATCCTGGGGGCGGTGCTCACCGTCATCTGCTGCCTGCTCTCGTTTGCCGTGCTCTCGCTGGTCGTCGCGGCTATGAACGACGAGATGGGAGGCTATGTCGACCTCTCGTCGGTGCTGCATGTCACCATCTGGTGCTGGATAACGCTTGCCGTCGCCGTCATCTCGATGGTCGCCCGCAAGGCCATGCGGGGCTAGTGCCGACCTCGCGATCGGTGGGAGGCGCATCCGTGCGCGAAGCGATGCCCGTGGCCCTATGAGGTGTAGCGGCTGTACTGGTCGACGATGACGGGCACGCACCTGGGGAGGACCTGGACCTCCCAGTCGGTCGCGTCGGTCCCGATCACGTCGCCGTCGATCTCCATGCGCAGGGGCTCCTCGCTGTGCACGCTGATGTGCTTGCCGCGATACCACGCGATCTCGGGACGACCCACCTCGGTGCCCGTCGGGTCCATGATGCCGGCCACGATGGGCTTGAGCAGTCCGGTGCTGTTGCGCGACTCGAGGACGGCCACGTCGATCAGGCCGTCGGTCATGGAGCTGCCTGGCACGATCTCGATTTCGCCCTGCATCATCGCGTTGTTCGTCACGAGGCAGGAGATGCCGCGGTGGTGATGCGCTACGCCATCGACCTCGACGGTGAACGTGGTGAAGCTGGGACGGAGGTTGCCGAGCGCCGCGGCGAAGTAGGCAGCCTCGCCGAGGAGGTCCTTGGCCGGGATGGCGTCATGCATGAGCTGGGCATCGAATCCACTGCCGCCCATGAGGGCGAGCCCGAGCTGCCAGTTCGTGCCCGCGGAGTCGGTCCAGCGAGCTTCGCCGAGGTCGCAGTGCACGACCTTGCCCGCCTTGCATGCTGCGGCAAGCGCGTGCGGTTCGTTCGCGTTGCCGATGTTGGCGGCGATGAGGTTCGCCGTGCCTGAGGGGAAGACCAGCACGGGCACCTGGCGGTACCGCAGGGCATAGAGCGCATGGGCCACGGTGCCATCCCCGCCCGAGACGACGATGAGGTCGAAGCTCTCGGCGTCTGTCAGCGTGGTGGACAAGATCTCGTCTTCCGCGAGCATGCGGAAGACACACTCGTCGCCGGCATCAAGCAGGGCGCGCTCGAACTCGAAGATCGCATCCGAGTTAAAACCCGAGCGCGGGTTATGGACAATGAGGGTACGCATGACGCGGGGCTCCTCTTATGGTTATCATGATGCAGGTGCATGTGCTCCATGCCCATATTACCCATATGCCTGACATAAGAATCGAGTACTGCGTGTATATTTTTGACAGCGAATCGCTCGTGTCGTTCTGCAAACGTGCCTCGGCGAGCAAGGTGATAGCCGTAGACACCGAGTTCATGCGGGAGAAGACCTATTACCCGCAGCTCTGCCTCATCCAGGTTGCCACCCACGACGAGGCCGCCGCGATCGATCCGCTGCTCATCGATGATCTGTCGAGCCTCGAGGAGCTGCTCTTCAACCACGAGACCGTCAAGGTGTTCCATTCCTGCGCCCAGGACCTCGAGGTCATCTACCACGTGTTCGGCGCCGTGCCCGCGCCGGTCTTCGACACGCAGGTTGCGGCCGCGTTCCTCGGCCTGCGCCTGCAGATCGGCTACGGCGCCCTCGTGGAGTCCTACTGCAACGTGCGCCTCCCGAAGGCCGAGTCGATGACCGACTGGGCCGCACGCCCGCTAGACCAGGCCCAGCTTGCCTATGCGGAGGATGACGTGGTCTACCTGCCGGGCATCTACGACCAGATGATGGCCGAGCTCGTGCGCCGCGACCGCTATGCGTGGGTCGCGCCCGAGATGGACGCCCTGGTCGACGAGGGCCGCTACGCCCACGACCCCCTCGCGGCGTACCTGCACCTCAAGCGCTCCTCGTCGCTCACGCGCCGGCAGCTGGCGGTGGCGCGTGAGGTCTGCGCCTGGCGCGAGCGCCTTGCGGCGAAGCGCAACCTGCCGCGCAAGTGGGTCGCCTCCGACGACGTGCTCGTGGAGCTGGCCCGCAGGCAGCCGCGCACGGTCGAGAACCTCAAGCGCACGCGGGGCACCGACCAGCTCTCCAAGCGCGACTGCGAGGAGCTGCTCGCGGCCGTGCGGCGCGGTGTGGAGGCAGATCCCGTGAGCTACCCCTCGGTGCAGCACCGCGACCGGCCCTCGGGTGACATGGAGAGCGTGATCGATTTGGCCTACGCGCTTCTGCGGCTTGTGGCCGAGCGCGAGGGCATCGCCCTGCAGCTCATCGCCTCGCGTGACGACCTCTATGACTTCGCGCGCAAGAAGGAGGGCTGCCGCCTGGCATCGGGCTGGCGCTACGAGGTCTGCGGTAAAGAAATGCGCCGCCTGCTCTCCGGCGAGGTAGGCCTCACGGTCAAAGAGGATCACATTGAGATTCTTTAGCCGCCGTATCTGGACGAGTTTGTAACGCTCCCGCCTTGTTGTCGACCTGTTGGGGTAGAGTTAATCCCAGTAGCTTTCGTCGGCACGCTGCGTGCCATCCAGGCAAGGGAGGCGCTCCATATGTACGGCTTCTATGGCATCGACATGAGTTACATCATCCTGACGGTGGTCACGCTCGTCTTGGGCCTCGCGGCCCAGGGCTACATCACCTCAACGTACAAGAAATGGTCCAGGGTTCCTTCGCCAGGAGGCAAGTCGGGTGCCGAGATGGCACGCAACATGCTTGCGTCCGCGGGCGCCACGTCGGTCGGCATCGGCCGCATCGAGGGCACGTTGACCGACAACTACGACCCGCGCGACAACACGCTGCACCTCTCTGAGGAGAACTTCTCGGGCGGCTCCGTGGCGAGCATCGCGGTTGCCTGCCACGAGGCGGGCCATGCGATCCAGACCGCGCAGGGCTATGCGCCCATCAGGTTCCGCACGGCCCTCGTGCCGGTGGTCAGCTTCTCCCAGCAGTTCTGGAGCCTGCTCTTCCTGGGCGGCATCCTGCTCAACGTGATGGGCCTCATCTATGCGGCCATCGCCCTGTTCGCGTTCTCCGTGCTGTTCTCGCTGGTCACGCTTCCGGTAGAGATTGACGCCTCGCGCCGTGCGGTCGCCTACATCTCCCAGTATGGCTCGGGCATCGACCAGCAGGGTGCCAAGAGCGTGCTCACGGCCGCTGCCCTCACCTACGTTGCCGCTGCCCTCACCTCCATCCTCCAGCTGCTCTACCTGCTCGCACAGGTCAACGGAAGGCGCAGGGACTAGCATGGCAGCCCCAGAGGCCATCAGCGTCAGCCAGGCACTGGCTGACGCGAAGGCCTGTCTCCATGCCTTGCCCACCATGGTCGTGGCGGGCGAGGTCACGGGCTTCAGGGGTCCCAACGCGCGCTCGGGGCACTGCTATTTCCAGGTGAAGGACGATGCGGCCACCATGGACGCCATCGTCTGGCGCGGCGTGTACGCAAGCGCCGGCTTCGAGCTGCGCGACGGCCTGCAGGTCCTGCTCCACGGCGGGTTCGACGTCTATGCGGGCAATGGCCGCATGTCGTTCGTCGCCAAGAAGATCGAAGTGGCGGGGGAGGGGCTGCTGCGCCAGCAGGTCGCGGAGCTCGCGCGAAAGCTCGAGCGCGAGGGGCTCATGGACGAGGCGCGCAAGCGCAAAGTCCCCCGTTTCTGCTCGCGCGTGGCGGTGGTCACGTCGCTTTCGGGCAGCGTCATCGACGACGTGAAGCGCACGCTCGCCCGCAGGAACCCGCTGGTGGAGCTTTTGGTCGCGGGTTGCCAGGTGCAGGGACCGGGCGCGCCCGCCACCATCATGCGCGCGCTGGGCGTGGCCGCCGCGGCGCGCCCCGACGCCATCCTGCTCGTCCGTGGCGGCGGCTCCTTCGAGGACCTCATGACCTTCAACGACGAGACGCTTGCGCGCTTCGTGGCCTCCTGCCCCGTGCCGGTGGTCACCGGCATCGGTCACGAGCCCGACACCAGCATCTGCGACATGGTGGCCGACCGCCGCTGTTCGACGCCCACGGCCGCCGCCGAGTCGGTGGCGCCGGCCCTCGACGAGCTCGCCCAGGTGACCGAATCGCGTCACCTGCGCCTCGCCAACGCCATGGACCGCATGCTCGAGCTCAGGCGCGAGGAGACCGAGGCGCTCGGCAAGCGTGCGGGCCTGGCGTCGCTGCGTACGGTCGAACGCGGCCAGGCGACGCTCGACGCGCTTGCGAGTCGTGCCACGGCCGCCATCACGTCCGACGTCTCACGCCGGCGCCTGGCGCTCGAGGCGCTCGCTTCGCGGCGCTGCCTCACCAACCCCTACGCGATGGTCGAGGACCGCGCCACCACGCTGGAGCTCACGGCCGAGCGCCTGCACGCGAGCCTGCCGCGGCTCGTGGCCCGCAGGGGCGAGCAGGTCGGCATGCTCGGCATGCGCCTCGATGCTGCGGGCGGACGCATCGCGGTGGGGGAGCGGGCACTGGTCGATCCGCTCGACGCGCGGCTCAGGCGTGCGGGGAAGCGCCTGTTCGAGCCGTATGAGGCCCTGCTCGCGCGGCATGCGGCGAGCCTTGACGCCCTTTCGCCCCTCAAGGTCATCGGGCGTGGGTATGCCATCGCCAAGGACGCGGACGGCCACGTGGTCACCACGGTGGCGGCGCTCGCGCCACAGGATGCGGTTACGGTGCTCGTCGGAGACGGCGAGTTTGATGCGACTGTCACACAGGTACGCTGTGCGCAAAAGGAGGACTGACATGGCTGATAACGAGGGCCTGGTGCCCGTTGAGGAGCTGTCGTTCAAGGACGCCTCGGTCGAGCTCGAGCTCGTGGTGCGTGCGCTTGAGAGCGGCGAGCTCGAGCTTGAGGACGCGCTTGAGAAGTACGCCCGCGGGGTCGCGCTCCTCACGAGCCTGCGGGAGCGCCTGAGCAAGGCCGAGCAGAAGGTGCAGGTGCTGCTTGACGCCTCCGACGCGCAGGCCAGTGTGGGCGACGTGACGGCGGCGCCCTCCACCGCCTTCCTGAACGAGTAGGTCTCTCCCCGAAAGGAGTTCCCCATGAACGACGACTGCATCTTCTGCAAGATCGCCAACCACGTCATCGAGTCCACCTACGTCTACGAGGACGACCTCGTGGCGGCGTTCAGGGACATGAACCCTGCCGCGCCCACGCACGTGCTCGTGGTGCCCAAGAAGCACCATGAGAATATCGTCGACGACGTGCCCGCCGAGACCCTGGCCGCCATGGTCCACGCCGTTGACGAGGTGGCCAAGGCCGAGGGCATCAGCGAGTCGGGCTTCCGCGTGATCACCAACACGGGCAAGGATGCCGACCAGGTGGTCAAGCATCTCCACCTGCACGTTCTCGGTGGAACCTTCCTGGGCGAGGCGCTCGTCACCGCGTAGGCCGCTCGCTTGCGCTTCTTGCGGGATTACGGTAGGCATACGCCTTTTTGCACCCACGACCTCGCATAAGGTCGTATGATTATTTCGGTCTGTGTAACAACCGAGAGGAGACTCATGAACGTTCTCGTCATCAATGCGGGCAGCTCGTCGCTCAAGTTCCAGCTGCTCGACGTCGACACCCGCGAGGTCTACGCCAAGGGCAACTGTGAGCGCATCGGCATCGAGGGTTCGTTCGTCGGCTACGAGTCCATCGCCGTCAAGGGCAAGCAGAAGATCGAGGCACCCCTGCCTGACCACAAGACCGCCATGCAGTACGTGATCGACATCATCAATGCCACGGGCAAGGACTTCATCGGCATCGGTCACCGCGTCGTTCAGGGCGGTTGGTACTTCCCCGAGAGCAAGGTCGTCACCGACGAGTCCCTCGGCTGGGTCCGCGAGGTCGCCCCGCTCGCCCCGTTGCACAACTACGCCGAGGCTGACGCCATCGAGGTCTGCCGCGAGCTCTTCCCCGACAAGGGCAACGTCGTCGTGGCCGACACCTCCTTCCACTACGCCATCCCCGAGCGCGCGCACCGCTACGCCCTTCCGCGCGACGTGGTCGACAAGCTGCACATCCGCAAGTACGGCGCCCACGGCACGAGCCACCGCTACATCTGGCGTGCCACCAAGGAGTTCCTGGGCGACAAGGTCCACAAGCTCGTGAGCTGCCACCTCGGCTCCGGCGCTTCCCTCTGCGCCATCACCGACGGCCGCAACATGGACACCACCATGGGCCTCACCCCGCTCGACGGCCTGATCATGGGCACGCGCTGCGGCACCATCGACCCTGCCACCGTCTGCTACCTGCAGCGCGTGGGCGGCTACACGGTCGACGAGGTCGACACCATGATGAACAAGCAGTCCGGCCTGCTCGCCATCTCCGGCCTCAGCTCCGACTCCCGCGACATCGAGCTCGCGGCTGACGACGGCGACAACAAGGCCCGTATGGCCATCGAGATGTTCGCCTATCGCACCGCCCAGCTCGTCTGCGAGATGGCCCAGGCCAACGAGGGCGTCGACACCATCGCCTTCTCCGCGGGCATCGGCGAGAACTCCGTGACCATGCGCGCCGAGGTTGCCAAGAAGCTCGCGTGGATGGGCGTCAAGCTCGACCCGGCCAAGAACCGCATCCGCTCCGACGAGGTGCGCGTCATCTCCTCCGACGACAGCAAGATCACCGTGCTCGTGGTTCCCACCAACGAGGAGTACATGATCGCGCTCGACGTCGCCGAGCTGCTCGGCTAGGTTTTCCCGCAGCATCGTCTCTGGCAAGGGCGTCCGCCTCGTGCGGGCGCCCTTCTTGCGTAGGGGGTTATGCTGCCTGTAGCTGGCTGCAGACGGCCGTCTGTGGCTCCGTGTCCAGCCCAAACCGTGCGTTCAAGTACCATTTGACCAAGTATGACCATCCATGATCCCGCCAAGAGGAGTTCCCATGAACAAGTCCCGCGTGTCCCAGGCGTTCCTTGCGTTGCTTGCCGTGCTTCTTGTCCTGAACATCGCGGGATGTGGGCGTTCGGGCTCCTCCGACGCGCCTGAGGCCTCCTCTGAGGAGCAGGCCGCCGGGGCCGGGACGCAGGAGGAGGAGGGAGTCGAAGAGGGAATAGCGACGGGTCCGCAGGTTCTCGTGTATGAGGGTGCCTCCGAGAGCGAGACGAACGCCGCCAAGGCTCTCGCCAAGGGTGACCTGGCGTGCTCCGTGGTGACGGGCGTCTCCGAGGCTGACCTCGCCGAGGCCCTCACCTCGGGTTCTGAGGCCATCGTGGTGGCACCGCTCGACATGGCGGCGCGCTTCTTCAACTCCTACGAGTGCCCCTGCATGGCCATCGATGCCACGGCCAATGACACGGTGCCCATCACCTCGGTGGTGAGCCTCGCGTTCTTCGGGCAGGATCCCGAAACCATCGTGTCGTACGTGGCCCACCACGGTGAGTCCGCCGCGAGCGCCGGCCTTACGTTCTACAACGGCACCGCGATGAACGACTACCTCTCCGACGCGCTCAACAGCCTGTACGTCATGGACCCGTCCGTCATCGGCGGCCAGCTGCTTCCCGACAACTTCTTCTTCCTCGGATAACGGCCCGGCGGTCCGTCCGCAAGACAGCGACAATCTGTGCGAGGGGTCTGTGCCCCTTACAGTTAGCCCACGGTTTCTCCACGCGAAGGCTAGCAATGTGTTTCGCTGTGGCAGCAAAACGCAAAAACAAATAGAATCATCTTGTCAAGTACGCGGTGGTGAAAGGTTTTCCACTATCGCCAAACGGGGTAAGGAGGAATCTATGCCCATTCTTCAGGACCGGATCAAGGCCATTGTGGCGAACGTACGCGCTCGTAACAACGGCAAGGGTACCGCGACTGTGCACGACCTTCTCGCGGTCGGCGGTATCAACGAGTGCCGCGGCGCCGTTATTCTCGATGCTTCTCCTGCCAGCCTGATCGAGCGCGCGCTCCAGCGCAACGAGGGCGTTCTCACCAACAAGGGCGCCCTTGCCGTCGAGACCGGCAAGTACAGCGGCCGCTCTCCTGAGGACCGCTTCATCGTCGACACGCCCGACGTGCACGACAACGTGCACTGGGGAACCGTGAACAAGCCCTTCTCCGTCGAGAACTACGAGAAGGTCAAGGAAGCCACGATCAACTACCTGCAGACGCGTGACCTCTACGTGGTGCGCGCCATCGCCGGCGCCGACCGCCGCTGGTGCCGCAAGTTCCTCGTGGTCTGCGAGCGCGCGAGCCAGGCGCTCTTCGCGCGCCAGCTGCTCGTGCGTCCGTCCAAGCGCCAGCGCGACAGCTACTTCCCGCAGGACTTCACCGTGCTCGTGGCTCCCGACCTCAAGCTCGACCCTGAGAAGCACGGTACCAACTCCGAGGCTGCCGTCCTCATCAACTTCGAGGACCACACGATCATCGTCGTGGGCACCGCGTATTGCGGCGAGATCAAGAAGGCCATCTTCTCGGTCATGAACTACGTCATGCCCGTCGAGGAGAACGTGCTCCCCATGCACTCCTCGGCCAACATGGACCCGGTCACGGGCGAGACGGCCGTCTTCTTCGGCCTCTCCGGCACGGGCAAGACGACCCTTTCTGCCGACACGCAGCGCGTCCTCATCGGCGACGACGAGCACGGCTGGGCCGAGAACTCCATCTTCAACTTCGAGGGCGGTTGCTATGCCAAGGCCATCAAGATCACCCCGGTCACCGAGCCGCAGATCTATGAGGCCATCCGCTTCGGCTCCATCTGCGAGAACGTGGTCGTCAACAACGCCACGCGCGTTCCTGACTACTTCGACGACTCCCTGACCGAGAACACGCGCGTCGCGTATCCCGTCGACTATATCGAGAACGCCGCCGTCATGGGCCAAGGCCGCTACCCCAACGTGGTCATCTTCCTCACGGCTGACGCGTTCGGCGTGCTGCCCCCGATCTCGCGCCTCGATACGAACTCCGCCATGTACCACTTCCTTTCTGGCTTCACGAGCAAGGTAGCCGGTACGGAGCGTGGCGTCACCGAGCCGCAGCCCACGTTCTCCACGCTCTTCGGCGAGCCGTTCATGCCGCTCGATCCGCTGCGCTACGCCCGCATGTTCGGCGAGCGCATGGAGCGCTCCGGCACGCGCGTCTACCTCATCAACACCGGCTGGACTGGTGGTCCCTACGGCATCGGTTCCCGTATGGACCTCGCTTCCACGCGCCAGATGGTCACGGCCGCCCTCGAGGGTACGGTCGAGGACGCCGAGTTCGTGCGTCACCCCATCTTCAACGTCGACGTGCCGCAGCGCGTCGAGGGCGTCTCCCCGCGCGTGCTCAACCCGCGCGACACCTGGGCTGACAAGGAGGCCTACGACAAGACGGCTCTCCGCGTGGCCAAAATGTTCGTCGACAATGCCGCGGAGAAGTATCCCGACATGTCCGAGGAGGTCCGCGCCGCCGGCCCCATCGTGGACTAGGTTTGCGCTTGGCTGAATGAGGCAGGCCCCCAGCTCTGGTGAGCTGGGGGCCTGTTTTGGTTGGAGAGATTGCACCGATCTGCGGAAACGCTGCGCGGGCTTCATACGAGAGGGGGTTTCGGGCCGAAAGGGGCCTTCCGGTCGCCGGTCGTATGAAGTGCGGCCCCCGGCGACCTGCGGATATGCCGCGCGGGCTTCATACGAGAGGGGGTTTCGGGCCGAAATGGGGCTTCCGATCGCCGGTTGTATGAAGTGCGGGCCCCGGCGACCTGCGGTTACGCCGCGCGGGCTTCATACGAGAGGGGCTCTCGGGCCGAAAGGGGCCTGCCGGTCGCCAGTCGTATGAAGTGCGGGCCCCGGCGACCTGCGGATATGCCGTGCCGGACCTGCGGATATGCCGAACGGGTTTCATACGGGAGGGGGTTCCATGCCGAAATGGGGCTTCCGGTCGCCGGTCGTATGTAGCGCGGCCCCGACGACCTGCGGAAACGCCGCGCGGGCTTCATACGATCGCCCCGCATGCCTGCTGCGCCGACGGCTATCCCAATAAACAAAAATCCCGCCCCCCGGCATCTCACCAGCGAGTTCCGCAGCGAAGCGAAGACTGTCTGAGCTGGGGAGCAAACTCCGGGGGGCGGGCAGGCACGGCTAGGAACGCCCTGACGTTGACGTATCCTTACGCCATCTGGGCCTGGACGGCGGTGATGGCCACGACGCCCACGATGTCGTCAGCGGAGCAGCCACGGGAAAGGTCGTTCACTGGCTTGGCGATGCCCTGCAGCACGGGGCCGTAGGCCTCGGCCTTGGCGAAGCGCTGGACGAGCTTGTAGCCGATGTTGCCGGCGGCGAGGTCGGGGAAGACGAGGATGTTCGCGTTGCCGGGCACCTTGGACTCGGGGGCCTTCAGCAGGCCGACGGAGGCCTCGAGGGCGGCGTCGAGCTGCAGGTCGCCATCGAGGGCGAGCTCAGGAGCCTTCTCCTTGGCGAGGCGGGTGGCCTCCTGGACCTTGACGGCGGTGTCGCCACCAGCGGAGCCCATGGTGGAGTAGGAGAGCATGGCCACGACGGGCTCGTCGCTCATGAGGGACTTCCAGGTGGCAGCAGACGAGATGGCGATCTCGGAGAGCTGGTCAGCGTCGGGGGCGATGTTCAGGCCGCAGTCGGCGAAGAGCAGGGTGCCGCCCTCGCCGTACTCGGTGGCGGGGGTGCACATGATGAAGAAGGAGCTCACGAGCTTGGTACCCGGGGCGGTCTTGAGGATCTGAAGCGCCGGGCGCAGGGTGTTGGCGGTCGAGTGGCAGGCACCAGAGACGAGGCCGTCGGCGTCGCCGAGCTTGACCATCATGGTGCCGTAGTAGGTGTTGTCAGCAACCTGCTCGTAGGCCTGCTCGGGGGTCATGCCCTTGGCCTTGCGGAGCTCGTAGAGGGCGTCGGCGTAGGCCTGGCGCTTGTCGGAGGAAGCGGGGTCGATGACGGAGGCGCCGGCGACGTCGATCGCGGCGGGGTCACCGAGGATGACGATGTTGGCGAGGTCTTCGGCGACGATCTTCGCGGCGGCCTCGAGGGTGCGCGAATCCTCGCCCTCGGGCAGGACGATCGTCTTCTTGTCGGCCTTGGCAAGGCTCTTCATGCGGTCAAGAAATTCACTCATTGCGGTTCCTCTCCATTGAAAAGGTTGAGCGTAGGTGCACCTTTAATTATGCACGTGCGTTGGGCATTTGGTAGCCATGAATCATATAATCCGTGTGCATGATAGAATCATGCACAATGCCGCGGGACACCTCGTGGCATTTAGGCATGTGCAAACTGAGCGGCATCGCGTGTCCGGCATCGCGTGTCGCGCTGAGGAAAGGAATGCCATGGGCATTGTGAGTGGACTGCCAGAGGGCTTCAACGCCGCGTCATATGACGTCATCATCGTGGGCGCTGGATATGCGGGAGCGGTCTGCGCCCGTCGTCTCGTCGAGGCCTGTGGCTCCAAGGTCTGCGTCCTCGAGCGCCGCAACCACATCGCGGGCAATGCCTATGACCGCGAGGACGAGGCCGGCGTGCTCATCCACGAGTACGGTCCCCACATCTACCACACCACGGACGACCGCGTGCACCAGTTCCTCTCCCGCTTCACCGAGTGGACCGATTACCAGCACAAGGTGCTGGCCAACATCAACGGCACGCTCATGCCCGTCCCGTTCAACCACACCTCCCTCAAGCTCGCCTTCGGCGAGGAGAAGGGCGAGCACCTCTACCAGAAACTCGTGGCCACCTTCGGCGAGAACAAGAAGGTGCCCATCATGGAGCTCCGCCAGAAGAACGACCCCGAGCTCACCGAGGTCGCCGACTTCGTCTATGAGAACGTCTTCCTCTATTACACGATGAAGCAGTGGGGCAAGACGCCCGACCAGATCGACCCCTCCATCACGGGCCGCGTGCCGGTCTTCGTGGGCGACGACGACCGCTATTTCCCCGCGGCCCCGCACCAGGGCATGCCTGCCGAGGGTTACACCAAGCTCTTCGAGCGCCTGCTCGACCACGACCTCATCAACGTCTTCACGGGCGTCGACGCGCGTGACATCCTCTCCGTGACGCCTGAGGCCGTGCTCGTCGACGGCAAGCCCTACGGCGGCGACGTCATCTACACCGGCCCGCTGGACGAGCTCTTCAACCTCGACCTCGGCGCGCTGCCGTATCGCACCCTCGACATGGTCTTCGAGACCCTCGACATGGACCAGTTCCAGCCCGTGGGTACCGTCAACTACACCACGAGCGAGGACTTCACGCGCATCACGGAGTTCAAGAACATGACCGGCCAGGTCGTGCCTGGCAAGACCACCATCATGCGCGAGTACTCCAAGGCCTACGAGCCCGGCAGCGGCCAGACGCCGTACTACGCCATCCTCGAGGACGAGACGCGCCAGCTCTACCAGGCCTACCGCGACCGCGTCAAGAATTTGCTGAATTTCTGGGTCGTGGGCCGTCTCGCCGAGTATAAGTACTACGACATGGATGGCGTCGTGGCTTCGGCCCTCGCGCTTTCCGACGAGATCATCGCCAACCGCTAACGCACGAAAGCAGTGCAGGGAAGGTTTACATGCAAAAGACGATAAGCTTCGGCATCCCGTGCTACAACTCAGCCGAGTACATGGACCACTGCGTCACATCGATCCTCGAAGGTTGTGACTATGCCGAGGACGTGCAGGTCATCATCGTCGATGACGGTTCGCAGAAGGACAACACGTACGAGAAGGCCCTGGAGTGGCAGGAGCGCTACCCGACCCTCGTGAAGGCCGTCCACCAGGAGAACGGCGGCCACGGCATGGCCGTGCTCGCGGGCCTCAACAACGCCGACGGCGTTTACTACAAGGTCGTCGACTCCGACGACTGGATTGATGCCGACGCCTTCAAGGCACTGCTCGAGAAGCTCAGGAGCTTCATCGAGTTCGACATCCGCGTCGACCTCGTCATCAGCAACTACGTATACGAGCACACCGAGGACGGCACGACGCGCACGATCGACTACAAGTTCGCCCTCCCGCAGCGCAAGATCTTCACCTGGGATGACATCGGCCATTTCTTCGTCTGGCAGTACCTGCTCATGCACTCGCTGTGCTACCGTACCGACGTGCTTCGTGACGGTGGCGTGCCGATGCCGGCGCACACCTTCTACGTGGACAACATCTATGCCTACGTGCCGCTGCCGCGCTGCAAGACCATCTACTACCTGGACGTCGACCTCTACCGCTACTTCATTGGCCGCGCTGACCAGTCGGTCAACGAGAAGGTCATGGTGGGCCGCATCGACCAGCAGCTGCGTGTGACGCGCATCATGATGAACGCCTACCACATCTACGATGACGTGAAGTACCCGAAGCTGCGCAAGTACATGATGAGCTACCTCATCATCATGTTCTCGGTCTGTGCCATCTACTCCAAGCTGTCGGAGGCGCCTGACGCGATTGACAACCTCAACAAGCTCTGGGCAGACATGAAGGAATATGACGCCAAGATGTATCGCAAGACCCGCTATGGCGTGATCGGTCTTGCCTGCAACCTTCCCACGGCAGCAGGGGAGAAGACCACGATCGGTCTTTATCGCATCGCGCAGAAGCTGGTCAAGTTCAACTAACGCGCACAATGCCAACACGCAGGGCGCCCCACATCCACTTGGGTGTGGGGCGCCTCATTTTGTTGCCTGACGTGGGATTACGGCCCGAAAGCAAAAAGTTAGCCTTATATAACTGCTGGTAGATGACCTAATTTGTGTTGCGTTTCTCGCCGCAAACGTGTACAAATGAATCAGCGCACGAAGGGGGATTTGTGCGCTGCCCGTTATCTTTGTTGGAAAGGAACAAGCATGCATCAACGAGGCCGCCGAGGGCTGCCCTGTTGGCGCTATCGAGGTCGAGTAACTCCGCGCGGGCATCTGCCCACAAGAGGTTTAGAATGGACGGGGTCGCACAAGCGGCTCCGTTCTTCTTTTGGAGGTTCCCATGATCTTGGCTTCGCAGTCCCCGCGGCGCATCGACATCCTTCGGCAGGTGGGCATCGAGCCCGACGTCCGTCCCCAGGACATTGACGAGACCCCGCTCGCGGGCGAGCACCCCAAGGCGATGGTGGCCCGGCTGGCACAGATGAAGGCCGACGCAGCCGCCGAGAGCACCACCCGCGCCGACGAGGGCCAGATCATCGTGGCCGCCGACACAATCGTCTGGATGGACGACGTGGAGTTCGGCAAGCCTGTGGACGACGAGGACGCTGCGCGCATGCTGCGCGAGCTCTCCGGCCGCACGCATCATGTGACGACGGGCGTGGCCGTGGTCAAGCTGGGGGAGTGGGGCGTGCCCGAGCGCAGGGCGCGCTTCACGACGACGACCGACGTCACGTTCTTCGACCTGACGGACGAGGAGATCGCTGCCTACGTGGCGACGGGAGAACCGCGCGACAAGGCGGGCGCCTACGGCTACCAGGCGGGTGGTTGCACCCTCGTGCGGCGCATCAACGGCGATTACTACAACGTGGTCGGCCTTCCCATCGGCCACTTGCTGCGCGTGCTGGCGAAGTTCGGCCGCGCCTAGCCAACCAGACCCATCACCTCACCGGACCATTCGCAGGAGGCCATCATGGAGTACCGTTCCATAACCGACATCGAGGGCATCTATGCCGCGAGCGCGACCAACGCCGAGGCCGGTACGGGCTGCACCGTCATCATCTGCCCTGAGGGCGCGACGGGTGCCGTGGACGTGCGCGGAGGCGCTCCCGCCACGCGCGAGACCGACCTCCTGCGCCCCGAGGAGACCGTGCAGGTGCTCCATGCCGTGGTGCTCTCCGGTGGCAGCGCCTACGGGCTCGCGGCGGCGACGGGCGTGATGGAGGAGCTCGAGCGCCACGACATCGGCCTCGATGTGGGCGTGGGCAAGGTGCCCATCGTCTCGGGCGCCTGCCTCTTCGACCTCGCCTGTGGCTCTGCCAGCGTGCGTCCTACGGCAGCATACGGCGTGGAGGCCGTCCGCAGCGCGCTTGACAACCCTGCCGAGCCGCTCACGCGCGGCAACGTGGGCGCGGGCACCGGCTGCACGGTCGGCAAGCTCGGCGGCCCTGCACGCGCCATGAAGACAGGCCTCGGGGAATGCGTTGAGAGCTGCGGAGAGCTTGTCTGCGGGGCGGTAGCGGCCGTGAACGCAGTAGGAGACGTGGTAAACCCAAATACAGGCTCTCCTGTGGCCGGACTGCTTGACGAGGCGGGGGAGAGGCTCACGAGCAGCGTAGACGCCCTGCTCTCGCTCGCGGCCGCCATGCCGCTTGCGCGCACCAACACCACCATCTCCTGCGTGGTCACCAACGCCAAGCTCACCAAGGCCGAGGCCACCAAGGTCGCCCAGATGGCGGCCGACGCCTACGCGCATGCCATCAGGCCCACGCACACCACCAACGACGGCGACAGCATCTTCGTGATGGCCACGGGCAAGGTGGCCTATCCGGTCGACGTGGTCGGTGCGCTCGCCACCAAGGCGCTCGAGGGCGCCATCGTGGACAGCGCGCGCTCTGCCGAGGGAGCCTTTGGTCTCAAGGCCGCGTGCGATCTCGCGTAGGATCACCTACACAGCAAGAAGACCCGCGGGTCTCGTGCGGAAGCGCGAGACCCGCGTTGTCTGTCTTGACCGCATCGTAGCGCATTACACTTCGGTCGTATGCTTCCTCATGCTTATGAGCAGGCCGTTCTCGTTGGTGACCAGCTCATACTCCCGGGCGAGCGGGTTCTTATCTCCAACGATGCAGTAATCGCAGCACGCTGCAGTGACGCAGGTCCCTTCGCGGATGAGCGTGGCATGAATCTTCCGAAGCGCCAGATGGTCGCAGTTGCACAACACGGACAGGAACTCCTCCATGTGATGGCGCTTGGCAAACTCCGCATTGGGGCATTGCGTAAAGGTGTAGCGGACGATTCCGGCCTTCTTGTCGTAGGAATACGACCCCATCCTGAACGAGGCAGGAAAGCGCTCGATCTCTTTGACGCGGGTGTCGTTGGCGCTTTTGAAGACACTATTCGCGAGGCGGTTATCAAACGTGCGGTTCACGTCGAAGAGCTTGCCGAGCGTATCGAAGCCGCCGAAAAAGCAGTCCAAAACGTCTTGTTGGATGTCTTCGAGGGCAGGTTTATCCGGCACGACAGCGTACCACGCAAATAGAAGGATGGGATCGTAGATGGACGTGGTGTTCTTGACGCCGCTCAACGCAGGCTCGTCTTCGAGAAAGGCCACGTACTGCAGCTGCACCTTCTCCCAGAGCTCGTCAGCGGTCGGCTCGTC
>CACYAX010000032.1 GCA_902772435.1 uncultured Coriobacteriaceae bacterium | reverse complement strand
GGCGACCCCACCATGAAGCCTGCGCCCACCTGGTAGCCGATCGCACGCAGGTCGCGCAGGCACTGCATGCGGTTCTCCCATGACATCGTGGCTGGGTGCAGCTGGGCGTAGTGCTCGGGGCTGGCTGTCTCATGGCGCAGCAGGTAGCGGGTCGCACCCGCGTCGAAGAGGCGCTGGTAGCTCTCGTAGCTGCGCTCCCCCATCGAGAGGGTGACCGCCGTGTCGGGACAGGCGTCAACGATGCGGCTCACGATGCCCCCGAGCACCTCGTCGGTGTAATAGCCGTCCTCGCCGCCCTGCAGCACGATGGTGCGGAATCCCAGCTCGTAGCCCTCGCGCGCGCAGGCCACGATCACGTCGGGCTCGAGGCGGTAGCGCTCGACGTTGTGGTTCGAGCGGCGGATGCCGCAGTAGATGCAGTCGTTCTTGCAGATGTTGCTGATCTCGATGAGGCCGCGCGTGAAGACCGTGGTGCCGTAGATGGGCTGGCGCGCCTCGCGGGCGCGCTCGGCCAAAAGCTCGGCCGCCTCCGGCGTGCGCCGCTCGATGAGCTCGCGATATTCGTCCAGCTCGAGGCGATGTTCGGCCGCCAGGCGCTCTATGAGCTCGTGCATCCGCTCATCCACGGGACGCCTCCTTCCCGCCCACGACCAGCTCGTGGATCTCGGGGAAGAGCCGCACGCTGCGCTCGAGGGCGCCCGTCATCTGCGCGATGGTGATGCCGTAGTTGGTGAAGGGGATACCCTGGTCCTCGGCGCAGCGCATGCGGTACTGGACCTCGCGCTCGGTGATCATGCAGCCGCCGCAGTGCACCACGAGGGAGTAGGGCGAGAGGTCGTCGGGGAACTCGCGGCCGGAGCAGGTCTCGATCTTGAGGTCGAGGCCCGTGTGGGCGCGCAGCCAGCGCGGGATCTTGACCGTGCCGATGTCGTTGCACTGGCGGTGGTGCGTGCAGCCCTCTGCCATGAGCACCACGGAGTCCGCGACGCCCGCAGCCGACGTGCGCAGGAAGCCCTTGTAGCGCGCCATGAGGATGGAGAACGACGTGAGCGGGATGTCCTCGGGCACCGTGGCGCTCACCAGCTTGAACGCCTGGCTGTCGGTCACCACGAGCGCGGGTTTGCGGCCGAGGCGCTCGAGCGTGGCGGCGAGCTCCTTCTCGCGGCAGGCCACCGAGATGGCGCCGGCATCGAGCACGTCGCGGATGCCCATCTGCTGAGGGAGGATCATGCGGCCCTTGGGAGCGGACTCGTCGATGGGGCACACGAGCACCACGAGGTCGTTGGGCTCGATGAGGTCCGCGAGCAGGCGGTGGTTGGGGTCCTCCTTGGGCATGAGGGCGCCGAGGCGCTCCTTGAGCTCGAAGATGCCCGCGCCCGTCTTGGCGCTGACCCAGAGGTCGTTCGCGGTGGGCTCGGGCACCTGTTCCAGCAGGTCAGCCTTGTTGTGCGCGATCACGTAGGGCAGATGCTTCTCGCGGAAGAAGCCTACGAGCTGCCGGTCGGTCTCGGCCATGCCGCGCGTGGCGTCCACCACGAGCACGGCCATGTCGCAGCGGTTGAGCGTCTGGCGGGTGCGGCGCACGCGCTTCTCGCCGAGCAGACCCTCGTCGTCAAAGCCCGGGGTGTCGATGATGACCACGGGGCCCAACGGCAGCAGCTCCATCGCCTTCTGCACGGGATCGGTGGTGGTACCCGCCACATCCGATACCACGGCCAAATCCTGCCCGGTCACGGCGTTGACGACGCTTGACTTGCCCGCGTTGCGGCACCCAAAGAAACCGATATGAAGCCGTTCGGATGACGGCGTGGCATTGAGGCTCATGGTGTCCCCTCTCAGACGGCACCTCTTGGCATGATGATATATCCTAGCCCATGCGGCCCCGAACGGGTACTGGCATGATTGCGGAAGCGCAAGCCGCGCGAGCAGGGTGCCGGCACTTCGCGTCGGCACGATGGGTTCCGATTCTTTTGGCGGTTACGACTCCACGGCGTTTGCAATTGGGGTCCCCACGCAGCCGCAGGCCAACTTGAGAGCTCCCATGCAGAGCTGAAATGGTGTCCGGTTGCCCATTTTCTGGCAAAAAATCGGCCTCAAGCAACGCCTCTTGGACGCAAGTGCTTCTTGTGCGTCATTATTTGGGACCATCCCGAGTATCAAGGTGCTATTCGCGCAGGATAGCGCCTTTCAATAGACGGGTGTTTGCGAATAAACGACGCATAAGAAGCACTTGCGTCCAGACCGACCCCCTCCCACAGTCTGATTACCGCCTGTTTCGGCAAAAAGGGCCACATATCCTGATGCAAACCACGCGTAATCATCGTTGCGACGCTTTTGCAGTAACCGTTCCGCACTGGTACAAAAGACCGACGGTTCTTTGCACCAACCGCCGCGCACTGGCACAAAAGACCGACGGTTCTTTGCACCAGCCATGCCCGTGAGGAACATGTTGTAAGGTGATAGATGGTACTAACCGTGTACCTGCGGTGATGGGACCGCGTCCCAAGCGCGCCCACCGCACTTCGTGGTACGATAGAGTTCGCGTTCTGACCGCGAGGTTAATTCCAAGCAGGAAGTCGTTGAGGAGAGGACCTCATGCTTAAAATAGCCGTGTATGGCAAGGGTGGCATCGGTAAGTCCACCATGACCAGCAATCTCGCCGCAGCATTTGCCGTGCGAGGCAAGCGTGTTATTCAAATCGGTTGTGACCCCAAGGCAGATTCCACGATGAACCTGCTTGGTGGCCAGCTGCTCGAGCCCGTGATGAACTACATGCGCGAGAACGACGCCGACCCTGAGAGCTTCGACGAGATCGCGCGCGAGGGTTTCGGCGGCGTGCTCTGCATCGAGACGGGCGGCCCGACCCCCGGCCTCGGCTGCGCGGGCCGCGGCATCATCGCCACGTTCAACCTGCTCGAGGACCTGCGCCTCTTCGAGACTTGGAAGCCTGACGTCGTGCTCTACGACGTGCTCGGCGACGTGGTCTGCGGCGGCTTTGCCGCACCTATCCGCGAGGGCTATGCCGAGAAGGTGCTCATCGTCACCTCCGGCGAGAAGATGGCGCTCTACGCGGCCAACAACATCAACACGGCCGTGAAGAACTTCGAGGACCGCGGCTACGCGCGCGTGGCCGGCATCATCCTCAACCACCGCAACGTGGAGCGCGAGACCGAGAAGGTCCAGGCCTTCGCCGACGAGCACGGCCTGCGCATCGTGGCCGAGATCCCGCGTAGCGACGACATCATCCGCTTCGAGGACGAGGGCAAGACCGTCATCGAGGGCGACGCCACGCTCCCCGTGAGCCAGTGCTTCCTCGACCTCGCCGCACGGCTCGAAAGCGGTGAGATCTAGCCATGGAACGCACCGCTCGCTGCTTCACGGCGGCGGAGCTTGCGCAGTGCGGCATCGACAACCTGCCCGATGAGCTCGTCTCCAACCGCCATCTCATTTACAGCTCGCCCGCCACGCTGGCCTTCAACTCGCCCGGCGCCGAGGGCTTCGGCGTCAAGCGCGCCGGCCTGGCCATCCCCGGCTCGGTCATGCTCATCGTGGCGCCCGGCTGCTGCGGCCGCAACACCTCCATCGTGAGCGAGCTGCCCGCCTACCGCAACCGCTTCTTCTACCTCACCATGGGCGAGACCGACATCGTCACCGGCCGCCATCTCAAGAAGATCCCGCAGGCCGTCGAGGAGGTCGTCGACTGCCTCGCCGAGCGTCCTTCGCTCGTGATGATCTGCATCACCTGCGTGGACGCCCTGCTCGGCACCGACATGGAGCGCGTCTGCCGCCGCGCGGAGGAGCGCGTGGGCCTGCCCGTGCGCCCCTGCTACATGTACGCCCTCACCCGCGAGGGCCGCCGCCCGCCGATGGTGCACGTGCGTCAGAGCCTCTATTCGCTCCTCGAGCCGCGCCGCAAGCGCGCGACCTCGGTCAACCTGCTCGGCTTCTTCGCGCCGCTCGTGGACGACTGTGAGCTCTACCGCTACCTGCGTGACCTCGGCGTGAAGCAGGTGCGCGAGACCTCGCGCTGCGCGAGCTTCGACGAGTTCCAGAACATGGCCGAGGCAAACTTCAACCTCGTGCTGCACCCCGAGGCGCGCTTCGCGGCGGCAGACCTGCAGGAGCGCCTGCAGATCCCGTCCATCGAGCTCACCCGCCTTTACCAGCTCGACCGCATCCGCAGGCAGTACCAGGCCCTCGGCCAGGTGCTCGGCGCGCAGTTCGACGACGAGGCCGACTACGCCGCGGCCGAGGCTGCGCTCAACGCCTTCCGCGCGGCCCACCCGAACGCGACCTTCGCCATCGGCGAGTGCCTGAACGCCGACCCCTTCGAGCTGGCGCTCGCCCTCACGCGCTACGGCTTCACGGTGCGCGAGGTCTTCGGCACGGTCCAGGCCGAGAACTTCGTCTTCCTGCGGCGCCTCGCCGAGCTCAGCCCCGAGACGCGCATCTACTCCAACATGGAGCCGACCATGCTCTACTACGACGCCGCCGACTGCCCCGTGGACGTGGCGCTCGGCAAGGACGCCGGCTGGTACCACCCCGAGGCGGCCTGCCTGGCATGGAACTCCGACGTGCAGCCCTACGGCTACGCGGCGGTGCGCCGACTCTTCGAGGCCCTTGACCAGCTGCTTTGCCCCGAGGGCACCGCGTCCGACGCCGAGGAGGTGCGCTCATGAGAGGCCTGCGCAAGTACCTGACTCCCTTCGCGCCCGACCAGTCAGGCGCGGTCTCGGTGCTCTACGAGCTCGACGGCATCGTCGTCATCTGCGACGCCGGCGGCTGCACGGGCAACATCTGCGGCTTTGACGAGCCGCGCTGGCACGAGCGCAGGAGCGCCGTCTTCAGCGCGGGCCTGCGCGACATGGACGCCATCCTCGGCCGCGACGACAAACTCGTGGGCGAGCTCGCCGACGCCGCCGCCAAGATCGACGCGCGCTTCGCGGCCATCGTGGGCACGCCCGTGCCCTCCGTCATCGGCACCGACTACCGGGCGCTCCGCCGCATGGCCGAGCGCCGGGGCACCCTGCCCGTCATCACCATCGACACCACGGGCATGGAGCTCTACGACGTGGGTGCCGAGAAGGCCTACCGCGCGCTCTTCGACCGCTTCGCGACCGAGGCCCACCCCGTCGAGCAGGGCCGCATCGGCGTGCTCGGCGCCAACCCGCTTGACCTGAGCACCGCCTCGGCCGACGCGCTGCGCGCGGCCCTGCCCGGCGCCGTCTGCTACGGCATGGGCAGCAGCTTCGACGACGTGCTGCGCGCCTCCTCCGCCGAGAAGAACGTGGTCGTGGCGCCCTCGGGCATCGCTGCGGCGAAGCTGCTCGAGAAGCGCTTCAGCACCCCGTATGAGGTCTTCGATCCGCGCGTTGCCGCAGGTACGCTGCTTGGCGACGCGCTTGACGCCCTCCCCGCGGGCGCGCGCGTGCTCGTGGTGGCCCAGCAAGTCACTGCCAACTCCCTGCGCGCGCTGCTGCGCGAGCGCGGAGCGCAGGTCAGCTGCGCCACGTGGTTCCTGCGCAAGCCCGAGCTCGCCGAGGAGGGCGACCTGCGCCTCACCGAGGAGGACGACTTCGCCGAGCTCGTCCGCGACGGCGGCTTTGACGCGATCATCGGCGACCCCGTGCTCTTCGACATCGTGCCTCAGTACGCGGGCATCCGCATCGACCTGCCCGAATTCCCGCTCTCCGGCCACCTCAACACGGCAGGCCACGAGGGAGCGCAGTGATGACCACCTCCCGCATCCGCGTCTACGGCATCGTGCAGGGCGTGGGCTTCAGGCCCACGGTGAGCCGCCACGCCATCACCTCGGGCATCACGGGCAGCGTCTGCAACAAGGGACCCTACGTCGAGATCTACGCGCAGGGAACGCCCGAGCAGGTCGAGCTGTTCGCGAAGCTCCTGCGCGAGCAGCCGCCCCGCCGCTCGGCCATCCTCAAGATCGACGTGAAGCCCGCGCCGGACGCCCCGCGCTACGAGACCTTCGACATCATCGAGAGCGCCCGCACGAAGGGCGAGATCTTCATCTCGCCCGACATCGCCATCTGCGAAGACTGCAAGCGCGAGCTCTACGACCCCGCCGACCGCCGCTACCTGCACCCCTTCATCAACTGCACCTGCTGCGGCCCGCGCCTGACCATCCTCGACTCGCTCCCCTACGACCGCGAGCGCACGAGCATGCACGAGTTCCCGATGTGCCCCACCTGCGCCGAGGAGTACTACAGCCCCGCGAGCCGCCGCTACGACGCGCAGCCCGTGTGCTGCAACGACTGCGGTCCCACGGTCTACCTGCTCGGACGCGAGGAGCGCGGGCGCGCCGCCATCACCGAGGCGCGCCGCATCATCGCGGGCGGCGGCACCGTGGCCGTGAAGGGCATCGGCGGCTTTCACCTCTGCTGCGACGCCACGAACGAGGCGGCCGTCGAGCTCCTGCGCGAGCGCAAGCGCCGCGTGGCCAAGCCCTTCGCCGTCATGGCGCGCGACCTGGCCGTGGCCCAGCGCGAGTGCGAGACGGGCGTCGTGGCCGAAGAGATCCTGACCGGACACCAGAAGCCCATCCTCCTTCTGCCCAAGCGCGCGGGAGGGCTCGTCTGCGAGGCCGTGGCGCCCGAGAATCCCAAGCTCGGCGTCATGCTCCCCTATGCCCCGCTCCAGCTGCTGCTCTTCACCTACGACGACGGCATCGAGATGCCCGACTGCCTCGTGATGACGAGCGCCAACGAGTCGGGCGCGCCCATCTGCCGCGACGACGCGGAGGCCACAAGCGAGCTCGGGCCCCTCTGCGACGCCACCCTCAGCCACGACCGCAAGATCCGCGTACGCGCCGACGACACCGTGATGGACCTCTTCGAGGGCAAGCCCTACATGGTGCGCCGCTCGCGCGGCTGGGCACCGCTGCCCTTCATGCTCTCCGAGCGACTCGGCGCACGCGTGCTGGCCGTGGGCGGCGAGCTCAAGAACAGCTTCTGCATCGGCATGGGCGACATGCTCTACCCGTCCTCCTACGTGGGCGACCTGACCGACGTGCGCACGGTTCGCGCCTGCCAGGAGACCATCGGTCGCTTCGAGACGCTGCTCGAGTTCGAGCCCGAGGTCATCGCCTCCGACCTGCACCCGCGCTACAACTCCACGCTCGTCGCGCAGGAGCTCGCGGGCAAGGACGGCCTGCCGCTCATACAGGTGCAGCACCACTATGCGCACGTCGTGGCCTGCATGGCCGAAAACGACGTGCTCGAGCCCACGATCGGCGTCTCGTTCGACGGCACCGGCTACGGCACCGACGGCACCGTGTGGGGCGGCGAGATCATGCTCTGCACCACGACCCGGTTCGAGCGCGCGGGCCACATCGCGCGCTTCGCGCAGGCGGGCGGCGACCTCTCGTCGCGCCAGGGCTGGCGCATCGCGGTGGCCATGCTGCGCGACGCGCTGGGAAGCGATGCGGCGGCGATTGACGCGGCCTCCGAGCTGGGGCTTTGCGAGCCCGCAGAGGCACGTGTGCTGCTCGCCATGATCGCCCGCGGCGTGAACAGCGTCACCTCCACGAGCGCGGGGCGCCTCTTCGACGCCGTGAGCGCGGTGCTCGGCGTGCGCAGGGCCTCGACCTTCGAGGGCGAGGCGGCCACGCAGCTGCAGTTCGCCGCCGAGCGCTGCCCCGAGGACGAGAGGCCGGAGCGGATCTTCCCCGCCGACGTCGAGCTCTGCCGTGGCGCGGAAGGCGCTCCCTTCACGCTCGCCACCGACATGCTCTTCGCGCACATCCTCGCGGGCAAGCAGGCCGGCAAGAGCACCGAGCTCCTCGCCTACGAGTTCCATCTGGGCCTGGCGGAGCTCGTCGAGGCCGCGTGCCGCAAGGTGCGCGAGACCTCCGGCGTGAACGTGGTCGCCCTGAGCGGCGGCTGCTACCAGAACCTCCTGCTGCTGCGCCTGAGCTGCGATAAGCTGCGCGCCGCGGGCTTCCGCGTGCTCACCCACAGCCTCGTGCCGCCCAACGACGGTGGCATCGCCCTCGGGCAGGCCGTGGTCGCCGCGTCGCGCAGGGCGCAGGGCCTCACGCAGGCCGAGCCCGTCGCGACCGTACCGTTAGACATCATCGAGTGAGGCGGCCCAATCGCGCAGCCCCACCGACCGTATTGCACTAAAAGGCCAGCTCAGAGCTGGTACGAAAGGAAAGGAACCAAGATGTGTGTAGGACTTTCGGCTAAGGTGGTCCGCATCCAGGACGGCATGGCCATGGTCGACGCCGACGGCGCGCGCCGCGAGATCTCGGTGCAGCTGATGGACGACCTCGAGCCCGGCGACTACGTCATGGTGCACGCCGGCATCGCCATCTCCAAGATCACCGACGAGGACGACCACGAGACCGACGAGATCATGGAGGCCCTGCTGGCATGAGCGAACAGGCACAGGCCCGCCAGAGCGCGGCCGAAATCCTCTCCTCCTACGCGGGCCCGCACCTGCGCATCATGGAGGTCTGTGGCACCCACACGCACGAGATCTTCCGCCTCGGCATCCGCAAGCTGCTGCCGCCCCAGGTGGACCTCATCTCGGGCCCCGGCTGCCCCGTGTGCGTGACCCCCGTCGGCTTCATCGACGAGGCCATCTGGCTCGCCGAGCACGACGTGACCATCACCACCTTCGGCGACCTCGTGCGCGTGCCGGGCACCAAGAAGAGCCTCGCGGGAGCGCGCGCCGCGGGCGGCCACGTGCAGGTGGTCTACTCGCCGCTTGACGCCGTCATCTACGCGCAGGAGCATCCCGAGGAGCAGGTGTGCTTCCTCGCCGTGGGCTTCGAGACCACGGTGCCCGCCGCCTGCCTCGCCGTGGAGAAGGCCCAAGAGCTGGGACTCACCAACTTCTCGCTGCTCACGGCCAACAAGACCATGCCCAACGCCTACGCCGCGCTCAGGGACAGTGCCGACGTGTTCCTCTACCCCGGCCACGTGCACGCCATCACGGGCACCCAGCTCTGCGAGGACCTCGCTGAGCAGGGCGTGAGTGGCGTGCTCGCGGGCTTCACGGCCAAGGAACTCATCACGGCCCTCGCCGTGGCGGTGCGCAAGGCCGAGGAGGGCAAGCCGTTCTTCGTGAACGCCTACCCGCGCGTGGTCAAGCCCGAGGGCACGCCCGCCGCCGTGGCGCTCATCGAGAAGGTCATGGAGCCCTGCGATTCCGAGTGGCGTGGCCTCGGCGTCATCCCGCAGTCGGGCCTCGCCCTGCGCGAGGAGTACGCGGCGTTCGACGCCCGCAAGAAATACGACATGCCGCACATCGAGGGTCGCGCCAACCCGGCCTGCCGCTGCGGCGACGTGCTGCGCGGCGCCTGCAAGCCGAGCGACTGCCCGGTCTTCGGCAAGGGCTGCACGCCGATGCACCCCGTGGGGGCCTGCATGGTCTCCGGCGAGGGCGCGTGCTCGGCATATTACCAGTATGGAGGGGGAGTACTTTGAGCGAACAGGTAACGCTGGCCATGGGTGCCGGCGGCAAACAGACTTCCGAGCTCATCGCGAGCGTCTTCGCGAAGCGGTTCACGAGCCCGTACTTCACGGCTGACGACGCGGCGGTGCTGCCGCGCCCGACTGGCCAGATCGCCATGTCCACGGACGGTTTCATCGTCTCGCCGTCGTTCTTCCCGGGCGGCAACATCGGCAAGCTCTCCATCTGCGGCACAGTGAACGACCTCTCCTGCATGGGCGCCCGTCCGCTCTACCTCACCTGCGCGTTCGTGATCGAGGAGGGCTACCCCCTCGATGACCTGCGGACCATTGCCGACGCGATGGCCGCGACGGCAGCCGAAGCGGGCGTCGTGCTCGTGGCCGGCGACACCAAGGTCGCGGGCCGCGGGCAGGTGGACGGCGTGTTCATCACCACCACCGGCGTGGGCGAGATCGTGGAGGGCGCGGCCCCCGCAGGTGCGAAGGCCAAGCCGGGCGACGCCATCATCGTGACCGGAGACGTGGGCCGCCATGGCTGCACCATCCTGCTCGCCCGCGACGACTTCGGCATCGAGGCCGACGTGACGAGCGACTGCGCGCCGCTCTGGTCGAGCGTCGAGGCCATGCTCGGCGTGTCCAAGGACATCCACGTGATCCGCGACGCCACCCGCGGTGGCGTGGGCACCGTGCTCTACGAGATCGCGGAGCAGAGTGGCGTGGGCATCTCGCTCGACGCTGCCTCCGTGCCCGTCGATCCCGCCGTGGGCGGCGTGTGCCGCATGCTCGGCCTCGAGCCGCTCTACCTTGCTTGCGAGGGACGCCTCGTGGTCATCGCCCCCAAGGAGGAGGCGCCCGCGCTCGTCGAGGCGCTGCGCTCGGCCCCGCACTCGGGCGGCGCGACCATCATCGGCGAGGTCACGGACGACCGTCCCGGCTGGGTGGTCCTCAACACCGAGATCGGCACGCAGACCCTGCTGCCGCAGCCCGGCGGCGAGCTCCTGCCGCGCATCTGCTAGAACGCCACGCCGGGGGTGCGCCCCCGGCCATCCCAGAGAGGAGGCCTGACATGCTCAAACGCATCGGACCCTCGGTCGTTCGCGCGGCCGACGCGTGCAGCACCTCCCTCTTCACCCCCAAGCTCGAGTTCAACCCGCCCGTGCACGAGCCGTGGAACATCGTGCACCTCGGCCTGCTCGTGCCCGAGGCGCACCAGGTCTACGTCTGCGCCATCAACTGCATGCGCGGCGTGGTGCTCACCGCCCAGGAGATGGGCGCGGCCGACCGCTTCTCCTGCGTCATCCTCAAGGAGGAGGACATCGTGCGCGGCACGGTGGAGGAGGTCACGCTCGAGGGCATCACCGACGTGCTCAACAAGCTGCCCGAGCTGCCGCCCTGCGTGCAGGTCTTCCCGGTGTGCACCCACCACTTCCTCGGCATCAACATGGCGCACATCTACCGCGAGCTCGAGCAGCGCTTCCCCAGCGTGGACTTCGTGCGCGCGTTCATGGACCCCATCATGAACAGCCGCCTGAGCCCCGACCAGCGGCTGCGCCGCGTGATGTATGACCCGCTGCCTCCCTGCGAGGCGGACGAGAAACTCGTGGCGCACCTGGGCAGCGACTTCTCGCTCAGCGCCAGCTGCGAGCTGCGCGCGCTGCTCGCGGACGGCGGCTACCGCCTCACCGACCTGCAGAGCTGCGCGGACTACGCCGCGTTCAAGGCGCTTGCACAGGCGGGGACCTTCGTGGCGACCTACCCCAATGCGCTGCGCGGCATCGAGCACCTTGCGCACCGCTTAAGCAGGCGCTTCCTCTACCTGCCCTCCTGCTTTGGCTACGACGAGATCGAGGCTCAGCACCGGCAGGTTGCGGAGGCGCTTGGCACGCCGCAGCCCGACTATGCCGCCGAGGTTGCGCGCTGCGAGGAGGCCCTTGCCGCCACTCACGCAGAGATCGCCAGCGCGCCCATCGCCATCGATATGGCCGCGCATCCCCGCCCGCTCGGCATCGCGCGGCTGCTCCTCGAGCACGGCTTCAACGTGACCGAGGTCTACCTCGACGTCGTAAACCCCGAGGAAGCGGACGCGCTTGAGTGGCTGAAGGAACACGCGCCCGAGCTGCAGCTGTCGTCCATCGGCCTGCCCGAGCTGCGCGTTGCGTCGCGTGAGCGCGAAGAGCGCACCCTGGCCATCGGTCCCAAGGCCGCTTGGTTCACGGGCACGGGCAACTTCGTCAACATCGTAGAGGGCGGCAACCTCTGGGGCTTCGCCGGCATCCGCGAGCTGGCGGGCCTCATGCGCGACGCCTGGGCCACCGAGAAGGACACGCGCGACATCGTGCCGCGCAAGGGTCTGGGCTGCGTGAGCTGCGTATGAGCAGGCAGGACGCACGACCCGCGAGGAGGCAGGCATGAACCGCAGTAACCGCATCCTTCCCGTCTACGCGGGCGATGTCTCCGGCTGCTGCTCGGCCCTCTTCGAGCTGGGCGGCATGACGGTGATCCACGACCCCTCGGGCTGCAACTCCACCTACAACACGCACGACGAGACGCGCTGGTACGACCACGACAGCCTCATCTTCATCACGGCGCTGCGCGAGCGCGACGCGATCCTCGGCAACGACGAGAAGGTCGTGCGCGACGTGGTAGACGCGGCACGCGAGCTGCGCCCGCGCTTCATCGCCATCACCAACTCGCCGATTCCCTTCATCGCCGGCACCGACTTCGCGGCGCTCTGCAAGCTCATCGAGCAACAGGCGGGCATCCCCTGCTTCTACGTGCGCAGCAACGGCATGCACGACTACAGCGTCGGCGCAGGTGGCGCGCTTGCCGCCATCGCCGAGCGATTCGTGGAGCCGGCAGCTGTGCAGCTGGGCACGCTCAACCTGCTGGGCGTCACGCCGCTCGACTTCTGCCGCGACGAGCAGGTCAGCGATCTGCACCGCTTCGTGCGTGAGGCCGGGTTTGAGGAGCTTTCCTGCTGGGCCATGGGCTCTGATCTCGACGAACTCGCGCAGGCCGCAAAAGCGCAGGTAAACCTTGTTGTTTCTGCCACGGGGCTACCCGCCGCCCGCGTGCTGCGCGAGCGCTTCGGCACGCCGTACGTGGTCGGTGCGCCTGTGGGCGCGTTCTCTGCGCAGCTAGCTGAGGCGCTGCGCCAGGCCGCCAGCACGGGTGCGTGCCTCTGGCCCTGCCGCGACGGCCGCACCCCGGCTGCAGACGGAACGCACTGCGTGGTGGGCGAGCCCGTCTCTGCTGGCTCGCTCGCCGCAGCCCGCGAGCTGCAGGAAGGCGTGCCCTACCGCGTGGTTTGCCCGCTTGAGGCCCCGCGCGAGCTCCTCGCCTCCGGCGACGCGCTGGCAGACGGCGAGGAGGAGGTCGAGGCCGCCCTCGCGCAGGCCACGCTCGTGATTGCCGACAAGCTCTATGAGACCGCCTGTCCGCCCACGGCCGAGCTTATCGTGCGCCCCCATCTCGCGTTCTCGGGACGCTACGCCTTCGTGGAGTAGCGCGAGCGCTCACCCGCGCACAGCCCCTCGCAAGGGATTCGCCCGCCCAGTCGCTCGGAAGAGACTCGCCCGCGTCAACCGCTCGGAAGGGGTTCGCTTGTCGCAACCGCTCGCGGGCGGCTCACCCGCCCCGGCCTCCAGAAGGGGCTTCGAGCGAACAGCCGCCACCCCAGACACACGGAAAGGGCGCCCCGGGTCTCCCCGTGACGCCCTTCGCATGGCCCTCTCCCCTATGAGCACTACTCCTTAGAGTCGCTCTCCAGGTTCTGGATGCCCATCATCATCTCGTTCGGATCACCAGCGGCGTTGAGAAACTCTAGGTCGCTGTCGTCAAGCACCTCGCCCACGCGCTCGTGGGTCGCGTCGATGATGCTCTGCAGTGCGGTGTTGCCCTGAAAACGCTGGAAATCAAAGAGCTGCCTGAGTCGGTTTTCCATGGTATTGCCTCGCTATTCCATCGAATGTGGTCTTCGTAGTTCTTGTCATTCAGATATACGGAGCGCGTCCCACCTTGTCCCAAACTTTTTTGAGAAATCTCAGAACTTGTTTCGCGCCCGTTTGTCGTCACCTTTGAATACGAGGCGGAAAGCCGCCTGTCCCACCTTTCACGCAAAAGAACGCGAGGTGCGCCGCACGCGGACCTCGCTTCATGCCGAGACGCGGCAGCCTTAAGCCAAGCGCAACCCGCCGGGGTTCCCCATGAGGCCGCGGAGCCTGTCGATCGCCCTGTCCTGCAGGCGCTGGCACGTGCTGCGCGAGAGGCCCAGCTTATCGGCCGCGTCCCTGATGGTAAGGCCGTCGTAGAAACGCAGGATGATGAGGTCGCGCTCGTCCTCGGGCATCTGGGCAAGAGCCATCGCGAGCTCCTGCAGCGACTCCTCGGCGATGAGGCCCTCGTCGACGTCCTCATCATCGGACGCCAGCGTCTCAGGCACGTCGCTCTCGATGTGGTTGGCGCGATAGAAGTCGTAGAGGGTGTTGCGCGCGATGGTGTAGACCCACGTGGAAAGCGACGCCTTCGCCGGATCGTAGCGGTCGAGGTTGGCCTGGACCTTCATGAAGACCTCGGTTGCCAGGTCTTCCGCGTCTGCCGAATCGTTCAAACGATAGCGCAGGTAGCCCTCGATCTTGTCGTGGTACTCACGATAGACCGACTCCCACGTAATGCCGCGCCTGCGTGCCCTCATAACCTCTCCGAACCCTAGTACGACTCATACCTTAAAGGTACTCTAAAGAGCCATTTTACTCAGAAACGCGGGCGCGTGATACCCGCACCGCGCAGGCAATCCCACCCACTTTGGTGAGCGTCCCGCTGGACGTCTGGGTGGATGTTGGGGAATACCCCCTTTTCACCTCAAGGCGGATGCTGGGGATACACCCCCCCACCTGGTGCGCCACGGATGCTTCCGAACGCCGCGACAAGGCGAGGTTCGCGGGCGCGGCCGCTTTCGTGCCCAGTACCGCCGCGGATGTTTGGCAGCGCACGTCCCCGCTCACTCACGTAAAGCCGCGCGATTCCCTCGGAACCCGCTCGGATTGGAGTCGAGACCCTGCAAATTGGCAAAAACCGAGGAACTTCGACATCTCGTTTCATTCCAATACCGATTACTCGACCACGCGCTGGAAGTTCGCCCGCGTTAAGGCCGCATATATGTACCTCATTTCGGCAAAATCGCGAAGAACGCTTTTCTACCGTGCATAACCGCAGGTCAGAAAGAGCCGCTTCGGCAGTTGATCACACAAACGTACATATATGCGGCCTTAACGCGGGCGAACTTTCAAAACGGCCAAGAAAACCGCTCCATGCGCCAAGATGGGAGAGCGAAACGCCTGTAACCAATGG
>CACYAX010000031.1 GCA_902772435.1 uncultured Coriobacteriaceae bacterium | reverse complement strand
GCAGGCGCTCGAGTATGGTCTCGTCGACCGTGTCATCAGCTCGCGTAACGACCAGGTTGGAGAATAGCCGATGGCCAAAGACGACGATCAAAACATGCGCTGTTCCTTCTGCGGCAAGCCCCGCAGCCAGGTAGCGCAGATGGTCACCTCGCCGCGCGGGGTCTATATCTGCGACGAGTGCGTGCGCACCGCCAGCGCCATCATCGGGGAGTCGCTGGACCTCGACGAGGCTGACGAGCTGGGCATCGATGACGACATCATGTCGCTGCGCGAGCTCCCCACGCCACACCAGATCTACGACGAGCTCTCGCTCTACGTGATGGGCCCGGAGAACGCCAAGCGTGCCATGAGCGTGGCCGTCTACAACCACTACCGCCGCATCCTGTCGGGCAACGATCAGGTGAGCGAGGACGGCGAGGACGTCGAGATCGCCAAGAGCAATATCCTTCTGCTCGGCCCCACGGGCACGGGCAAGACGCTTCTGGCCCAGACGCTCGCGCGCTTCCTCGAGGTGCCCTTCGCCATTGCCGACGCCACGACGCTGACCGAGGCGGGCTACGTGGGCGAGGACGTGGAGAACATCCTGCGCAAGCTCATCGCGGCGGCTGACGGCGACGTCGAGCGCGCCGAGGTGGGCATCGTCTACATCGACGAGATCGACAAGATCGCGCGCAAGGCCGAGAACCTCTCCATCACGCGCGACGTCTCGGGTGAGGGCGTGCAGCAGGCGCTGCTCAAGATCCTCGAGGGCTGTGAGGCGAGCGTGCCCCCGCAGGGCGGCCGCAAGCATCCCCAGCAGGAGCTCATCAACATCAACACCACCAACATTCTCTTCATCCTCGGTGGCGCGTTCGTGGGCCTCGACAAGATCGTCGCCGAGCGCATCGGCAAGAAGGGCGTCGGCTTCACGGGCGAGCTCGCCAATCAGGTCGAGGAGAACGCCGACTACCTGCTCGAACGCGTCATGCCGCAAGACCTGCATGACTTCGGCATGATTCCCGAGTTCGTGGGCCGCATCCCGGTGATCACCGCCACCAAGGAGCTCACCGAGGACGACCTCGTGGACATCCTCACGGTGCCGCGCAACGCCCTCGTCAAGCAGTACACCAAGATGTTCGAGATCGAGGGCGTCAAGCTCGAGTTCGAGCAGGAGGCCCTGAAGGAGATCGCGCGCCTCGCCATCACGCGCGGCACGGGTGCCCGTGGTCTGCGCGCCATCTGTGAGCAGACGCTCCAACAGATCATGTTCGACATCCCGAGCGACCTTGCCATCACGCGCGTGGTGGTCACGCCCGAGTCGGTCGGCGGTGCCAAACTGCCCAAGATCGAGCGCAACGCTTCGCCGAAGCACCGTTCGTAGTTCTTCGATACGATTTGCAGTACGTAGCAGCGGAGTGGGCCCGGAGGTAGCGGGCCCACTCCTTTTGTATCGCTCAGTCTTCTGGTGGGTTTCTGGGCGGCTGTCGGGCGTGCCGGCATCCGCGAGGCCATCACCGTATGAACGGCTTCCGTATCCCACGCGACACATCGCTCATTCTGTTTGAAAAACGGGGGAATGGGTAGGAATTCTTTCGCGGTATTTCATCCATTGAGTGCCAGAAGGAGTGCTCACCATGTCCCCGTACGAGTTCCAGTATCTACTCCACACGATTGTCACCTTTGCCGTCCCCGTCATCATTTTCTTCGTCCTGCTCAGCATGTTCATAAAGGGCATCTCCGGATCGCGGCGGCGCGGAACGGTCAATGACGGCTACCATGCCTGGCTCTACGTCATCCAGCAGCAGCACGTGGGCGTGATCGAGCGCTTCGGCAGGTTCCACCAGATCGTGGGTCCCGGCTTCCACGTGCGCGTGCCCATCATCGACCGCGTGCGCGACGTCAACCTCATGACGGAGGACGAGCACATCACCTTTGATGCCAAGACCGAGGACAACGTGACCATCGAGCTCGACGTGTCCGTGCAGTACCACGTCGACTACCAGCAGCGTCCTGACGGCACCAACGGCATCTACCAGAGCCTTTACACGCTCACCGACCCAGTCGCACAGATGAAGGACTACTTCGCCGACGCGCTGCGTTCCCAGATCCCGAGCCGCAAGCTTGACGAGGTCTTCACTGAGAAGGACGCCATCGCCAACGCCATCGACGAGGTCGTGTCCGAGAAGATGCGCGCATACGGCTACGTGATCGTGACCACGCTCATCACCTCGATCAAGCTGCCGGCTGACGTGCAGCAGTCGATGAACCGCATCATCGCCACCAAGAACGACCTCGAGAGCGCGAAGAACCAGGCTGAGGCCGAGAAGCAGAAGACCGTCATCGCCGCCCAGGCAAAGGCCGAGGCCATGGAGGCCGAGGGTCGCGGCATCGCCAACCAGCGCGTCGCCATCGCGCAGGGCATCCGCGAATCCATCGACACCATCCAGGGTGCCGAGCTAGATACCGAGGAGGCCAACCGCCTCTTCGAGTACACCCAGTGGGTGGGCATGATGGAGGAGTTCGCCAAGCGTGGGGCGCATACGGTGGTGCTGCCGAGCGACTTCTCGCATGGTGGCAGCGTGCTTCCTGACATGCTCGTGGCTGACGAGGCGAAAAAGGCTAACGAATAGTATCAATTCAGCTTATCTGGGAATGGGGTCGCTGCCGGCGTGCTACGCTGGCAGCGGCTTTTCTGTATGAGGAGGGGCGATGGGAAGAACTGGTCTGGTCATGGAAGGTGGCGCGATGCGCGGTCTCTTTACCGCGGGCGTGACGGACGTCTTCCTGCAGAACGGGATCGAGCTCGACGGCGCGGTGGGCGTCTCCGCGGGCGCCACCTTCGGCTGCAACTACAAGTCTCGGCAGATGGGCCGCGCGCTCAGGTACAACAAGCGCTTCTGCGGCGACCCGCGCTACGGGAGCATCAAGTCGTGGCTGCGCTCGGGCGACCTCTACGACGCCGAGTTCTGCTACGACACGCTGCCACGCGAGCTGGACGTCTTCGACACCGAGGCGTTCGCGGCCAACCCGATGGCGTTCTATGCGGTGACGACCGACGTGCGTACGGGAAAGCCTGTGTATCACCTCTGTACCGACGGCGGCTATGATGACCTGCAGTGGATCCGCGCCTCGGCGTCCATTCCCGTGGTCTCGCGCATCGTGGAGTTGGATGGGTATGGGCTGCTCGACGGCGGCATCTCCGACTCTATTCCGCTCGCGTTCATGGAACGCGAGGGCTACGAGCGCAACGTGGTGATCCTCACGCAGCCAGCGGGCTTCGTGAAGAAACCTTATTCCGTGATGCCTCTCTTCCGCGTGGTGCTGCGTGCGTATCCCAACCTCATCCACACCTTGGCCGAGCGCCACGTGCACTACAACGAGCAGACGGCTTACGTTGCCCAGCGCGAGGCGGAAGGGGCCGCGTTCGTGCTGCGTCCTCCCGAGGCGCTGAACATCAAGGCGACGACGGATGACCCCGCCGAGCTGCAGCGCGTCTACGACATCGGCCGTGCGGAGGCCGAGCGCTCGCTTGACGGCCTGAGGTCCTTCCTCGTCTGAGGTTGGTGCAAAGAACCGTCGGTTCTTTGCACCAACTGGTACGTAGGACCGACGGATGTTTGCACCAGTTGGCACGTAGGACCGTCGGATGTTTGCACCAGTTGGTACGTAGGACCGACGGATGTTTGCACCAACTAGGCGAGGTCGAGGAGCCGCAGGGCGTTTGCCGCCACGCGCTCGCGCACGTCCGTGCCGCGAATTGCCGTTAGCGTGTCGAGCGTGCGCTCGAGCGAGGCGATGACCTCCGAGATGGGGAACGGCTCGCCCCCGTGGGGCGGCAGGTCCGTCTCGGTGAGCAGCTGTGCCACGGGGACCTGCCGGGCATACTCGCGTCCGCGCTTGGTGGCGAGCATCATCTCGTTCACGGAGAAGCTGCAGCCGGCCTTGACCGCTCGGTGCAGCTCGTCGCTCCTACCCGAGAACCAATGGAAGATGCAATGGCAGCTGCTGAGGCACCCCGTCTCCTCGAGCACGTCGAGCACGGTCTGCGCGGAACGCACGGCATGGATGGAGAGCAGCTTGGGGCCGGTTGCCTCGGCTCCCTCCGCGCATGCCTGCGCAACAAGCCTGAGGGCATCTACCTGCAGCTTCTCCGATTCGGCAGGCACGTGGGCAGGGGAGAAGTCGAGGCCTACCTCTCCGACCCAGCGTGCCGCGCGGGCACGTTCTGTGGCGCGTTCGACGTCCCGCCACGACGCGCGTCCGTCTGCCACCCACCAAGGGTGCAGGCCCACGCCCACGCGGACGTTGGAGGCGCCTGCCAGGGTGGCGTGTGCCGCCTCGAAGCCTTGGGGGGTCACCGTGTTCGCGAAGATTGCGAGCCCTTTGGCGGCAGCATCATGGGCGACCGCATCGGCGTTGGCCATGAAGTCGAGGTGGCAGTGCATGTCCACGAGATGGTAGGAGCCCATCGTCCGTCCTTCGTGCGTGCAGGTGTGTGCCGCCGGTGCGGGTTGGCACATACAACCGACGGATGTTTGCACCAACTGGTACGTACAACCGACGGTCCTTTGCACCAACTGGCACATACAACCGACGGTCCTTTGCACCAGCCCTGGCGCCCTACTCCTCGTCGCGCAGGTAGGCCTTCTCCACGAAGCCGACGTACTGCGTGTGGAAGTCGTTCACGTCAGCGTACTGGCGCTCGGCCACGCTCCGGTCGACGATGCCGGCGACGGGCATGTCCACCTGGTACATCTTGCGGCACACGAGCACGAGCTCTGCCTCGGCATACGCAGGGGCGAGCGTGCCGTCAGCCGCCGCAAACATCTGCTGCGTGAGGCCGACCTTGGCGACCTTGTCCTCGTCGCGCCCGGAATGGCTGCCGAGGTAGGCGAGGGCCTGGTGGCTCTCGGGCCCATAGTAGGAGATCGTGAAGCAGTCGTTGGCGTCCACGAACTCCTTGGTGTAGCGGCTCTGCCTGATGTAGACCGTTGCCGTCGGGGTGCTCCACAGGGTGCCCAGCGCGCCCCAGCTGATGGTCATGGTGTTGGCGCGCTCCTCGGTGCCCGCGCTCACGAGCGCCCAGCCATCGTCAAACGCTGCGAAAATGGCGACGTTCAGGCCCTTGGGCTCGATTTCACGGAAGGACATCTTTGCCTCCTTGGCAGTTGGTTGCGTGGCCGGGGTGCGGCCGGCAGGGTTTCCTTGGAGTACCATGATATTGCAAAACGTCGTGAGGGGAGTGCCATGTGCCAAGGATGCGGTTGGGAGCTGGGTTCGGACCTCATGGTCGCCTACCACAACGAGCGCTGGTGCAAGCCCGAGCACGATGACCGGGAACTCTTCGCCCTGCTGGTGCTCGAGGGCATGCAGGCGGGCCTCAGCTGGCAGACCGTCATCAACAAGGAGGCCGCCTTCCGCGAGGCGTTCCACGGCTTTGATCCCGTGCGCGTCGCTGCTTTCGGGGAGGATGACGTGGCACGGCTCATGGGTGACGCGCGCATCATCCGCTCGGAGCGCAAGATTCGCGCGGCCGTCTCGAATGCGCGCGCGTTTCTCGAGGTACAGCGTACGTTCGGGAGCTTTGACGCGTATCTGTGGGCCTTCGTCGACGGGTGCCCCGTCGACCATCGGCTCACGACGCTTGCGGACATGCCTGCTAAAGACGAGCTCTCCGAGCGCGTCTCGAAGGACCTGAAGCGCCGCGGATTCTCGTTCGTGGGGCCAGTGATCGTCTACTCCTACCTGCAGGCCGCGGGCCTCATCAACGACCACCTGCTCACCTGCTCCTATCGCTAGCCTGGTGCAAAAGACCGACGGTCCTGTGTGCCAGTTGGTGCAAACATCCGACGGTCCTATGTGCCAGTTGGTGCAAACATCCGTCGGTTGTATGTGCCAGTTGGTGCAAACATCCGACGGTCCTATGTGCCAGCGTCAGGCACCGAGGCCGACGAGGTCGCGGATCACCTTGCTCGCGAGCATCTGGCCCATGATGGGCGGGAAGTAGCTCATGGTGCCGAGGATCGACTCGCCCTCGCGCACGAAGCCCTTCTCGTCGATCTTGTCGAGCTTGCCCTCGGCTTCGAGCGGGCGCTCGTCGCTCCAGAGCACCATGAGGTCGTGGATGCCGCGCTTGCGGCATTCCTTGCGCATGATGCGGGCGATGGGGTCGATCTCGGTGCGCTCGATGCGCGAGAAGCGCAGGCGCGTGGGGTCGAGCTTGTTGGCGCCGCCCATGGCCGAGACGAGTGCGATGCCCTCGCTCTGGCACCAGGTAGCGATGGCCAGCTTCTGGGCGATGGTGTCGATGGCGTCGACCACGTAGTCCGGGCGAGGGAGGCTCCCGAGCTGCTCGGGCACGCGGTCCTTGTCGATGAACGCCACGAGGGCCGTGACGTCGCAACTCGGGTTGATGTCAGCGACCATGGCGGCCATGACCTCCGCCTTGGGCCTGCCTACGGTGCTCTGGAACGCGAGCGCCTGGCGGTTGATGTTGGAGGGCGCCACCACGTCGCGGTCAACGAGCACGAGGTGTCCCACGCCGCCACGCGCGAGCGCCTCGGCGCAGGACGAGCCTACGCCGCCGAGGCCGAGCACCATCACGGTGACGTCCTGCAGCTTGGCGAGCCCCTGCTCGCCGAGGATGAGCCTCAGTCTGTCGGTTGCCGTCTCCATGCCTGGCACCCCTTTCCCCGTCGCAAACCCGTCACGCGCGCTCCTGCGCATCGCGTCCCGTGGCCGAGCTGATGGTCATGTTCTGGAAGCGCGCCGCGATGAACTGGTCGGTATAGTTCTCGTCCACCCACTCCTCGAAGGGGTTGGCCGGCGCTATGCCCGCGTCGCGTGCCGCCATGCGCCCGAAGCACGCGACCGTCATGAAGATGTCGGCGGCGAGGTAGAGCGCGAGCAGCGACACGAAGACGATCTGGCGCATCGTGGTGGGGTTGCCGATGCGGAAGAGGAGCTCGGGCATGATGGCCTTGCTCCAGACGAGGCCAAGGGCGCCCCAGAAGAACAAAAACGGCCAGGCGACCCACTTGGTGATGCAGCCGGGCACGCTCGTGTAGTCCCACGACACGGCCCCGATGAGCGTCTCCATGCCCCAGCCGGTCACCTGCTCGAGCAGCCCGCCCACGACCATGCTGATGAGGAAGACCTGCCACCACGTGGCGCCGGACTTGCGCATCTTCCAGCATGCGATCGTGAGCAGCACGGCACCGAAGCCGTAGATGGGGGAGTACGGCCCCCAGACGAGCCCCACGCGGCTCTCGGTGAGGCCTGCGGTGACGAACATCCAGACCTGCTCGATGATGAGGCCGAGCACGCTGCCCACCAAAAAGATCATGACGATCTGGTACCACGTGAGCTTGAGTTCGCCGAGGTACGCCTCGCGCGCCTCCGCCGAGTCGCGCTTGAGCTCCTTGCGCTCTTCGACCGTGAGCATCGGGCGCTCGCCCTTCACCTCTTCGCCGAGATGCCTGAGCGAGCGCTCATCGTCGAGTTCCTGGGCATAGGTGCGGAGTTCGTTGGCGCGTCCGTCCTCGACGAACTGCTCCTCCATGGACGCGCTCACCTTCTTCCCGCCCTCTAGCCACTTTAAGAAGCTGGTGACGGCCCAGATGGCGAGCCGGATCAGGGCGAACAGCACCAGGAGGGAGGCCAAGGCGACAAGCATGCGCAATCCTTACCTTTTTGCGTGAGTATTCAAGCCAAATACTCTAGCGCAAGTTTTGGGTGGTATCCTTATGCAGTTTCTTGTTTCTAACAGTAAAAGGGAGTTGAACAAGCGTGGAAGACATGCCCAAGAACTATGACCCGCAAGAAGTGGAGCCCCAACTCGTTGACGAGTGGATGGAAGCAGGCTGCTACAAGCGCTCCAAGGGCGTAGGCGACCGCACGATCGTCATCCCGCCGCCCAACGTGACCGGCGTGCTGCACATGGGTCACGCCATGGACGATACCATCCAAGACACCCTCACGCGCTACTACCGCATGCGCGGTTTCTCCACGCGCTGGATCCTCGGCACCGACCACGCGGGCATCGCCACGCAGACCAAGGTCGACAAGAAGCTGAAGGAAGAGGGCATCAGCCGCCTCGAGATCGGCCGCGAGAAGTTCCTCGACGCGTGCTGGGACTGGCGCCGCGAGTACGGCGGCATCATCGTCGACCAGATCAAGCGCATGGGCTGCTCGATCGACTTCGACGACGAGAAGTTCACCATGAGCCCCGAGTACGCCAACGCCGTGCGCAAGGTCTTCGTGGACTGGTACCATGACGGCCTCATCTACCGCGGCAAGCGCATCGTCAACTGGTGCCCGAGCTGCTGCACGGCCATCTCCGACGACGAGGCCGAGTACCACGACGAGCACGGCCACCTCTGGCATCTGCGCTACCCGCTGACCGAGCCGGTCGACGGCGTCACCTACATCGAGGTCGCCACCACGCGCCCCGAGACCATGCTCGGCGACACGGGCATCGCCGTGAGCCCGCAGGACCCCGACAAGGCCAAGTTCGTGGGCAAGACCGTCATGCTGCCCATCGTGGACCGCGAGATCCCCATCTTCTCTGACTGGCACGTCGACGCGGGCTTCGGCACGGGCTTCGTCAAGGTGACGCCCGCCCACGACCCCAACGACTACGCCATGGGCCAGGCGCACGACCTGCCGCAGATCAACATCTTCGACGAGCACGCCGTGGTCGTCGAGGGCTATGGCGAGTTCACGGGCATGACCCGCGACGAGTGCCGCGAGGCCGTCATCAAGTGGTTCGCCGACCACGACCTGCTCGGCGAGATCGACGACCACGACCACTCCGTCATGCACTGCTACCGCTGCGACTCCACGCTCGAGCCCTGGCTTTCCGAGCAGTGGTTCGTGGCTGTGGACAAGCTCAAGGAGCGCGCCATCGAGGTCGTCAAGTCGGGTGAGGTCACCTTCCATCCGGCCCGCTGGACCGACACCTACCTCACCTGGATGGAGAACCTCAAGGACTGGTGCATCTCGCGCCAGCTCTGGTGGGGCCACCGCATCCCCGTGTTCTACTGCGAGGACTGCGGCTGGGAGGACGCCACCATGGAGGACGTGGACGTCTGCCCGCACTGCGGCGGCCATCACGTGCACCAGGACGAGGACGTGCTCGACACCTGGTTCTCCTCGCAGCTCTGGACCTTCGCCACGCAGGGTTGGCCCGATAACCCCGAGGAGATGGTCGGCCACCATCCCACCAAGGTGCTCGTCACCGCGCGCGACATCATCGCGCTCTGGGTCGCCCGCATGATCATGAGCTCGCTCTACTTCTGCGACGAGATCCCCTTCGAGGACGTCTACATCTATGCGACCATCCTCGCCAAGGACGGAAGCCGCATGAGCAAGTCCAAGGGCAACGGCGTTGACCCCATGGACCTCATGAACAAGTACGGCGCCGACGCCATGCGCTTCAACCTGCTCACGCTCATCACCAACAACCAGGACGTCAAGTTCGACGCCAACATCGACAAGAAGACCCACGCGCTCATCGACAGCCCGCGCACCGAGCAGGCCCGCTCGTTCGTGACCAAGATCTGGAACGCGAGCCGCTTCGTGCAGATGAACCTCGAGGGCTACGTGCCGGGCGCCCCCAAGGCCGAGACGCCCGAGGACGCCTGGATGCTCTCGCGCCTCGCCAAGATGGTGGCCCGCGCCACCGACGAGTTCGAGCACTACCTGCTCGGCGACTACGCCCGCGAGGTGCAGGCCTTCTTCTGGAACGAGGTCTGCGACTGGTACATCGAGCTCTGCAAGGGCCGCCTGCTGGGCGGCAACGCCGAGGAGCGCCTGCAGGTGCAGCGCAACCTCGTCTACGTGCTCGACGTTGCCCTGCGTCTCCTGCACCCCGTGATGCCCTTCGTGACCGAGAAGGTCTGGGACGCCCTGCCCGCGAGCGGCCTCGACGCCCATGACACGCAGTTCCTCATGATGGCCGCCTGGCCCGAGCCCGAGACGCTCGCCGCCTTCGTGAACGACGACGCCGAGCGCGAGTTCGAGCTCGCCCGCCGCGTGGTCTCCGCCGTGCGTTCCACCCGCGCCCGTTACCGCCTCTCGCCCAAGGCCGAGCTCGACGTCTGCGTGCGTTCCATCACCGAGGACGCAGCGACGCTCGAGCGCCAGCGCGGCTTCATCACGAACGTGGGCCGCGTCGACCAGCTCGCCCTCGGTGCCCACCAGGAGAAGCCCGCGGGCTCCATCACCGTGCTCGATGGTGGCCTCGAGATCTACGTCGTGGTCGGTGGCCTCGTTGACCTCGCCTCCGAGGCGAAGCGCCTCCAGAAGGAGCTCGACAAGGCTACGAAGGACCTCAACTCCGTCTCGCGCACCCTTGCCAACGAGGGCTTCGTCGCCAAGGCGGCCCCGGCGGTCATCGAGAAGAAGCGCGCCCAGCAGGCCGAGCTCGAGCAGACCATCGCCCAGCTCGAGGCCCAGCTGAAGGACTTCTCATAAGCAATTAGCACGGCATCTGCCAAGGCGGGGTCGGCGTGGAGCCGGCCCCGCCTTTTCATGCGCGTCGGTGTTCGGGCGGCTTACCATCGTGCTAAAGTCTGAGGAAACGGATGCACGCACCGCGCGTGCGGACAGGGGGAGGGAGGAGCCATGCTGCTCACGCAGACGGGGCTCGACATCACGCTGGACGAGCAGACGGGCGAGCTCTCGTTCGGCTCGGGCGTGCTGTGCGACGGCCACAGCGAGAAGCGCCTGGCCGCCATGGAAGGCCTCTTCGAGAGCATCGAAGGGGAAGACGGGGACCAGCGCGTCTATTGGGCATACCGCAACATCAGGCGTCCCGAGGACGACGCGGCGTGGGCCGCGCGCGGGCTGCGCTACGACATAACGGTGCTGCTTCCGGGCGCGGCGCACGGCGAGCTCTTCAAGACTTCGGGCCACTACCACGGCTTCGGTCCCGACACGCAGCTTCCCTATGCCGAGGTCTACGAGGTGCTCGCGGGTGAGGTGGCCTTCGTCCTGCAGTGCGATTCGCGGCTGAGCCGCGACGGTCAGGCCTCCGGCGAGCTCGACTACGTGCGCGTCGTGCGGGTGCGGGCAGGGGAGTCCGTCATCATCCCGCCCTACTGCGGGCACGGCTCCATCAACGTGGCCGAGGGTGTATCCGCCTTCTCGAACATAGCTTTCGCCGCCTGCCCGCTCTTCTATGGGCCGGTGGCGCGCAGACATGGCCTGGCCGTCCGCGTGCTCCGTGACGGAGACGACATCTGCCTGCGTGCCAACGAACTCTGGGGCGCCCAGCCTGAAGCAACGACTGTCCGTCCGCAGGAGGCGCCCAGCCTGGGCATCGCGTTCGGCGTTCCCTGCTATGAGACGTACCTCGCCCATCCCGAGCGCTATGGGTACATGACGAGCCCTGACGGCCGTGCCGCCGAGCTCGAGGCGCTCATCCTGTCACCTGCCCACGAAGGGGGAATCTCATGAGACTGCAGATAGCCATGGATGCCGGCAACACCGCCGACCTGCTCGCGGTAGCCGACCAGATACACGACGTGATCGACATCTTCGAGGTGGGGACGCCCGTCATCATGCTCGACGGCAGCCATGCCGTGCGGGCCATCAAGGACGCGTATCCCGACATGTGCGTGCTGGCCGACGCCAAGATCATGGACGGCGGCGCCCTGGAGTGCCGCTATCTCGTGGAGGCGGGGGCCGACATCGTGACGGTGCTCGCCGTCTCGGACAACGCCACCATCAGCGACGTGATCGGCGTCGCGCACGAGGCGGGCCGTGAGGTCATGGTCGACCTCATGAACGTGGCCGACATTCCCGCGCGCAGCCGTGAGCTGGTCGCGCTGGGCGCCGACTACATCGCCGTGCACACGGCTTTCGACGTGCAGGCCCAGGGGCGCACGCCGCTGGGAGACCTCACCGAGCTCGTGGGCGCCATCGAGCCGGCGCGCGCCGCCGTTGCCGGTGGCGTGAAGCAGGCGACCGTCGCCAGCTACGTCGCGCTCGACCCGGGCATCGTCATCGCCGGTGCCGCGCTCTACAACGCGCCTGACATCCGCCAGGCCGTCATTGACATGAAGGGGGAGCTGCGCTGATGCAGATCAAGGAGATTCTCTCGGACATCACAGCCGAGCTTGACCGTACCTTCGAGGCCATGGATGAGGCCCAGATCGAGGAGCTCGAGCGCCGCATCGTGGCTGCGGACCGCGTGTTCGTGGCCGCCGCGGGCCGCTCTCTGCTCGCCATCCGCGGCTTCGCGATGCGCCTCATGCACTTCGGCTACACCGCCTACGTGGTGGGGGAGACCGTCACGCCCGCCATCTGTCCTGGTGACCTGCTCATCATCGCGAGTGGCTCGGGCTCCACGGGCTCGCTCGTGGTCATGGCGGAGAAGTGCAAGAAGGTCGGCACCGACCTCGCCCTCATCACCACGCGTCCCGATTCGCCGATAGGGCATCTGGCCGACCACATCGTGCACCTCGAGGCCTACACCGCGAAGCTGCCTGGCAGCGGCATCAAGAGCGTGCAGCTCGGCGGCTCGACCTTCGAGCAGGGTGTCCTCATCATGGGCGACGCGATCATCGTGGACCTCGCGGCGCAGGGCGCTGACGGCGACAAGAACGCCGAGCTCATGACGCGCCACGCTAACCTCGAATAGCCGCCGCACGACCACTTGCCCGTCGGGAGCATCGCCTCGACAGCAGGAGCTCGCGGAGATGAGCATGAAGATGGTAAGCTGGATGTAGCCAGGCAAATGTCACTTAAATGCAAACTTTTTTCAAGCGGGAAGGCGAATCGAGGTCGCGAGGTAAAATGAGCATTTAGCATTATGCGGCATACCTGAGTACAGCTTATGTCTTGTACCGTCTGGTTATCGAGCTTAGGAGAATGACCCATGAGTAGAGTCAGCCGTAAAGAGGACCAGTTCTACACGCTGCTTAAGGCGCTCGGCAATGACGTGCATGCCGCTGCCAAGCTGTTCTGCGAGATCACTGAAGAATGGCCCGATTCGAAGGACAAGATCAAGGAGGTCTCTGGCCTCGAGATCCGCTGCGACGCCGACAAGGTCGCCATCCTCGAGGAGCTCAACAGGAGCTTCATCACGCCGTTCGACCGCGAGGACCTCAACACCCTCGCTCGTGACCTCGACGAGATCGTCGACATGATCGAGAGCATCGCGGCACGCTATGAGCTGTTCGACGTGCACGTGATGATCCCCGAGGCCGCCCGCATCGCCGGCCTGATCGCCGAGGAGACCAACCAGCTCAGCATCGTGTTCGAGCACATGAGCAACTTCAAGAAGGACCCCACGGTGAGCGACGCCGCCAAGCAGGTCCTGGCCATCGAGGACGAGGGCGACATCGTCTATCGCAACGCCCTCGGCAGCATCTTTGACGCCAGCGTGCCTCCCATCCACATCATCAAGTGGAAGAGCCTGCTCGACGCCATGGAAGACGTCGCCGACAAGTGCCGCG
>CACYAX010000030.1 GCA_902772435.1 uncultured Coriobacteriaceae bacterium | reverse complement strand
GGGTACGTTCGCGACGGCAACGTTACCGGTCTTCTTCTTGAACAACATTGCCTACACCTCCGAGACAGAGCTGGGACGGAGCGGAGAGAGGACGGCGGTCCAAGGGCTCGGCTTCTCGTCGAGGGCCTCGGCATGCACGGCGAACTCCTGGGTCATGAGCTCGTCTTCCGCATCCTCTTCGATCTGGGTGGCCTTGCCCTTGGGGCGCGGGCCGCCGCCACGCTCGGCGTGGGCCATGCGGTTCTCGATGATGGTGACGACCTTGATGAGCGGCAGCGTGACCACCAGGTAGAAGAGGGCCGCGGCCACGTACGGGGTCATGTTGCCGGAAACCGACGTGAGGTTCTTGGAGAACATCATGAGCTCCATGACGCCCACCGAGGAGAGCAGCGACGTGTCCTTGTAGGACGTGATGAAGTCGCTCGTGACGGTGGGGATGACGCGACGGATGGTCTGCGGCAGGATGATGGAGAACATGGTCTGGAAGTAGCTCATGCCCAGCGATGAGGCGGCCTCGTACTGGCCCTGCGGGATGGACTGGATGCCCGCGCGGAAGATCTCGGCGAGGTAGGCCGAGGCGTTGATGGCGATGACGATGACGCCCAGCACGTTGTTGTTGATGTTGATGTTCATCATCGGCAGGCCGAAGAACATGATGTAGATCTGCAGGAAGAGCGGGGTGCCGCGCAGCACGTTGATGTAGACGATGGCGATGGCGCGCACGATGCGGTGCTTGGAGATCTTCATGAACGCGAAGATGAGGCCGAGCACGATGGCGAACGGGTAGGCGATGCACACGATGACCAGGCAGAGCAGCCAGCCCGGGGCAAGCGAGAAGAGGGCCGTCAGCAGGAGCTGCGGCTTGAAGAACATGCCCAGGAACGGGTTGGAGTTCCAGGCCTGCACGAGCTCGCTCTCGTCAAGCGCGGCGATCATCGACTGGAGCGCCGTGTTGGCGATGGTCGTGATGGGCTTCGAGTCGGCCAGCGTCTGCGTGCCCTCGGCGTTGACATACGTGCCGCTGACCACGACGTCGCCGCCCTCAGGCGGGAACGCCATGCCCTCGACCTCGAGACGGATGAGCAGGCCCTCCCCCACTGCCTCGGAGAAGACCACGTCGAGCTGGTTGCCGTTGGCGGTCGCCACGCCCTCGACGTTGGCACGGGAAAGGCCCTCGAGCGCCGTGATCTTGGTTGAGGAGCCGTCGAAGGTGCCGCCCACCGGCAGCATGAGGGTGATCGAGCTGACCTCCTCGCCCTCGTCAACGGTTCCCTCCCAGGTCAGACGGGTCGTAAGGCCGCCGATGACGCCGGAGCCGCCATCTTGGTTGGGGCGCGCCGTCGCCTTGTTGGTCGTGAGCGCCAACGCGTTCGTGGGGAGGAGGAGCGTGAGGGCGAGGGCGCAGCACAGCGCCATGAAGGCCATCAGCCCCCTCTTATGCAGTGCGGTATGTGCCATGGAAGTACCCGTCTTTCAACCGTAACGGGACCTCGGACGAATCCGAGGTCCCGCAGCCTTGCGTATGGTGCGTCAGGCGTGATGCGGAGCCATTAGAGCGCGGCGCCGAACCACGTGGTCTGGATCTCGGCCATGGAGCCGTCGGAGGCCATCTCCGCGAGTGCGGCGTTGATGGCGGCGGTGAGGCCGGGGTTGTCCTTGGAGACGGCGATGCCGTACTGCTCGCCCGTGGGGATCTCCTCGATGATCTGCAGGTCGGTGAAGGAGTTCTTGATCTGGTAGGAAGCGACCGGCAGGTCGGTCACGAGGGCGGCGTAGGAGCCGGTCTGGACACCCGTCATGGCAGAGATGATGTCGTCGAGCGGCACGATGGTGGCGTTGGGCAGGTTCTCGGCAGCCCAGTCAGCGCCGGTGGTGCCGGCCTGGACGGCGATCTTCTTGGCTGCGTCGTTGAGGGTCTCCATGGTGTCCTCGGAGCCGACCTTGGTGACGCAGGACTGGTTGGAGTCGACGTAGGGGTCGGACATGTCGACCTCGGCCTTGCGGGCGTCGGTGATGGTCATGCCGGCGATGGCGACGTCAGCGGTGCCGCCAGCCTTGATGGTGGGCACGAGGGAGTCGAAGGCCTGGCTGGGCAGCCAGTTGACCTCGAGGCCGAGGTGCTCGGCGAGGGACTTGGACATGTCGATGTCGAAGCCCACCGGCTCGCCCGTCTTCTCGTCCATCGACTCGAACGGCGGGAAGTAGAGGTTGGAGATGCAGGTGAGCTTGCCCTCGTTGACGAGGGTGTACTCAGCGGCGGCCTCGGTGGTGTTGGTGGTGTTGGTGGTGGCGGTATCGGTGGAGCCGGAGCCGCCGCAGGCAGCGAGGGTAAGGCCGGCAACCAGGGTGGAGCCCTGGAGGAACTGACGACGCGTAAGCTTGCTCATGATGTTGTCCTTTCGGTTGTGGGCAGCCGTTCGCACTGCCTCTTGCTGCTGAATCGTCCGCGCGGTACGCGCAGCCCGGTTTAGACGCCGAACCACTTCTCCTTGAGGCTGGCCATGGTGCCGTCGGCCTCCATGTCGGCGAGCGCCTGGTTGATGGCGGCGGTGAGGCCGGGGTTGTCCTTGGAGACCACGATGCCGTACTGCTCGCCCGTGGGGATCTCGAGCGCGATCTGGCAGTCCGTGAAGGAGACGGTGCACTGGTGGCCGATGACGGGGAGGTCGGCGCAGAAGGCCTGGTACTGGCCCGTGGAGACGCCCGTCATGCAGACGGTGACCGACGCCAGCGGCACGACCTTGGCGTTGGGGAGGTTCTCGAGGACCCACGCCTCGCCCGTGGTGCCCGCCTGGACGGCGACGGTCATCTCGGCCTTGTTGAGGGCCTCGATGATGGCGGCCTCGTCACCCGCGATGCCGCTGTCGGACTTGACGGCGACGCCGAGGTTGGAGTCGAGGTAGGCATCGGTGAAGTCGATCTCGGCCTTGCGCTCCTCGGTGATGGAGAAGGCGGAGTTGCCGATGTCGGCCTTGCCGCCCTGCTTGATCAGCGGAATGATGGAGTCGAAGTCCATGGGGGGCAGGTACTCGACCTCGAGGCCGAGGCGCTTGGCGATCTCGGTGGAAAGGTCGACGTCGAAGCCCTGGGCCACGCCGCCCTCGAAGGAGTCCAGCGGCGGGAAGTCGAGGTCGGAAGCGACGATGAGCTTGCCCTCGGTCACAAGCGTGTACTCGGCGGCAGCGTCGGTCGCCTCGGTGGTGGCAGTGTCGGCGGAGCCGGAGCCGCCGCAGGCAGCGAGGGCGAGGCCCAGCGTGGAGGCGGAGACGGCGACGAAGTTGCGGCGCGTGAGGTTGGTCTTGGTGCTCATGGAATATCCCCTTCCTTGAGGTCCTTGGCGTTGCGGGACGAGGCGGCGGGTGTACCGAAGGATCTCGTCCCTGACCACTCCATATGAGTGGATAGGCTAATCATGATGATTAATGACCGTCCACATACTGCGAACAGTGCAAATTAACTCGCCTGTTACAAGACAAATACCGTGTCAGTGGATATCAAATTGCACGCTTTTGCATAATCAAGGATTCAATACGCAATGGCGGGCTCTCAGAGGTATGCCTTGCGTAATCCGTATGCCCCACAGTAGCTGGCAAGGCCTTTGAGCTGGGAAGACGTGGCTCTCATGCAGCGACCTACGTGCACGGTCAACGCTCGTTTGCCCATGCAGCCCACAAAAAACGGGCGCTGGGACAGTTCCCAGCGCCCGATAAGACACAATTATCGTGCCGTATTACACACCCACGTAATAGCGCTCGCGCTCCCAATCGGTCACGGTGGAGCGGTAGTCATGCCACTCGCGGCGCTTGACGTCGAGCAGATAGTCGCAGATGTGGTCGCCGAGTGCCTCGCGCACGAAGGAGCTGTTCTCGAAGCGCTCGATGGCGCGACCGAGCGAGCGCGGCAGGCGCTCAATGTCCAACGCCTTGGCCTCAGCGTCGGTCATGCTCACCGTCGAGACCTCCTCGGGCAGGTGCAGGCCCTCCTCGATGCCCCGGATGCCCGCTGCCAGCGTGATGGCGAAGGCGAGGTACGGGTTGGCGGAGGGGTCGGCCTGACGCAGCTCGACGCGCGTGGACTGGTGCTTGCCCGGCTTGTGGGTGGGCACGCGCACGAGGGCGGTGCGGTCCTTGCGACCCCACGTGGCGTAGATGGGCACCTCGCCGTTGCGCACGAGGCGCTTGTAGGAGTTGACCGTGGGGTTGGTGATGAGCGTGTACTCGGGGGCGTACTTGAGCAGGCCCGCCACGTAATGCTGGGCGAGGTCGGACAGGTGCGCCGGGTGGTGGTCCTTGGGGGCCCAGAAGAGGTTGTTGCCCTCGTGGTCGAAGAGCGACTGGTAGAGGAACATGCCGGAACCCGAGACGTCCGTCATGGGCTTGGGCATGAAGGAGACGAACATGTCGTTGCGCAGGGCCACGTCGCGGATGGCCAGGCGCGCCGTCATGATGTTGTCCGCGCAGCTCAGGGCCTCGGCGTAACGGAGCTCGATGGCGTTTTGCGACGGGGCGTTGGAGTGGTAGGAGTACGCCACGGGAACGCTCATGCGCTCGAGCTCGAGGATGGTCTGATGGCGCAGGTCGGTGCCCGAGTCAGACGAGGTGAGGTCGAAGTAGCCGCCGTCGTCGAGCGGCACGGGGATGGGGCCGCGGTCGCGGAAATAGAAGTACTCGATCTTGGGGCCCACGTTGAGCACGTAGCCCTTCTCGTCCGCAGCGCGGAAGACGCGCTCGAGGCAGGAGCGCGGGTCACCCTCGAACGGCTCCCGCGACGGGGTGCGGATGTCGCAGAAGATGCGCGCGGTGCCCTTCAGGGAGCTGGAGTGGGGCAGGATCTGGAACGTGGTGGGGTCAGGGAAGGCCAGCATGTCGGACTCTTCGGCCGAGACGAAGCCCTCTACGGCGGAGCCATCGAAACCGATGCCCTCGTCGAAGGCCTCCTCAAGGTCTTCCGACGCGATGGAGAACGACTTGAGGTTGCCCAGCACGTCGGTAAACCACAGGCGCACAAAGCGGATGTCGCGCTCCTCGACGCTCCTCATGACGTAATCGATGTTCATGTCGCTAGCCATGTGCTCACCCTTTCGGAAGTGGGTTGCATTGTTAATTTCGATAGTACAGCATCCCACATCGAGATTGCGTCACGGTTACGTTCCACGCCCCGCGGCCATGTTTTCTCGGCAGGACGCAGCCCCCATGCGGGAGCCGAATGCCCTGTTTGCGGATTCCAGAAGGGAGGGACGCGCAACATGGCCGGGGCCACCCGCCCAAGGGCGAGCGCAAGCGAGCGGCGTCTTTGTCGACTCCTCTTTGAGAAGCTCGCACGTGGGGAGGGGCCGCCTCCTGTTCAGAGCGCCCTCTCGAAGAGCGTAGCTCAGAACAGGATGCGGCCCCTCCCCCGAGAAGTCCGTCCTTCTCGAAGTTACTTCTTTGCCTTGCCCTGGTTGGCAACGGCGTTAATCTTGGCCTCGATCATCGCGGGGTCGCCAATGTAGTGCTTGTCGACGACGTTCCAGTCCTGGTCGAAGGTGTAGGACAGCGGAATGGCGGTCGGGATGTTGACCTCGAGGATCTCCTCCGGGGTGAGCTTGTCGAACATCATAACGAGGGAGCGCAGGCTGTTGCCGTGGGCGGCGATGAGGACGCGCTTGCCAGCCTTGAGCTGCGGGGCGATCTCGTCCTGGAAGTACGGCCATGCGCGGGCGATGCAGTCCTTCAGGCACTCGGTGTAGGGGAGCTGGTCCTTCATCGCGACGTCGCGATACTCCTCAGCGATCTGGGCGCAGCGCTCGTCGCCCGGCTCGAGGGCCTTGGCGGGGACGTCGAAGGAACGACGCCAGATCTTGACCTGCTCGTCGCCATACTTGGCAGCGGTCTCTGCCTTGTTCAGGCCCTGCAGGGCGCCATAGTGACGCTCGTTGAGCTTCCAGCTCTTGATGACGGGCAGCCACTCGCGGTCCATCGCGAACAGGACGTTGTTCAGCGTGTGGATGGCGCGCTTGAGGTAAGAGGTGTAGCAGATGTCGAAGTCGTAGCCGGCCTCCTTGAGGGCCTTGCCGCCGTCGAGGGCTTCCTGCACGCCAGCCTCAGAGAGGTCGACATCGGTCCAGCCGGTGAACAGGTTGGCCTTGTTCCACTCGGACTCGCCGTGACGGATGATAACGAGGTGCATAAGCTGGTCTTCTGCCATGAGGTTTCCCTTCTCGTAAGGCTCGGCACACCGCTTCGCGGCGGCATACACGTACATATTGCGAATTCTAACGCACTTCAACGTTTCATGTCTTCGCCGAGCGACATGCGGTGCAATGTGTCGGTAAAGAGAATCTCCCCTCGCCCACGGCGCCTGGGCAAGGGGAGGCAGGAGATAGCGTGTTCGGCGTTACTCGGCGAGCTTGGCGCCTGCGGCCTTGAGCTTGTCGACGGCCTCGTCATCGGACTCGAGGTTGGCGATGATGGCATCGAGGACGTTCACGCCTGCATCCTCGGCGTTGGCCTTCCAGGCGTCCATCCACTCACCGGTACCCCAGTCGTAGGAACCGAAGAGCACGACGGGCTTGTCGCCGAACGCCTCGACGCAGTCGTTCCAGACGTCCTCGAAATCGGGGTCGAGCTCCTCGTCGCCCATGGCGGGGCAACCGAACGCGAAGGCGTCATAATCGGCGACCTTGTCAGCAGAGAAATCAGCGACGTCGACGGCCTCGGCACCAGCGGCCTCGGCGATGGCCTCGGCCATGGCCTGGGTGTTGCCGGTCTGGGACCAATACACAACTGCAACTGCGCTCATTGCTTCCTCCTTCTGGACGCGCCCGCGTCCACCACGTGGTCTCACGCCCTCTGTCTAGGCGCTCCGTACCATAAAGTTAGCTCATTCTAACAAAGTGAGTTAGTTGTGTCTAACTAGAACCATATGAGGTGGAGATTTTTCGACCAGAAGACGAATTGTGCGCGCCATCAGGCAGAGGCGCCACCAGTACACGCAAGGCCTCCCCCGCCCCAATGAGACGACGTTGGCGACAGGGTGGAAGATGCGGACGATGCGACGAGTGATCGAACGCAAGACACCCGTCACGTACAGACAGAGAAGCGACCATGCGCCGTACCACGACCCAACAAGCCAGGCGCTCAGCCTTCGGCAGCTCCTTGGGAGCCGCTTGGGCCTTGCATCATGCTTCGAACCATCCGCGTCGCACGAAACGCGACGTCACGCTGGATTGCGGAGCCCTAAACGACAGGCAAAGCCTTCTTGGGTCAATTCGCACATTACTGCTTTGATTCCCCTCATATATTGCATATCTTAGTAGATATATACTAAACTCGTGCAACTGTCTGGGCAGCTTATGCTCGCGGCGTCTTCCCATACCATCAAGGACGCCAGATCGGTGTCAGCTTGAGACGTTTTGGACCCTGACACATCCGGACAAGCTGTTTCGGTAGTGCAGACCTCACCTCAGTGAACGATAGCTCCCCTCCCCAACTGGGCCCGCGCGACGCAGCGCATGAGGATGCGGCCCCCGCCGTGGGGCATCAGTTCTTTGCCCCACGCCATTCCCATGCTCTTTCACCTGCTCTGAGCTTGAATTATGCTATCGGAGGGGAACGCGCACCCATGGGGTCCCAAGATCTTTCGTATCGATGCCCAAGATCCAGAGCTAGCCGCGGGCTCGCCCGCAATCCTCCTTCCCCTCCCGCGTGGCTGAGCGTGGTCAACGAGAGCGTTCGCCACGCTGCAATCCTACGCAACGTCATCTGTCACCCGCCTCTTCCCGTGGCCGTACGGTCGATCGCGTTGCAACGCTTCCGGCACACGAACACCTCCGGCAAAGACGCATAAGATTGTCCGTTTTACGCCAAAATTTCTTGCTAAAATCTCTTGTGGACTATTTCGAACGTGTTACACTAGAGCCAAGAAATATTTCCATTGTGTTTCACACAAGAGAGGAGCGAAGATGTCGGTCTTTTATTTCATCGCTGCGGTCATCGTGACGGGCGCTGTCCTGTCCCTCATCCCCCTCAAGGCAGAGCCCTGGAAGGGCGATGGCACTGACTACCACTACGTCCCGTACGCGGGCGACGCGCTGGGCAGCGCCAACTAGCGCCCAGCTACGACCTTCCACGAAAGGCGGGCTGCCTGCACGCAGGTAGTCCGCCTTTTGCATGAAGCGTTTCATTACGTGCTACAATGGCACGCGCGAAGTGGGCCAGGCGACCGCGGGGCGTCCCTGTGACGTCATGAGGAAAGTCCGGGCTCCACAGGGCAGGAAGCAGGTTAACGGCCTGGCGGGGTGACCCGACGGAAAGCGCCGCAGAAAAGAAGACTCCCGCTGCCCGCCTCGGCGGGTGAGAGAAAAGCTGAAACGGTGGTGTAAGAGACCACCAGCATCCTGGCAACAGGGTGGCTTGGCAAGCCCCTTCCGGAGCAAACGCATATAGGAGCGCCATGGTGTGGCCCGCACTGCGCTCGGGTAGCGCGCTAGAGGGCGCTGGAGACAGCGTCAGTAGATAAATGGCCGCCCACGACAGAACCCGGCTTATCGGCCCGCTTCGCATTTTGACCTCTGAGCTGGGGCATCGTCATAGGCGATGCCCCAGCTTCCGTAGTGTGGCACCGCCCGGTGCGACGCGCTGTAACATGCGCCTCACAACCAGGAGCATTGCCATGCGATAGACTAGGATGTTATAGACGCAACCGTGGGGGGTACCATGCAAGAGCTGCCGAGCACGCCCGATATGCCAGAGCCGTACGATGCCCCTGAACCGCAGGAAGCGCCCGAAGCTCACTTTTCGTCGCGGCCCGAAGCCGGTCTGGCAGAGACTGGGGTTGATCTGCCAGAACCCGAGTCGAGCCTGCCGGAGCCTGAGGCCAACCTGCCGGAGCCTGGCGCCACGCCCGACTTCCTCACCCCGAGCAGCGGTAGCCAGCTTCCCAACCGCGCGAGGACCGGAGCCGCGGCCGGCGCCAAGCCCAAGACGGGCAAGCGCAGACGCAGGGCAAAGGGGCAGCGCACGCGTTCCCAACGCCCCCGCAGCCGGCGTTTCCATTTCCTTCGCGACATCATCAACAGCTGGTGGGAGCGTCTCTTCTCCACCGTCTTCGGCGGGAACTGGGACACCCAGGCCCAGCTCTACGATTCTGGTCGCCGCGGCAGCGACTACCTGCTCAACACGCTCGGATCGGTCTGCTGGGGCGCCCTGTTCCCCATTCTCACGATCGTGTCGACGCAGGTCATCGGCCCCGAGGAGGCTGGTAAGTTCAACATGGCCTTCACCACGGCCACGCTGCTGCTCTATCTCGGCAACTACGGCGTCAAGACCTTCCAGGTCTCCGACATCGACGAGATGCACTCCTTCGCCTCCTATCGCATCCAACGCCTGCTGACCTGCCTGCTCATGCTCCTGTGCGGGTTTGGCTTCTGCGCCCTCCACGGCTACAGCCAGGAGATGGTGCTCATCAGCGCGGGTGCCTACGGGTTCCGCGCCGTCGACGCGCTCGCCGACGTCTATGAGGGCCGCCTCCAACAGGCCGACAAGCTCTATCTCGCGGGCATCTCACAGGCCGTGCGCTCCGCGTTCGCCGTCCTGTGCTTCACGGTGCTGCTCGTGCTCACGCGGAGCCTGGTCCACGCCTCCATCGCGCTGGCCATCGCCGGCATCCTCACGCTCTTCCTGCTCACCATACCGCTTACGCGCCTCGAGACCGACACGCCCCGTCCGGCACGCATGATCGAGATCCACGAGCTCTTCACCGAGTGCTTCCCCGCGTTTCTGGCGCTCTTCCTCTTCGCGCTCATTGAGGCCATTCCCAAGTACGCCATGGAGGGCGTGCTCCCCTATGAGTCGCAGGTCGTCTTCTCGGCCATCTACTTCCCGGCGCAGGCCATCCTCATGGTCGTGGGATTCGTGTATCGCCCGCAGCTCGTGCGCCTCGCCAACATCTGGGCCGACACGAACAAGCGCGCCCGCTTCGACCTCATCGTCGTCGCCATGCTCGTCGTCAGCGTGCTGATTACGCTGGCCGGGCTCGCCTTCGCCAAGTGGCTCGCCGTGCCCCTGAACAGCCTGCTCTACGCAACCGACTTCGAGGCGTACCGCACCGCCCAGTACCTGATGATCATCGCGGGCGGCATGACGCGCATCATCGACTTCCTTTACCAGGTAATCACCGTGCTGCGTCAGCAGGCGCTGGCCACGCGCATCTACCTCGTGGTCACGGCCCTCATCACGGTTGCGTCGATCGTGCTCGTGCGCCTCGTCGGCTTCATGGGGGCCGTCTGGTCCTACTTCGGTGCCATGGCCATCCTGCTCGGAGCGCTGCTCGTACTCTACCTGCTCGTGCGCACGGGGAGGAAGCAGGCGGACTAGGGCTTAGCCCGACTCCGCGCATAGTGGCGCGTCACCATCGTAACCTGCGTTCGTTCGGGGTGGCCTTTTGGATGGCTTTGGCTAGCTACGCAGCAGCCCACATGCGAGAGACTGAACGCACTTTGCGCTGCGAGCGCATTGTGCCGATAATCGCCGCCTCTCGCCACATTCGCCCGAGATAACGCCTCATGTTCGTACTTTATTGCCTACCTTTAGCAAAAAGCTCCCAGCGAGCTGCGATTATGTGGTTGATTCGAACCTTCTTTTGAACTATCGCCCAAAAAAGTACGAACATAAGCCGCTATCTCGGGCGAAATCTCACCAAAGACCTCTGAATGAGCCAATCGGACTCATTCAGCACACGGAGCATCCCGCAATGAGGCATTCGTGCCAACAAAGACCGGTGAGGCAACGGTTGCCCTGAACTAGAAGCATACGAAAATGGCGCCCGCCGAGGCGAGCGCCATTCTACGGCTATGCTGGGGAACAGGGGCGAATCCCCTCGTCCTACAGGAGCTTCAGCGAGACGTCCGTCAGCTGACGCTCGGAAACCGCGCTCGGAGCAGAGCTCATGAGGTCGGAGCCGCTCGTCGTCTTGGGGAACGCCATGACCTCGCGGATGGAGTCCGCGCCGGCAAGCAGCATGCACACGCGGTCGAGGCCGAGCGCGAAGCCGCCCATGGGAGGCGCACCATACTCAAGGGCGTCCATGAGGAAGCCGAACTGCTCGCGCGCACCCTCCTCGTCAAAGCCGAGAAGCTTGAGGATCTGCATCTGGAGGGCAGCGTTATGGATACGCATACCGCCGCCACCGGCCTCGTAGCCGTCCATGACGAAGTCATAGGTGTGCGACCCGATGGACAGCACGGCGTCACGGTCCTCGCTCGAGAGCAGCTCGATCTGGCTCTCCTCGGGCTGCGTGAAGGGCTGGTGCTCAGACGCGAAGCGCTCGTTCTCGTCATCCCAGTGGAAGAGCGGGAAGTCGACGACCCAGAGGAAGTCGTGGCCCGCGCGCTCGATGCCCAGCTCGCCTGCCATGTGGTTGCGCATGCCGCCCAGGATCTCGTCAGCCTCGAGGCGCGTGCCCACGGCGAACAGCACGAGGTCGCCGGGTTCCACGGCCATCTCGCTGCGCAGGCCCGCCATCTCCTCGTCAGAGAAGAACTTCACGATGGGGCTGGTGACGGAGCCGTCGGCGCGGAACGCCACATAGGCAAGGCCCTTGGCACCAAACTCGGCAGCAACGCCCGAGAGCTTGTCGATCTTGGAGCGGGCCCAGGTGCCAGCACCCTTGGCGTTGATGGCCTTGATGTACATGCCCTCGGTCGTGGCGGCGCTCGCGAAGAGCTTGAACTTGGACGACGCGAAGACCGGGGTCACGTCGTGGATCTCCATCCCCAAGCGGGTGTCGGGCTTGTCGGAGCCGTAGGTGTCCATGGCCTCCCAGTAGGGCATGCGGCGCAGCGGCGTGGGCATGTCGACGCCCACCTTGGCGAAGGCGTCCTTGAGCACGTCCTCGAGGGCGTTCATCACGTCGTCCTGGCTCACGAAGGCCATCTCGACGTCCACCTGCGTGAACTCGGGCTGGCGGTCGGCGCGCAGGTCCTCGTCGCGGAAGCATTTGGCGACCTGGTAGTAACGCTCGACGCCGCTGATCATGAGCAGCTGCTTGAGGAGCTGCGGGGACTGCGGCAGCGCGTAGAAGTGGCCGGGCTGGGTACGGCTCGGCACGAGGAAGTCGCGGGCGCCCTCGGGCGTCGACTTGAAGAGCGCCGGCGTCTCGACCTCCATGAAGAGGCGGTCGTGCAGGGCCTGGCGGATCGCGAAGGTGAAGTCGGAGCGCAGGCGCATGTTGGCCATCATCTTGGGACGGCGCAGGTCAAGGTAGCGATAGCGCAGGCGCAGGTCCTCGGAGCTCTCCAGCACGTCCTCGATCTGGAACGGCGGGACCTTGGAGGTGTTGAGCACCTCGATGGCGGAGGCGATGACCTCGATCTCGCCCGTGGCGAGGTTGCGGTTGGCCTGGCCCTCCGGGCGCGGGCTCACCGTGCCCGTGACCTTGATCGGCCACTCGGGGCGCACGGTCTCGGCGGAGGTGAAGGCTTCGCCGGAGACGTCGGGGTCGAAGGAGATCTGCGTCAGGCCCTCGCGGTCGCGCAGGTCGATGAAGATGAGACCACCGTGGTCGCGGCGATGCCAGACCCAACCCGTAAGCGTGACGGTCTGGCCGATGTCGCTCGCGCGGAGCTCGCCGCAGGTATGGGTGTGAAGGGAGTGGGAGTCTATGGGCATGCTCGTATCCTTTCGTCTGTGCCGCCCCGTGCCGGTACGGGCGGCGCGCTTACAGACGGCCGGCAGATGTAGACGGCACCTGCTGGCACGCGATAGAAAAGTGTACTACGGGCGCGGCAAAACCGCACGCCCAGACACGTTTGCGAAAGAAGCCCATCAATCGCCCAGAAGTCGGGGCGCCAAAGAGTGCTACGCTCATCTAGCAGACCACGAGGAGGGACCCATGGCATATAAGGCCGCGATCTTTGATATGGATGGCACGCTGCTCAACACCCTTGACGACCTCGCCATCTCCACCAACTATGCCCTCGCCGCCTTCGGGTTTCCCGCGCGGCGCACCGACGAGGTGCGGCAGTTCGTGGGCAACGGCATCGCCAACCTCATACGCCTCGCCGTGCCGGCCAGCACGAGCGCCGAGACGCAGAAGGAGGTCTACGACACCTTCTGCGCGCACTACAACGACCACGCGGCGGACCACACCGCCCCCTACCCCGGCATCATGGAGCTCATCACCAAGCTGCACGCACGCGGCGTGAGCTGCGCCGTTGTGTCCAACAAGGGGGACTTCGCCGTACAGGCCCTCGTCGAGCAGTACTTCGACGGTGCCTTCGACTTCGCCGTGGGCGAGCGCGAGGGCATCCGGCGCAAGCCCGCGCCGGACACGGTCAATGCCGCGCTTGCGCACCTGCAGGTCGCCCCCTGCGACGCCGTCTACATCGGCGACTCCGAGGTGGACGTGGCGACCGCCGCCGCGGCGCACCTCGACTGCGTTGCCGTCACCTGGGGATTCCGCAGCGTGGAGACCCTGCTCGAGGC
>CACYAX010000029.1 GCA_902772435.1 uncultured Coriobacteriaceae bacterium | reverse complement strand
CGGCTCTCTCGACCTGCAGACCGCGACCTACGTATTGGAACCAAGCGGATTATAGGGGTTCAGGCACCTGTTGGCTGGACCCGTGGGAAGCGGGCTTTCGCCCCTGAGTACGCTTGCCGCCACTTCTGTCGAGGTGCTCTCCCGCGGCCGAGGCCGCGGCGCGCCGGCCTGCCCCCCCTCAGCTGCGGCACGACCGCCTGGCCCACCATCCCGCGGCTGCGGCGCGGCGCGCCGGCCCGCTCTCCCTCAGCTGCGGCGCGACCGCCTGGCCCACCATCCCGCGGCTGCGGTGCGACAGGCCGGCGCGCCATCCCACGAACCGCTGTCCACTATTGCCATGGGCCATCCATCATTTCACGGTTCGGAGACGAGAACGCCAGATTGATTGCTTTCGGAGCACGCAAAGCCCTTCCAAGAAAGATTCGCCCGCGGTAAGGACGGATATATGTATCCCTTTCGGTCGGGAGCCAAAACCGAGCCAGGAATCCTGCGGTTTTGCGAGTAAAAATCGGCGTAGTCGCGAAACCAGCGCTTTCACATACATATATCAGCCCTTAACGCGGGCGAGTTCACCCTGCCAAGAGAATCCCGCCCGATTTGCAGGCGAATGCGGCTCACCGGCCACACTCACCACATCGTACGAACCGCAGAACGTCAGATTGTCGGTGCCTTCCCTCGGGAACCCAGCGGAACCTTCAGCCACTCATGGAGCTCCTGCCTGCGCCACATTAGTCGGCTGTCTTTGCGAAGGCCATGTTTTCCTAGATGGCGCGAAATGGTTGTGGCAATCCGCGTTACCTCGTCGAAGCTGTTGAACTCGTCATTCGTCACAGTGATAACGAAGAACCCCATCGCTTCGTACGTCCTGCGGCGCGCCGAGTCGACCGCGATCTGGTTTCTGATATGCATCGTGCGCGATAGCTCGCTGACGTCCCACAGGCTCGGCGAATGCCACTCGCTGCTCTCGTACTCCGCAGCCACCTTCGCTTTGATCCAGCTCAGGTCGGGCGTGATGGACTCCATTCCTGTCTGCGAAGCTGCGCGCGGGCTAACGGTTAGGGTTCGATTGAGCTCGGCACCGGACAGGCCAAACCCTCCGAGTTTCGAAGGTAGGCAAAGCATCATGTAGAGGTCAGTCTCGCGTGGCGAGCGAGACCCGTCGCACAGGTGCTCGGCGGCGTGGCGCGCCTTGCGCGCAAACCGCTGTCCTGCCACCTCATTGAGAAACGCAAGGATGTCCGCCTTCGTGGTTATGGGATCGTGCTCCACAATACCATCGTCCGACCTACATGAATAACAGCCACAGAGCTCCATGCCGAGGCACACCAGCTCATGGAACGACCTCTTGGATGCCATCAAGAAGAAGATGAGCTCAGGGCTACATACGAACTCGCTCTTGCCAATTTCATACAGGGAGCTCGCGGGCAATTCGAACCCCACCTTGTGGAATGTGAGATGGGACGAATTGCGGTTAGTGCAGCTGGTAGGCACAAGGAGGCCCGTCATGTCGCCGCTGCTAAACCAAGAGCTTCTCGAGTCGTTCACGTCGCGGAGCGAGCGAGCATACTCGCTCAGCTCGGTCAGGGGGCACGGTGACGCGCAGACCTCACGGCCAAAGTACGGCGCATCGGAACGCCACCACGCCAGCGAATCGCCCTCGGAATGAAAGACGTTCATCAACCCTCCCTCCGCACCAACCACTAATCGCAAGACCAACGGGAACGCAATTCTATCAGCTTCAGCGCCGTGGAATACGTAGGGGATTGATGGATTTTTAGCCTTTGAGCTGGGCAAATCTGCACAGAATTGTGCGAGAAACGGTTGTCTGCAGCAGATTCGTGCAGACAGGTAGAAAAGCCCTGATTGCGAGCCTATGGCAGTGTGCAATTTTTCATGCAGAAGACGAAAGGGCAGTGGGATGGCGCAAGTAATACGTTAGCGAGGCGGCATTGCGAGAACTCGCCCGCGGTAAGGGCGGATATATGTATGTGAAAGCGCTGGTTTGGCGACTACGCCGTTTTTCGCTCGCAAAACCGCAGGATTCCCAGCCCAGTTTCGTCTCTCGAGCGAAAGAGATACATATATGCGCCCTTACCGCGGGCGAGTTTTCGCGGATGTCCTTGCACTGCACGGGAAGGGGGCCGCGAGGGGCTCGGCTGGCTGGAACGCGCGCGGAACGGGAAGGGGGGCCGCGATGCGCACTATGGGCATGCGGGCTCCCGCAGGAACCAAAACTTGCCAGGTGAGAGCAAACTGGCTGCGGATTGCGATTCCAAGCAGCCCCTGCACAGGCATCCCCGTCCCATCTCCAATCTCCAAAGGCAAGCGAGGCACGCATCTGCCCCACGGAACCGTATACTGGAGAGCAAACAACCGCAGGTAGGAGGGATTATGCCAAGGGAATCGAAGCGAGCAAAGCGCGAGCGCGCGGTCGAGATGTGCCGCAGAATGGGTGAGCTCTACCCCGCCGTGGAAAGCGCGCTCGACTACCACGATCCCTTCACGCTGGTCATCTGCGTGCTGCTCTCCGCGCAGACCACCGACGCCGCCGTCAACAAGGTCACGCCCGAGCTCTTCCGGCGCTGGCCCACGGCCGAGGCCATGGCGCAGGCTGATCCCGCCGAGATTGCCGAGGTCATCCGCACCATCGGCTTCTTCCGCGCCAAGTCGCTGCATTGCGTCGAGGCCTCGCAGATGATCGTCTCCGACTACGGCGGCGAGGTCCCGCAGACCATGGAAGAGCTCACGCGCCTGCCGGGCGTGGGCCGCAAGACCGCCAACATCGTGCTCAACAAGGGCTTCGGCATCGTCGACGGCATCGCGGTGGACACCCACGTCTACCGCATCTCGCGCCGCATGCGCTTCAGCAACGCGCCCACGCCGCTGCAGTGCGAGCAGGACCTGCTCAAGCTGCTCCCTCAGGAGCTCTGGGGCCCCGTCAACGAGCAGTGGATCCACTTCGGCCGCGACACCTGCAGCGCCCAGCGTCCCAAGTGCGAGGGATGCCCGCTGGTGGACCTGTGTCCGTCCGCGTTCAAGGCGGACGGCAACCCCAAGCCGCCGCGCAAACGCCGCGCCACCAAGAAGGCCGCCGACAAGTAGAACCTGGCACCTAACGGCATAGCAGTGGGGGCCCGCAATGCGGACCCCGCGATTCGTTATCAGGGATGAGAACGGTCACCGCAGCTAGCGTGGGCGAGCCCAGCCCTAGCCGAGCACTTCGCCCGCGATGCGCGCAGACTCGTTGGCGTCCTTGGCATAGAAGTCCGCGCCGACCATCTCCGCGTACTCGGGGTTGAGCACCGCGCCGCCCACGATGACCTTGCACCACGGCGCCTGCTCGCGCAGCAGCTTGATGGTCTCGCCCATGGCGGGCACCGTCGTGGTCATGAGCGCCGAAAGGCCCGCGAGGCGGATGTTCTGCTCCACCACGGTGTCCACGAAGGCCTGCGGGTCCACGTCGCGCCCGAGGTCAACCACCTCGTAGCCGTAATTCTCGAGCAGCATGCGCACGATGTTCTTGCCGATGTCGTGGATGTCGCCCTTCACGGTCGCGAGCGCGATCTTGCCTTTGGAGGCCACGTCGGCGTTGTCGCTCGAAGCGCGAATCTCCTCAAAACCCGCCTTGGCGGCCTCGGCACTGGCCATGAGCTGCGGCAGGAAGAAGGTGCCCGCCTCGAACTTGCCGCCCACCTCGTCGAGCGCGGGAATCAGCACCTCGTCAATCACGAACATCGCGTCGTGCGTGGCCAAGAGCGTGCGCACCACCTCAGGCACAGGGCCTGAGCGTCCCGCCAGCACGAGGTCGTGCAGCTCGCGCACGGCGGGCTCAGCGCCGCTCAGAGCGTCCGCGGCAGATGCCGCCGGCGCAGCAGCCCCTGCCTCAGCTGCGAAAGGGGCCGCACCCGCCTCGGGCGGAGCCGTCGTACCCGCAGCCTGCCCGAACTGGCGCCAGCTGTCGTCAGAGAAGTGCAGCCACACGCCGTCAGGCACCGCGGGCGCGGCAGCGGCCTTCGCGGCCTCCTTCTCGCGCGCGGCACGCTCGGCATAGACCTGCACATAGGAGTTCTCGTGGTCGTCCTCGCCGTTGAAGACGCGCCAGGCGGCAACGGCGTCAGCGAGACGCTCGTCGAGCGGATTGATGATGGCGAGGTCGAGCCCGACCGAGAAGGCCGCCGTCAGGAACGTGGCGTTGAGCAGCGGGCGGTACGGCAGGCCGAAGGAGATGTTGCTCACGCCGAGCACGGTGCGCACGCCCGGCAGCTCGGCCTTCACCAGGCGGATGGCGTCCAGGATGGCGCGGCCCGCGAGCTGGTTGGTGGAGACGGCCATGGTGAGGCAGTCAATCGCCACGTCCTCGCGCGGGATGCCCGCCGCGTCGGTCGTGGCCACGATGCGGCGCGCGACCGCAAGGCGCCCCTCGGCCGTCTCGGGGATGCCGCCCTCGTCGATGCACAGGCCCACGAGCGCGCAGCCGTAGTGCTTGGCGATGGGCACGATGGCCTCGAGCGACTCGCGCTTGCCGTTGACCGAGTTGATCATCGGCTTGCCCGCATAGGGCCGCACGACGGCCTCGACGGCGTCGGCGTCGGCGGAGTCCACCTGCAGCGGGAGCGTCGTGACGCCGGAGACCTCGTTCACGAGGCGCCCGAGCATCACGCGCTCGTCGATCTCGGGCAGGCCCGCGTTGATGTCGAGGATCTGTGCGCCCGCCTCGTCCTGCGAGATGGCCTCGCGCAGCACGTAGTCGAGGTTGCCCGAGCGCAGGGCCTCCTTGAGGCGCTTCTTGCCCGTGGGGTTGATGCGCTCGCCGATGACGCCCACATGCCCCATGGGCAGGGACATGAGGCGCTGCGCCGACGCCACGGTGAAGGGCAGCTCGCCAGGCAGCTGGGCCTTCATGGCAGAGCCCACGCGCGCGATGAGCCCGCGCTCCTCCGCGATGTGGCCCGGCGTGGTGCCACAGCAGCCGCCGATGATGCTCACGCCGCCCGCAACCATGCCCTCCAAGGCTGCCACGTATTCCTCGGGGCCGATGGAATAGCTGGTCACGCCGTCATGCAGCTGGGGAAGGCCCGCATTGGCCTGGGCCACCACCGGCACGCGCGACCACGCGATCATGCGCTGCACCAGAGGCGCGATGTCCGCTGGGCCCAAGCTGCAGTTGATGCCCACCGCGTTGGCGCCAAGCGCCGAAAGCGCCGTAGCGGCAACCTCGGGCGTCGTGCCGAGGAAGGTGCGCCCGTCCTCGCCGAAGGTCATCGTGCAGATGACGGGCAGACTCGTGTTCTCGCGCACGGCGAGCAGGGCCGCCTTCATCTCGGCGAGGTCGGCCATGGTCTCGATGATCACGAGGTCGGCGCCGTGACGCTCCGCGGCCAGCGCCTGCTCGGCGAAGAGGTCGTAGGCCTCGTCGAAGCCCATGGTGCCGAGCGGCTTGAGCAGCGCGCCCGTGGGGCCGATGTCGGCGGCCACGTAGCGCGGGCCGGCGGCGCGGGCGCAGGCGATGGCCGCGGCGAAGATCTGGTCGACGCTGGGCGCGGCGGCCTCGAAGCGCGCCTCGGAGCCAGGCAGCTTGGCCGTCACGGGCGCGGCCGCGAGCTTGATGCGGTTCGCGCCGAAGGTGTTGGTGGTCACGGCCTCGCTACCTGCGGCAACGTAGGCGGCGTGGATCTCGGTAATCTCCGCAGGGTTGGAGAGGCAGAGCAGCTCGGGCGTCTCGCCCGCCGCCAGGCCGCGCGCCTGCAGCTGCGTGCCCATGCCGCCGTCCAAAAGCAGCGGCTCCTCGCCACGAAAGGCGGCGGCCAGGTGCTCGTCAGCGAAGCGTAGCTCGCGCTGCCAGCGATGGCCGGCGGGCGTCGTGGTGGGCAGCGCCACGGCCGGCGCGGCTGCGGAAACGTTGGTCTTATCCACGGCAGGTCCTCCCTTGCGTGCGGATGGTGCAGAACTCGCGGCAGGCGCACACGTTGCAGAGGCGGTCCTCGCGGTGTTCCTGCAGCTCGTCGAACAATCCCAGTATGGCAGTCTCGCTCTTGGTTGGCACGAGCATGTTCGACGGGGTGAGGCTCACGCCCAAGAGCTTGGGGGCGTTCAGGCTCTCGAGCAGGGCCGGCTGCACCTCGAGGCCGAGGTCGCCATAGCCGGGCGCATAGCGGTCGTTGGCGTAGAGGCCGCGCTCGGCCGCGAGCGCGATGATGCGCGCCTCGGCAGCGTCTGCCGCACGCTCCACGAGGGCCGAGCCCGCAGCGTCGAAGATAGCCTGGTCAAGCGGGCTCGTGAGCGACAGGCGCAGCAGCTCGCGCTCGTTGGCAAGCCCCAGCGTCACGCTCATGAGCGCGACCGCGCGGGCTCCCCGAAGGTGCGCGGAGATGTCGTGGCCCGAGAGCCGTAGCGTGGTGCCCGCCAGCACGGGTGGCTCGTCGGCCGTCCCCGCGGCGGCGATGTCGAACACGCGCACCATGCCCGCGGGCTGGCTCACGTCCACACAGCGGGCTATCACGCGGTCGATGCGCGCGTCGAGTTCCTCGTCAAAGCCCGGCGCCACCTCATGGCCTAGGTAGCCGAGGTAGCGCAGGACCTCGGCGCGGTCAACGCTGCGGATGGCGTAGCGTCCCAGCTCGGGCGCCGTGGCATAGCTCGCCATGATGACCACTCCCCTGTCAGCGCTAGGCCGGCAGATACCCGCAGTCCACCAGCACGTCGTGGGTGGCATTCGCCACGTCGGGGCGGTTCATGACGTACACATGCAGGCCGTCGACGCCCTCGGCCGCAAGGCCCCTCAGCTGCTCGCAGGCGTAGCGGACGCCCGCGATGCGCTGGGCCATCGGGTCGTCGCCCGCCGCCGCGAGGCGCTTGATGACCGTGGCGGGAATGGACGCGCCGCAGGTGAACGCCATGCGCTGGATCTGCTTCACGCTGGTGAAGGGCATGATGCCCAGGCAGATGGGGGTCTTGATGCGCGCGCGGTCGCAGGCCTCGCGGAAGCGCAGGAAGAGCTCGTTCTCGAAGAAGAGCTGGGAGACGAAGAAGTCGGCGCCGGCGTCCGCCTTGATCTTGAGGTGCTCGATCGAGGTGGCGAAGTCCTCGCACTCGATGTGGCCCTCGAGGTAGCAGGCCGCGCCCACGGCGAGCTCGGGCGAGGTGCTCTTGATGTAGCTGATGAGGTCAGAGGCGTAGGTGAAGTCCTTGTGCTGTTTGCCGGGCATCGGGTCGCCGCGCAGGGCGAGCACGTTGTCCACGCCGCGCTGCTTGAGGGCATCGAGGTAGGAGTCGACGTCCGCCTTGGTGGCATCGAGGCAGGTGAGGTGCGCCATGGGGTTGAGGTTTAGGTCTTCGGCAAGCACGCCCGCGATGGCGGAGGTGTTGTCGGAGTTCGCCGAGCCGCCGGCCGAATAGGTAACCGAGATGAAGTCAGGTTCATTGAGGGCGAGCTTGCTGCAGAGCTCGAGGGCCTCCTGCACGGGCATGTCGCCCTTCGGCGGGAAGATCTCGAAGGAGAAGGTCTGCTTCTTGGCAAGAATCTCGGAAATGCGCATGGTGGCCCTTTCTCTTAGCGTGGGATTGAGCATAGCACGAAGCGCCGCCCGTCCGCAGACGCTTAACCAATCTGTGCAGGTAGCGCACGGGGTCCGCGCGACGGGGTGGACAAAAGGGATACTCCCCTTTGTCCACGCTGGTACAAAAGGGATACTCCCCTTTGTCCACAGCACGCCGGGGTGGACAAAAGGGAGTATCCCTAATGTCCACCCCGGCGCGAGGGGCAAACGTTGCAGCACCTAGATCTTCGCCAGCGCCTGGTCGAGGTCAGAGATGATGTCCTCCACGTTCTCGATGCCCACCGAGAGGCGGATGAGGTCCTCGGAGAGGTGCGCGGCCTCAAGCTGCTCTGCCGTGAGCTGGGAGTGCGTGGTCGACGCTGGATGGATGATCAGGCTCTTCGCATCGCCCACGTTGGCAAGCAGCGTGTGAAGCTTGACGTTGTTGATGACCTCGAGGCCGCCCTGGCGCCCGGCCTTGGTGCCGAAGACCACCACGCCGCCGTACGCGCCGTGGTGGAAGAGGCGGCTCGCCAGCTCGTGGGACGGATCGTTCTCCAGACCGGGATAGCGCACCCACGACACCTTGGGATGCCCCTCGAGGAACCGCGCCACGGCCAGCGCGTTGTCGCAGTGGCGCTGCACGCGCAGGCTGAGCGTCTCGATGCCCAAGCCGATGAGCTGGGCAGCATAGGGCGAAAGCGTCGGCCCGAGGTCGCGCAGACGCTGGGCGAGCACGCGCGTGGCAAAGGGAGCGGCAGGCGCTGCCTGCGTCCAGACGGCGCCGTGGTAGGACTCGTCGGGCTCGGTCAACGTGGGGAACTTGCCCGGCACTGCCGCCCAGTCGAAGGCACCCGCGTCAATCACCGCACCGCCAATCGTGGCCCCATGGCCGCCGAGCCACTTGGTGAGGCTCTCGATGACCACGGCCGCACCGTCCTCAGCCGGGCGGTAGACGTAGGGCGTCGCAAACGTGTTGTCCACGATCAACGGCAGGTCGAGGCTTCGGGCGGCTTCGGCCAGCGCAGGCACGTCAGCCACGTCCACGAGCGGGTTGCCAATGGTCTCCACGTACCAGAGCTTCGTGTTCGCCCTGGTGGCCGCCACGAAGGCATCGATATCGTTGTTCTTCACGAAGGTGGTCGAAATCCCCAGGTCAGCGAGGGTGTGCAACAGGATGTTCCACGTACCCCCATAGAGTGAGTCGGAGGCGACGATGTGGTCGCCCGCACGCGCGATGTTGGTGAAGGCCAGAATCTCGGCCGCGTGGCCCGACGCCACGGCAACGGCGGCTGCTGCGCCCTCGATGGCGGCTACGCGCGCGGCAATGGCGTCGGTCGTGGAGTTGGTGAGGCGGCTGTAGACGTTGCCCGGGCGGCTGAGCGCGAACTTGGCGGCCGCGTCCTCGGCGTCGTCGAACTGCCAGGCCGCGGTGGCATAGATGGGCAGGCTCGAGGCGCCGGTGGTCGGGTCGGGGGCGAGTCCTGCATGGACCTGCAGGGTATCGAAGTGGCTGGCGGGGTCAGTGGCAAAGGCAGGGTTGAGTTCGAATGACATGGCTGGTCCTCTCTGCATGAGAAAAGACGCCGGCCTTCCGGCCAGCGCCTCGCGATTTGGTATGTGCTTGCCTCACGTATGGGCGCGTAACGCCCGGACTCAGACTAGGGATGAAGCGAGGTGCCCTAGCTCAAAGCGAGCCCGGGCTTGCGCATGAACAGACCCATGCAGATCAGACGGTTATATATGTGCTTCTTCTTCATACACTAATCCTAGCAAATTACTTCTATTTACCCCACAAGTTTCCCGTTTGGTAACGTAGACAAAAGGGAGTATCCCCTTTGTCCACGCCACAAGAAGGCGCCCGCCACGGACTTGTGGCGGGCGCCTCGCGCTCAGCTATGTGCGAAAAACTTAGTAGTTGATCGCCTGCTCCTCGAAGTAGCTCTGCGGGTGGTTGCAGACCGGGCAGACCTTGGGGGCCTTGGCGCCGACGTGCAGGTGACCGCAGTTGATGCACTTCCAGACCTTCACGCCCTCGCGCTCGAAGACGTCGCCCTTCTCAACGCTCGCGGCGAGCTTGCGATAGCGCTCCTCGTGAGCCTTCTCGATGGCGCCGACCATCTTGAACTTGGCGGCAATCTCAGCGAAGCCCTCTTCCTTGGCCTCAGCCTCGAAGCGGGCGTACATGTCGGTCCACTCGCCGTTCTCGCCGTCGGCGGCGTCAAGCAGGTTGGTCAGGGTGTCGGGCACGGCACCGTCGTGCAGGTACTTGAACCAGAGCTTCGCGTGCTCCTTCTCGTTGCGGGAGGTCTCCAGGAAGATCTCCTGAATCTGCACGAAGCCATCCTTCTTGGCCTGGCTCGCATAGTACTGATACTTGGTGTGGGCCTGAGACTCGCCTGCGAAGGCATACTCGAGGTTCTTCTTGGTCTTCGAGCTCTCGAAATCAACTGCCATGTGGAACTCCTCTCGCTAGATGGCAATACGTACAAACATGTCTGGTCCCCCGACCAGCGCTACCATTCTACCCGCTCGAATCGCGATGCGCTAGATGTTCCCCCAGCAGTGGCAACGTCATACAAACGCGCCCACATCTATGACCCTTGGCAATGCGCTGCAGGTAGATGGCCTGTCGGAACTATACAAAGTGACCTGCAACCAGCGATGTTACGGGCAGCCGGCCTTGCCCGCATGAGGAAGCACCCAAGGCCGCCCTATGCCACCCAGCCCGCGCCGTCCGCCCGACAGAAGCCCTCGCGCTCCAGCTCCTGGACGAGGTCGGCCACGTCCCCCGCACTGACCTCCGCACGCCCCGCTTCGAGCTCCACCGCCGAAAGCTCGGCCACGAGCACCTCAAGCGAGACGGGCTCTCCCCTGTGCGCTAGCAGCACCCGCAGGAGCTCTGCGCGCTTCTGCCGATGCGACCCCTCGAAGCGCGCCTGCCGCACGTGCGTGGCCGAGCGGCGCGACGGGTTGGGCACGGTCTTCTTGAGCCAGGCGCCATAGTCGAGCAGCGCGTAATACCAGGTACGCGGGTCATCGGCAGGGTCGTGCGCGTCCGCGGGGCAGCACGCCTCCACGAGCGGCACCAGCTCGCGGTCGGGAACGCGCTCCGCCTCGGGATAGAGCTCGTGCAGAAAGACCGTGCGCACGTTGGTCTCGAGGTACACGCCGGGCAGGTCAAAGGCGAAGGCGCGGATGCCCGCGGCGGTCGCAGGGCCAATTCCCGGCAGTGCCACGAGGCGGTCGAAGTCACTCGGCATGCCGCCGCCCGTCTCGGAGACCTCCTGCGCTGCGCGCAGCAGCGAGAGCGCCCGGCGGTTGTAGCCCATGCCCTGCCACTCCTCGAGCACGTCGGCCGCATCGGCCGCCGCCAGCGCGTCCACCGACGGGAAGCGCTCGAGCCAGCGCTGCCAGCGCCCGTCCACGCGGCTGACCTGCGTCTGCTGCAGCATGACCTCGCTCAGCCAGATCTCGTACGGGTCGCGCGTGCGGCGCCACGGCAGGTCGCGGTAGAGCTCCGCGCCAAGCGAGAGCACCTTGCGCCTGAATGCCGCAAGGCTCTCGCTGGTCAACCCGTCCCGTGGGGCAGCGTCGGTAGCGGATATGTTGGTCGAATCGCGCTTCATGAGAGTGATTGTACCTGCCGCCCGCGCCAATGACCAGAAGGCGGTCCGCAAGGCGAACCGCCTCCCCTCGGGCTTCTAGGCATCGTCTCCCAGGATGGCGCTACTTCTCCAGCATGGCCTGTCGCTCTTCGGGCGTGAGGGCCACGAACTGATGCCCCGGCACGAGCATGGGGCAACGCTTCTCGACAACCACCTGGTAGAGGGTGACGGAGTCGAAGAAGTCGTGAAGGATGCTCTCGGCCTCGCACCAGATCGGACTGAAGTTGCACTCGGGCCGATAGAGGCACAGGCCGTCGTTGGCGAGCGCGGAATCGCAGGACTGAACGTGTATGGGACCCTGTACGGCCTCTACGATCTGCCGCACGGTAGTCTCTTTGGGATCTATTGCGAGGCGCATGCCTCCGTGGCTTCCCCGCACGCTCTCGATCACGCCGGCAAGCACGAGATCGTGCTGTATCGAGCGTGCGAAAGAATAGGGAATGCTGTTGTTTTCAGCGGCCTGCCGAACGGAAACGACCTCGTCCCCAGAACGGACGAGCTCTGCCAGCATGCGAATCGCATAGTCCGTCTTTTTGGAAATCTCCATGACTCTCCCTTTGGGGCCATGCGCGAGCGCAGTAGAGCGGAACCACCAATGTAAGTATTGCATGAGCGGCAAACTGTTGCAGATTTGTTTCATCCGACAACTTGCTCAACGGTAGCAGAAATGAGCGCAATGGTATTGCGGTTCTGAGCTGCAGAAATGCGAGTCATGAGTAGCAATTAAAAGGGCAGCAACGTGCATCATTTATATCATTTATTGATTATTTTTGAGGTTCCTGATGAATGAAACCCGCCTGTTTAGATAATAAAAAAGCCCCAGAGAGCTGGGGCCGAGGATGTAAATGGCGGGATGTAAGGGACTTGAACCCTCGACCTCCGACGTGACAGGCCGGCGCTCTAACCAACTGAGCTAACACCCCGTAGTGCGAGAGCTATTGTACACAGAACTTCGCCCCTTTGTCTAGGGTCAATTTTGACTTTCTCACATTTTGTTCGAGACGGCACGCAACAGCCGGGCCAAAAGCACCCCTGCCGGCCGCGCATCGCGCTGGACTCCCCGCCCGCCCCTATGCGTAGCGCAGCTCCTGCCAGCCAATCCCGGCGGCATCGAGCGCGCGTGGCACAGCTTCGGACTCGCCGGCCGCAAGCAGATCCGCCAGCCCCTCATAGAGCGACGAGCCTCCCAGGGCGGCATCGAGCTCATCGGCATGGCATGCATCAAACTCATAGCACGTCCCACCTTTCAGGAGCTCGTCAACCGAAAGGCGCACCCACTCCCCCGACGGCCGGTAATGCACGCTCAGGCAGAAGCGCCCGTGGTCGTCGAGGGGGATCCTCTTGTGCCAGAGACCTGTCGAGCGGTCAAAGCCGTCCGCAGCGTCATCGAGCACTGCCTGGGCCATGCGATAGCGCACGCGGCGGCGCAGGTCCTTCTCTGTGGGGTTGTCAAGGCGCGCGAGGTTGGCGTTGTGGCGCAGGTCAGCCAGCTTGACCGTGCGGGCAAGCGGCTTCGTGCGGAGGCCCTCCACGTAGTCCAGATACGGCACCGCCGGGTCGTGCGTGAGATCGCGCACCCCCTGGACCACGGACTCGGGCATCCCGGCAGCACGCAGCTCCTCGAACGTGAGGCAGCCGTCCTCGACCACGTCATGCAGGAGCGCCACGCAGGCCTCTTCCTCGGTGCTCATCTGCTCGGCCAGGTGGAAGGGATGATAGACGTAGGGCAGGCCAGACTTGTCGCGCTGGTCGCGGTGCGCCTCGAAGGAGAGGCAGAGGGCCTTCTTGGTGAGCGGAGTGTAGGGCATGCCCGCGTCCTCCCCCAGCGCTGTCGCGCGCGGCGCGCCCAGCTCGGGGACCTGCGGCGGATTGGCAAAGCGCGGCGCCGCTGCAGCGCATGCCTCGGGCTCACCGGCCTGCGCACCCTGCACGCTCCGCAGGCGGACGACCTCCCGCGCGTGACGCGCAAGGCTGCGCGCCTCTTCGCACACAAGCTCGGCACCGTCGAGCAGCTCCACCTCGAAGGCGTCGCGGATGGCCTGCTCCCCGAAGAACGCGCCGAGCAGGTTGCCGCAGATGGCGCCCGTGGAATCGGAGTCGCCCGCGTGGTTGACGGCCGCGCGGATGGCCGCGGCGATGTCCCCATAATGCGCCAGGGCCGCGTAGACCGCGATGGCGAGTGCCTGCTCGCCTACCCAGCCCTCGCCAAGCTCGTGGATGTTGTCGCGGTCCTCGCGCGGCGTGAAGCCACCCTTCTTGGACAGCGCGAGCTTGACGGCCTTGGTCACGAGCTCGTCGAGAAACGCAGCGTCTGGCTCATCGTGCCAGATCTTGCGGACCGTCGAGGAGCCCACCAGGATGCCGAGCGAGAAGATCTCGCGCGCGGCCGTACCGAAGCTCTCGGGATTGAGGCAGCTGAGCTGCGAGATCATGCAGCCGAGCGCGGCGGCGGA
>CACYAX010000028.1 GCA_902772435.1 uncultured Coriobacteriaceae bacterium | reverse complement strand
GCGGCTTGCTCGTTCAGCTCGGAGTCGAGCACCACGGTCGAGACCTCGACGACCGAGGACGGCAAGACGACCACCACGACCGAGTCCACCACGACCACCTCGAAGACCGATGAGAACGGCACGACCACCGAGACCACCACTACGTCCACGACCACGGGCGACATCACGTTCTCGTATCTGAACCAGTACTACGGCATCGGGTTCATCAACCCCGAGGGATTCCAGCAGGTTGAGGCCGTCGAGGGTGGCGAGGGCGAGACCATCGACTACGTTTCGGCCGATAGCGCGGGCGACGAGGCTGCCTTTGCGGTCTGCAAGGGCGTGACCAGCCTTGATGGCGTGACTGATGAGACGTCCTGGGCAAACGCCTACGGCGAGAGCCTCGCGGCGACCCTGCAGGAAAACGGCGAGACGGTCACGTCGGCAGAGTTGGGCAGCGTCGTGATCGGCGACGGCAAGAACGCCACGATTTACCAGATCGTGAGCGAGGCTAACGGCGCGACCCTGTACCGCAGCGTCATCTTCATGCTCGACGAGGACGGCGATGGCCTGCGCGTCCAGTTCTTGGCCACGAGCCAGGAGATGCTTCAGACTCTGCTCGACAGCATCGGTTCCGTGTCGGAGTAACGAGGGCTTTGGTCGCTGCGACAAGCGACTACGCCGATCGTTCAGTTTGCACGAAGTGAAGGCGGGCGTCTAGACGGGCGCCCGCCTTTTGTTGTGCGCGCAGCTGCTCGGCCGCATGGGCGTGCGGCGCGTATCCAGATTCCAAGCAGTGAACGGATGCGACAGGGAAGGGGGAGTTTCTGTCGGAATGGTCATGGGCTGGGAACGGATGCGACAGGGAAGGGGGAATATCTGTCGGAATGGTCCTGGGAAATCGCCCATAAATAAGGGCGCTTTTGGCACGTGCTACCTTCATAAAGATTCAGACAACTTTAGCCCTGTGCAAAGTCGGAGAAATCCGCCTATGTGCTGCAAGGATAGGCCGTGGAGCATCGATTTAATAGAGGAGGAGTGTCCAAATTTGAGGAGGTAGAAGTATGCACGCACGAATAGGGACTCCCAAACAGCGCACGATTGACCCAGGGGGCGCGTTGGGCAAACGCGTTGCCGCAATTCTCCTATCGGTTATTCTCGCGGTCCAGCCGCTGGGAACGGCCTTTGCGCAAGAATCCACGCAGAGTGCCGAAGACGAGTCGATCGTCGTGGTAGAGGATCGTGCGGCGCTTGACGAGACTGGCGACGTGGAGGAGTCCGAGGCTCTCGTCACGGAATCCGAGGAAGCCGAGGCTGGAGAGGTCGAAGCTACAGAAACTGAAACCGAAGACGACGAGGCACTGGCAAGCGCTGCCACGGCGGAATACAGCGCCTACCTGACCTTCTCGGACGCGGGCATCACCGAGTCCTCAGCTGGTTCGGGCTATTCCATCAGCGGAACCACGCTCACCATCAGCGCGGCGGGCACCTATCGCCTCGGTGGCAGCTGCTCGGAAGGCGCCGTCATCGTGAGCGCCTCTGACGTGGTGGTCGAGCTTGACGGGCTCACGCTTGCCTCGAGCAGCACGGCGCCCCTCATCGTGAAGAAGACCTGCACGGGCGTCTGCATCCACCTGGTTGACGGTACCTCGAGCACCATCACCAACAACGAGGACCCCACCAACGAGGACAGCACGGACACCACGGTGGCCGACGCCTTCGAGGGCGCCTGCATCAAGGCCAAGACTGACTCCTCCGTGACCTTCTGTGGCGGCGGCAACCTCACCTGCGTCGCCAACACGAAAAACGGCATAAAGGGCGGCGCGAACGCGTCGCTCACGTTCAACACGACCGGTACGGTGACGATTTCGGGCAGCTACAGCGGCTACGCGACCTCGGCTGGTGCCGTGAACAACGGCATCGCCTCCGACGGTTCGCTCACCTTCAATGCAGGCACCTACGTGGTGGCGGCTGCCAACGACGGCATCAAGGCCGTGCCCGACTCCGACGACACCACCTCTGCGGGTGACATCACCATCAACGGCGGCACCTTCGACATCGACGTGGACGGCGACGGCATCCAGGCCGAGCACAACCTCACGATCAACGCCGGCACGTTCGACATCAAGACGATGTCGGGTTACAGCACCAGCGGCTTCGACGAAGACACCATGAGCTGCAAGGGCATCAAGGCCTCGGGCGACCGTGAGGACATCGAGAACACCATCACCATCAACGGCGGCGACTTCACCATCAACACGATCGACGACGCCGTGCACTCCGACATGTATGTGCTCATCTACGCCGGCTCGTTCGACATCTACACGGGCGACGACGGCATGCATGCCGACACCACCCTCACGCTGGGCGCGGATGGCGGCCTCGAGCGAGATCCCGACGTGTACATCTCCTCCAGCTATGAGGGCCTCGAGGCGGGCACCATCTACATGTACAGCGGCCGCTTCTACGTGACCGCCTCCGATGACGGCGTGAACGCCGCAGGCGGTAGCAGCAGCGGCACCGATACGGGCGGCCCCGGCAACGACGGCTTCAGGCCCGGTGGCGGCGGTCCCGGCAATACCGGCAGCACCGGCAGCTCCGACTACAACATCTACATCTACGGCGGGGAGCTCTACGTCAACTGCGACGGCGACGGTCTTGACTCCAACGGTGGCCTGTACCTCTACGGTGGTAGGCAGGCTGTGTTCAGCATGAAAACAGGTGGTGATAATTCCGCCATCGACTGTGATGGTACCGTGCTCATCGACGGCGCGACTATCATTACCGCTGGTACCGCAGGCATGGATGGGTCCGCGCAGAGCAGCTGGTTCGGCAGCAGCCAGAAATACAAGGCTGCAAGCTCGTCCTACTCCGCGAACACCGTGCTCAACGCAAAGGCTTCCAGCACGATCATGATGAGCTACAAGCTGCCCAAGGCCGTCAACTACGTTATGGCCTCGTGGCCCAGCTCCGTGTCGAGCACCGCGCCCACGTTCGCCGCGGCGTCGAGCCTGACGTCCTGCAAGAGCAGCTCTTGGGAGCACAACTGGAACAGCGGCTCCACGTCTGAAGGCGTGACTACGTACACCTGCTCCGACTGCGATGCCACCGAGCAGCAGACGGTTACCACGAGTGCCACCGTCGCTGATTGTGACCACACTGTTGAGGAGAGCGAGGCCGTGACTCAGTACACGGCGACCTTCTCGATCGTCGATGCTGACGGTGCCACGAGCTCTGGCGCCACCATCAACATCTATTACACGCAGGACTACGAAGAGGCCGATGAGACCAACGTGACTACCGCCGTCGCGCGTGACAGCGACACGGGCGAGGTGGACGTCTCGGGCTCCGGGCAGATCAACTTCACCGTGGTGCCGGCAGAGGGCTATACCGTCGATGAGGTGAGCGTCGAAGGCTCCTACAAGAACCTCAAGGGCCCGTCTGACACGGGCGTCACCAACACCTACCGCATCACCAAGGTGGCGGGTGACCTTACTGTTACCGTGACCGTGAGCGCCTGCGCGCACGAAAACGTGACCGGTCCCACCTGGACCTGGTCAGACGATTGCACCACGGCTACGGCAGCATTTGAATGCTCCGACTGCGGAAACACCGTGACGGTCGACGCTACGATTACGAGCGAGCTTACTGATGCTTCCACCATTACCTTTACGGCAACGGTAGAGCTCAACGGCACCACCTACGCCGACACCCAGACGGCCGCGCCCTTCACGGGGACCTTCTCCATCGTGGACACCGACGGCAACACGAGCACGAACGCCACCATCAACGTGTACTACACGCAGGACTACGCCGCGGCGAGCGAAACGGGTGTGACCACCACGGTCGCGCGCGACGGCGACACGGGCGATCCCGTGCGCTCGGGTGGCCAGATCAACTTCGCGGTGGAACCGGCAGATGGCTACACCGTGTCGAACGTCGCTGCCACAAGTGGTACGTACAAGAACATCAAGGGACCCTCTGACACGGGTGCCGCGAACACCTACCGCCTGACCAAGGTTTCGGCTGACACGACCATTACGGTCACGCTGACCCAGTGCGACCACGAGAGCCTCTCGGATCCCACTTGGACCTGGTCGGATGACTACACTACGGCCACGGCAGCGTTTACCTGCGAGGACTGCGGCTCCACGGTCTACTACGCGGCGAGCGGTGATGACATCACGAGTTCTCTCGATACGTCAGCCAGCACCATGACGTACACGGCCACGCTTACCGTCAACGACACCGAATACAGCGACACCCAAACGGTAGCCGTGTATCCCGTGCAGTTCGATGCCGTGAACGCCACCATCGACGTGTACTATACGCAGGACTACACGAGTGCGGACGAGACGGGCGTCCAAACTGCCGTTGCCCGTGATGGCGACTCGGGCGCGATCCTCACGGACGGCACGGGCCAGGTGAACTTCCTCGTTACGCCCGCAGATGGCTACCAGATCGACTCCGTGACGGCGGATGCCAACTACAAGAACCTCAAGGATCCCACGGACACGGGCACCGAAAACGTCTATCGCCTGACCAAGGTAACCGGTATCGTCAACGTCACCGTTGCCACCTCGACGATGAGCAATACGGTGACCTTTGACGCCAACGGCCATGGCACGACGCCGAGCGCGCAGACGGTCGAATACGGCAAGACCGCCACTCAGCCCGATGCGCTTTCCGAGACCGGCTACGTCTTCGGCGGCTGGTACACGGATTCGAGCTGCGAAGACTCGTATGTCTTTGACTTCACTACTGCCATCTATGAGGACCTGACCCTTTACGCCAAGTGGACCGAGGCCACGTACACCGTGAGCTACGACGCCAACGGCGGTAGCGGCACGATTGGCAGCTCCACGGTTGCCTACGGAGCTACGGTGACCCTGCCTGACGGAAGCTCTCTCACCGCTCCTGAGGACGGCCTGACGTTCTCCTGCTGGTGCACGAGCAGCGATGGCACGGGCGCCTGTTATGCCGGAAATGCCACGGCTACCATTACGGATGACACCACGTTCTATGCCATCTGGGCCAATTCCTCGACTGACACGTATACGATCACCGCTGCCGAGGCGACGGGCGGCACCCTCAGCGCGGAACCTGAGACCCAGACGGCTGGCGGCGACGTCACCGTTACCGCCACTCCAGACACTGGCTACCAGCTTACGGCGATTGCCTATACGGCGAACGATGTGACGGTAACCGTTTGGACTGGCGAGGCGACTGAGGAAACGGCCGCGTCATTTGCCATGCCTGCCGGGGACACGACCGTCTCGGCAACCTTCGAGAAGATCAGCTATGCCATAACCACGTCTGTCGTCGATGCCGATGGCGAGACGATCGGGGGCGCTGAGCTCACTGCCAATCCCTCGACCGCGAGTTGCGGCGACAGCGTGACGCTTTCTCTTGCGCTCGACGAGGGAGATGCGGCGAGCTACGAGTTCGTGAAGTGGAACGTCATCTCGGGTGATGTCACCATTTCTGACAACGGCGACGGCACGTATTCCTTCGTCATGCCAGCTTCTGACGTGGAGATTCAGGCCGTTTGCGAGCTTGCGTGCACCGAGATTGAGGTGCCCACGGGCAAGAGCCTTACCTATACGGGCGCGGAACAGACGGGCGTCGCAGCGGGCGAGGGCTATACCCTCGACGGCACCACCAGCGCGACCGATGCCGGCAGCTACACCGCCACGGCCACGCTCGAGGACGGCTACGTCTGGTCTGATGGCACCAGCGATGCCAAGACCATTTCTTGGGAAATCGCCCAGGCCGCCTCTACCATCGAGCTCGCTGACAACGTCGAAGCTTACACGGGCAGCACCGTCTCGTATACCGGTACGGTGACGAAGACGGGGTCGTCGGGTGAGGTTTCCTACGCGTACTACAGCGACGAGGACTGCACGAAGACGGCGACCCCCAAGAAGCCGGGCGTGTACTACGTGAAGGCGACCAAGAAGCCGGGCGTGTACTACGTGAAGGCGACGCTGGCAGCTGACGCCAATTACGCGGAGGCGACGAGCGCTGCGGCCAAGCTCACCGTGCGCTTCCTCGACGTGCCCGAGAGCCACGAGTACTTCTCCGACGTGCACGCGGCCGCCTCGCTCGGCATCGTGAACGGCTACTCTGGCTCCAAGCTGGGCTACTTCGGCCCCGAGGACTCCCTCCAGCGCGGCCAGGTCGCCGTCATGCTCTGGAACCTCGCGGGCAAGCCTGCAGCGGGCAGCTCCGCCAAGAGCTTCAAGGACGTCTCGTCCAGCGCGTACTATGCCAAGGCCGTTGCCTGGGCCTCGCGCGTGGGCGTCGTGAACGGCTGCAGCGGCAAGAAGGCCGGCTATTTCGGTCCCACGGACAACGTCACGCACGAGCAGCTCTGCGTCATGATCCGCAACTACGCCAAGGCGGTGGCGGGCATCTCCACCAAGGGCTCTGCGTCCGAATACGCGGGCTTCTCCGATGCGGATGACGTGTCATCCTGGGCTGTCGCTTCCGTGGGCTGGTGCTTCGCGAACGAGCTGACCACGGGCTTTGACGGTCTGATCGATCCGCAGGGTGAGGCCACGCGCGCCGAGACCGCGAGCATGGCCTACCAGCTCTACCTCCTGATAGAAGGGTAGCCAGCCTGGGCAGCGCGCCATACGTGAGCTAGGCATGTGGGATGCCGGGTCTTCGGGCCCGGCATCCTTTCGTATGCGCGTGACGGGCGGGTGCGACAGGTTGGCGCCCGCCCGCGTCGCGGCGGCTCGCCAGTCGGGGCGGATGCGACAGGTTGGCGCCCGCCCGCGTCGCGGCGGCCCCAGAGCCTCCAGCCTTCGTGGCCCTACCGTTCTCACGAAGCTGCTGCGCAATTGCCGCGCGTCAACCACAAAGCTGGTCCGTCGCGGCTTACAATAAACTAGTCGGCAGGCATCTCGGCGCGTATGGGGGAGGGGTTCCGATGATCCAGGGGGCCGATGTTATGGTCGTCCTGCAGTTCGCGGTCGCTACGTTGCTGCCCGTGCTGGTCACGGCCGCGCTCGCGCTCCTCGAGCGTCGTACCCGCCTCGCCAACGTGTCTTGGGGGCGCAGACAGGTGCTCTATGGCATCGTGTTCGGCCTCGTGGCCGTCTACGGAACCGAGGCGGGCATCCCCACGCACGACGCCACGATGAACGTGCGTGACGCTGCGCCGCTCGCGGCCGCGCTGTATTTCGGTGGTCCGGCGGGCATCATCGCGGGCGTCATCGGAGGCGTGGAGCGCTGGTTCGCGGCGCTGTGGGGCCGTGGCATGTTCAGCCGCCTGGGGTGCAGCATATCAACCGTCCTCGCGGGCTTCCTGGGCGCCGTCCTGCGCCGCTACGTGTCGGAAGACAAGCGGCCTTCGGTGCCGGGCGCGTTCGTCATGGGCTTCTCGATAGAGGCGCTGCACATGCTGATGATCTTCGTCACCAACCTGGACGAGGCGGTCCATGCCTATCTGGTCACGCGCGCCTGCACCATTCCCATGACGCTGTGCAACGCCGTCTCGGTGGCGCTGTGCGGCGTCGTCTACGCGGTCGTGAACGGGGAGGAGCCGTGCCAGAGGGTCGAGATACCCCATGTCTCTCACAAGGTCCGCACGGGCATGGTCGTGGTCGCGTTCGTGTGCCTGCAGACCATGCTCTGGTCCCTCTCCTCCATCCTCGACAACCTCTGGGCATCGGGCGTGTTGGTGGACGGCAATGGGGTGAGCACGCGCTCCCTCGTGCTGCTGGTGGCCTCGCTCATGGTGATCGTCCTGCTCGCGTCCCTCTTCTTGGCGAACTTCATGCTGATCCGCAAGACGGTGGTGCAAGACGTCGTGCGCATCAACGAGCGGCTTGACCAGATCTGCGCGGGCGACCTGGACGTCGAGGTCGACGTGCGGGACAGCGCCGAGTTCGCGTCGCTGTCCGACGGCATCAACACCACGGTGGGGGCCCTGCGCGACGCGATCGCGGCGGAGAGCGCGCGCATCGAGCGCGACCTCGAGACGGCCAAGGTCATCCAGGAATCCGCGCTTCCGCGCACCTTCCCGCCCTTCCCCGACGTGGACTCCTTCGACATCTACGCTTCCATGAACGCTGCGCGCGAGGTGGGCGGCGACTTCTACGACTTCTTCATGGTGGACGACCACACGCTGGGCTTCCTCATTGCCGACGTGAGCGGCAAGGGCATTCCCGCCGCGCTCTTCATGATGGAGGCGAAGGCCGAGCTCTCGCACTGCATGAGGCAGGGCACGGCGCTCTCCGAAGCCGTGCGCAGTGCCAACTGGAACATCTGCCGCGGCAACGACAGCAGCATGTTCGTGACGGTGTGGGCGGCGACGCTCGACTATACGACGGGCGAGCTCACCTATGTGAACGCCGGCCACAACGCTCCGTTGCTGCGCCACGACGGCTCGTGGCAGTGGCTCAAGAAGCGCTGCGGGCTGATCCTCGGCACCTTTGACGGGGCCAAGTACCGCCAGGAGACCCTGACGCTCACGCCGGGCGACGAGCTGCTGCTCTACACTGACGGCCTCAACGAGGCGTTCAACGTGGAGGGCGAGCAGTACGGCAACGAGCGGCTCGAGAGCTTCCTCGCGTCACACGCCGACCTGTCGCCCCGCGTGCTGGTGGACGCCCTGAGCATCCAGGTGCGGCGCTGGGAGGAGGGCACGGAGCAGTCGGACGACATCACGATGCTGTGCCTTGAATACGGCGTGCCGCCCACCATCTCGTGGAGCATCGACGTCCCCGTGTCCGAAGAGGGCCTGGGAGAGCTCCTGCGCCGGCTCAGGTACAAGCTCGACGAGCTCGGGTGCCCCGCGGATGCGAGCGGAGAGGTCGGCATCGCCGTGGGCCTGCTCTTTGACAGCGTGCTCGTGCGCGCGCGGCGCAATGCGCGCATCGCCGAGCAGGCGCGGTTTGCCTACATCTACATCGAGCAGACACACTCGCTCATCTTCAACTTCATCGATTACGGCGCGCCCATGGACACGCTGGCCTTCGGCAGGCCGGGTCCGGACGAGATGGACGCGCAGACCTTCAACTTCGGCGAGGCCATACGGCTCGAAGGCGCAGATGAGGCGACCTACATCCGCGATGGCGACCGCAATCTGATCGTCTTCAGGAAGACCTGGTAGCCCCACCCGCAGTCACCCTAGGGCGGCAAAAATGAGGCGACCCGCACGGGCGGGCCGCCTGCTGTGGTGTGCATGCGGTATGGTGGGTCGCCGCCGCTCGCTACACGTCGAAGCCGACCATCACCGAGCCGGGCTCGGCATAGTAGCTGCACAGGCCCCTCGTGTGCAGGATCTCGATTTCCTCGGTTCCGAACTCCGCCTTGATCGTGTCGCGCAGCGCACCTGCCGCGGCGGCGTTGTTGTGGTGCGTGATCACGATGGGCGTGCCCTTATAACCGCAGCTGCGCATGTGGTTGACCAGCGCATTGACCGTCTTCTTGTCGCCACGGCTCTTGCCGAGCGGCTTGAGGTGGCCTTCCTCATCGGCAGTGCCCACGATGCGGATGCCGAGCACGGCGAGGCCCTTGGCAAGCAGCGGGTTCACACGGCCGTTCTTGGCCATGTTGTTCAGGCCGGCGAGGGCGAAATAGAGGTAGGAGCGCTTGTGGTACTCCATGATCTGGCGGTAGATCTCGTCGGGATCGAGCTCCTGCAGGATGAGCTCGCGCAGCTTGTTGCAGAGGAGCGCCATCTTGGAGCCGGTGGCCAGCGAGTCCACGAGGTAGACCTTGCGGTCGGGGAACTTTTCCTCGTAGATGCCCTTCGCGACGCCGGCCGACGAGAAGGAGCCCGAAAGGCCGCTCGTGATGGTCACGCAGTAGACGTTTTCGGCGTCCTCGAAGGCGTTGATCCAGTCATCGGGCGAGGGGCAGGCCGAGGATGAGCTCTTGCCCATCACGAGGGCTTCCTGCAGCACCTCGGTGTCCAGCTCGATGTTGTCGGTGTAGTCCCTGCCGTCCACGATGATGTGCAGGGGTACGTAGGAGAAGGGAACGTCACCTTCCAGGGCAGTCAGGTCTGCGGCGGAGTCGGCTACGATCTTGTACTTCATCTCAACTCCCAATTCAACATGTTCTCATACGTGTCTTGGTGTTTCTCATTTTAGAAATTGACCCATGGGGTTCGCAAGAAGCTGCGGCATATGGTCGGCAAGAGTTCCGTGGAACTCCGTGTAGCTGGGGCGACGGCACTGTGCGCGCCTTCCATGGCGCGCATCGCCTGCGATGACATGCTCCGGGATCAATGCTTCTACATCTTTGGCGCCATATGGTGCCATAATGCTTGTTGAGCAACCAAGGAGGGGCGCCGTGGAAGACCATAACGAGAAGGGCCATGTCACATGGCAGGACGTGCTGCGCATCTGCGTGGGCATGCTCGTCGTCATAACGATGGTGTACGTGTGGGGGCCGTTCACGAGCCTCGTCTCGGCCGTGTTCGTCGCCTGCCTGCCCGTGCTCATCGGCCTTTTGGTGGCCTACGTGGTCAACCTTCCCATGCGCTTCTTCGAGAACGTGCTTCCTGGCGAGGGGAACGTCAAGCACACGGCCGCGCTTGCCCTCGCCTGCATCTGCACGTTTGGCCTTGTGCTCTTCATCGTTGCGGGCGTGGTGCCGCAGGTCTGGGTGTGCGCGATGAACCTCGCGGTGACGGGTCCCGAAACCGTGAAGGAGATTCTCCAGATTCCGTTTATGGACAAGCTGATACCCGCCGACATGCAGGCAAAGATGCTCGCCTTCGACTGGGCCGACTGGATTGACCGCGTGACAGGCCTTTTGGGCTCTGGCACGACCGATGCTCCCGCGATGGCCCTGGCCGTGATCGGGCCGACGGGCACGATGGTCATGGGCGTCATGCTCGGCGTCATGATCTTGGGGGAGAAGGAGAAGGTCGAGAAGTTCGCGCATCGTATGGTGCGGACGTTTTCGGGCGAGCGCGGGGATGCGCGTTTCACGAAGGTCGGCATGCTCCTCGACGACTGCTTCTCCCGCTACATCGTGCTGCGCGCCATAACGGCCGTCATAACGGGCGTGCTCGCCATCATCCTGTGTTCCGTGCTCGGGCTGCCGGCGGGAGTGCCGGTGGGCGCGCTGGTGGGCGTGCTTTCCCTTGTTCCCATGGTCGGCCCTCCCGTGGCAGCGGGTATCGGCGCGTTTCTGGCGCTCTCGATTTCCTGGCAGAAGGCCCTCATCTTCCTTGTCTGCGTGCTCCTCATCCAGATGCTGGTGGAGAGCTTCGTTTTTCCCGCTATCTTTGACAAGGTCGTGGGCATGTCGCCGCTGCTCATGGTGATTGGCGTCGTGGTCGGCGGCGGACTTGGTGGCATCCTGGGCACCTTCGTGGGTGTGCCGCTCATGATGGCTCTAGAGCGGCTCGTCTCCGATCGGCTGGAGGAACACGAGGCACGCGACAAAGAATCGCTTGTCGAGAGACTGCACAACCGCCTGAGCTAACGCCATCACTTAGCTATTTGTGGCCGGCCCTGGTGCGCGACTTGGCGCCAGGGCCGTTGTTTTGCGGATTTGGGCCTCAATGTGGGGGTTCTTGGACGCGAGTGGGTGGCCCCTTGGACGCAAGTGCTTCTTATGCGCCCTTTTTCTCGGCATGCACGAGTATCTGGGCCGCATTTGCGCTGGATTATGCCCCCTGATACTTGGCGTTTCCGAAATAAATGACGCATAAGAAGCACTTGCGTCCAAGGGGCGTCTTTTGCGCGCGAATAAGGCGTCATCGCGTTGCCGTTTGGGCCCCAAATGGTCGGATTTGGCGGCCTCGAGAGGCTGCGACGGGTGAGCTAGCCTGATTGCAGTGCTGCCGGGCCCTTGTCGGTTGCATCGCGCGGGGCCCTGCGCGCTCGCCAAACCGTGCGGGCATCTGGCGCGACGCGCACCCCGCTCTCGTGTACGATGGGCGTGTGGTTGGCAGTATGAGGAGGCACGTCATGGGCGACATTCTGGTCATCGGCATCGCAGGTGGTACGGGCAGCGGCAAGACCACGTTCACCAACGAGGTCAAGAAGCGGCTGGGTAACGAGGTCACGGTCATCACGCACGACAACTATTACCGCGAGCACCACGAGCTGACCTACGAGGAGCGCACGCGCCTCAACTACGACCACCCCGACTCCTACGACACCGAGATGATGGTCGCTGACCTCGCCGCGCTCAAGCGGGGAGAGACGGTCGAGATCCCGGTGTACGACTTCGCGACCTACGATCGCTCGAACGAGACGCTGGTCGTACCGCCGTCGCGCGTGATCATCGTCGAGGGCATCATGATTCTCACCTCGCCTGAGCTGCGCAGCCTCATGGACATCAAGGTGTTCGTGGACGCCGAGGCCGACGTGCGCATCCTGCGCCGCATCTCGCGCGACGTGAGCGACCGCGGTCGCAGCCTCGAGAGCGTCATCACGCAGTACCTCACTACGGTCAAGCCCATGCACGAGATGTTCGTGGAGCCTTCCAAGCACTTTGCCGACATCATCGTCCCGCAGGGCGGCCGCAACGAGGTGGCCATAGAGACGCTGGTGGCGCGCATCGAGGCGCATCTGGCAAACAGCTAGGGACCGTGGAACAGGGGACGGAGGTTTGTTCCACTGAGGTGGAACAAACCTCCGTCCCCTGTTCCACCCCGTCCCCTGTTCCCCCTGTTACACCCTCAGCATCATCCACGGAATAAAAGGCCAGCTAGACGGTGGCAATTAGCATAGTTGTGCCGAGAATTCATTGATATCGAAACCCATAAGACACAGAGAGCAGCTACCATGGCGTATCGGTGTGCATCGACCGCTATCGAAAGGAGTGACCGCTATGACAGTCGAAGATTCCGTCTACGGTTATCTGCCCGAAGAACGTCCAGAGGCCGGGAGGCTCATCCTCTACGCGATCCAGCAGGTGATCGTCATGTTCCCGGCGACCATCACCGTCGCCCTCATCACCGGCTTCCAGGTCTCCACGACCATCTTTGCCTCGGGTCTGGCAACGCTGTGCTTCATCCTCATCACGGGCAAGAAGATTCCGCTCTACTATGGCTCGAGCTTCGCCTACCTGTCCGCCGTGGCGAGCATGGCCGTCGCCGAGGGTACGCCCGAGCAGCTCGCGCTGTGGGAGTCCACGGGCATCCTTCCCACCGCGCTCATCTCCAAGGCGCAGTTCGGCATCATCATGAGCGGCTTCGTGTCCATCGCGGCCGGCCTGCTCGTGCGCAAGTTCGGCAAGGAGACCGTCGAGAAGATCCTGCCGCCCTCCATCACGGGCCCCATCTCCATGATCATCGGCCTCACGCTCGCCGGCAACGCCCTTGGCGACGCCATCGGCACGGGCGACGGCAGCCCGCTTTCCAACGCCTGGCTCGTCGTCTCGATGGTCACGCTGCTCTCGACCATCTTCTACTCCAAGTACCTCAAGGGCTTCCTGGGGCAGATCCCTCTGCTCCTCGGCGCAGCCACCGGCAGCATCGCGGCAGCCCTCTTCTACTTCATCGGCGGTGCGGACCTCAACCTCTTCCGTACCATCGCCGACGAGTCGCTGGGTTCGCTGGCCTCTTTCGGCCCCTTTGCCATTCCGGCGTTCAGCCTGCCCACGTTCTCGCTGACTGCGCTCGTGGCCATCATGCCGATCGCCATCGCGACCATCCCCGAGTCCACCGCCCACATGTACCAGCTTGACATCTACGTCAACGACGTCGCCAAGAAGAAGGGCAAGAAGCTCGGCTACAGCCTCATCGACATGCTCGACCGCAACCTCATCGGCGACGGCCTGTGCGACATGATCTCCGGCTTCGTGGGCGGCCCCGCCGGCACCAACTACGGCGAGAACATCTCCACCATGGCCATCACCAAGGTCTTCTCGGTGCACGTGCTGGCAGCTGCCTCCGTCATCGCGATGATCGTCTCCTGCTTCACGCCGCTCATCAAGGTCATCTACGGCATCCCGCTGGCTGTCATCGGCGGCCTGGAGGTCTACCTCTTCGGCGCCATCGCGGCCCAGGGCGTGGCCATCATGATCGACAAGAGCGTGGACATGTTCTCCGCCAAGAACATCGCCGTCATCGCGGCCATCATGGTCATCGGCCTCGGCGGCCAGTACCAGTTCGGCGGTAACATCCCGTTCTTCGGCATGAGCGTTCCCTGTGTTGCCGGCGCCTCCATCTTCGGCATCCTGCTCAACGCCCTGCTCTCCATTGGGGAGAAGAAGGAGAGCCCAGAAGAGGCTGCGTAGCGCCGTCTCGGCCTGAGCCTCCGCTCGTCAACCGACCAGAAACGCCCCGCTTCTCGCACACGGAAGCGGGGCGTTTTGTTGTTGGCAAGACTCCGTGGTACGAGAGGGACCGCCGCGATAGTAAGAGAAGCAGCTTTGTCGCATCCGGCCGGTCGGTGGACAAAAGGGAGTTTCCCCAACGTCCACGGCGGACAAAGGGGAGTATCCCCAACGTACCACGCCGCACCAGAGGGGGCGCCGAGGCCGAAGCCCCGGCGCCCCACTCTCGCGCTCCGCGCGCCTGCCCTACGCGTTCAGCATGTCGTAGAGGAAGACGACCATCTTCGCCGTCTCGGCGCGCGTGGCCGTGGCCTTCGGCGCGATCATGCCGTTCTTGCCGGAGAGGATCCTGTTCCTGAAGCAGAAGCCCACGCCGCTGCGCGCCCAGCTGGATACGCTGGAGGCGTCCGGCATGGAGGCGAAGTCCGCGGCCGAGCCGACCGCCGCCCTCCCGGCCACCTTCACGTAGTAGCTCCTCAGCATGGAGGCGAGCTCCTCGCGCGTCACGTCGTCGGTCGGGCGGAACGTGCCGTCGCTGCCGCCGCTGACGACGCCCACGGAGCTCGCCCACCTCACGGCGCTGTAGTAGTACGCGCCCTTCTTGACGTCGGAGAAGTCCTTGGCACCGCTGCCCGCGGCGGGCTTGCGCGCAAGGTTCCAGAGGATGATGGCCACCTGTCCGCGCTGGATGTTGTCGTTGGGCCCGAAGGTGCCCTCCTTGGGTCCGCTGTAGCCGCCGATGAGGCCGAGGTCGTTCGCGCGATAGACCACGTTGTAATACCAGGCGCCCTTCTTCACGTCCTTGAAGCCGATGCGGAAAGTCGCGGACGCGGTGCCCGTGAAGTCGCCCGTGCCCGTCACGGTGACCTTCGCCTTGTTGCCCACGTTCACGTTGTCGCGGTACGTCACCGTGTAGTCGTTGCCGGCGACGAGCGTCGCGCCGTCGTAGGTCACCGTGAGCGCGGGCTCTATCGCCCTGCCGGTGTAGGTCTGCGCGGGGATGGCGGCGATGGCTGCCTGGGAGATGTCGATTTTGGGCGCTTCAGGCGATACGGGAAGCAACATGAACTGCAACCACTCGGAGAACTCCTCGCCATTCTCGCTCCAGCGCGCCATCACTTCAAGGGAGGTGCCGTATTCGCGCAGGCGCGTCACGGTATACGGTCCGTCACCAGCGGCGACGTCATTGCCGTTCTGGCCCCAGTTGTTGTTGGTGACCTCAGCGCCCGAGGCGTCGGTGAGGCGCACCGCCTCGGGATCATATGACCAGAAGAACTGCAGGTCATCGGCTGCAAGTGGCTCGGAGACCACTTCGCCTGCATCGTTGACGAAGACACGAGTGACCTTAGGATCAGCGGTTGCTGTGCCATTGACGGCGAGATTGGGATCAATCTCTTCCTCGGAGTTGAGGACATAGGAGCTAGAGCGTGCAGACACCTGCGTGAACGCGCGGGCGCGGTCAATCTCGTTGCCCTGGTCATCGGTTTCGTAGATGACTACGTTCGGCCATGCCTCGCAGTAGTACCAGCCGGGATTCTCGTTCTCGTTGAGGTCGCGGAAGGTGACGGTGGCATGGGTCGGATCTGCCTCATCAACCGTCAGCGTGAAGTCCTCTCCGCTCTCGGGCTCCCAGCGATACGAAAGCCCTTCATAGATGGTGGGGGCATCCTCGCACTCGACCCAGCCCTTGGCATAGACCTCGACGCTCTGGCCTGGCAACACGACGCCCGATTGGGGAGAAGTCCACACTTCGACGTTGTAGACCTTGTCGCTCACGACGATGGGTAATGCCCACCCCTTCGTCTGGCCATCGTAGTCGACAAACTTGATGATAGCGGTGGTCTCACCATGCTCGAGAGCCTCGAGTGTCCATCTATCGCCTTCTTTCCTCACGTTCGCAACGCTTGGATTGACCACGCTGACGGACGTGACGGTTGCCGTCGCATGCTCGTGGTCGTGGTCTTCATCAAGTAGGAATACGTCAACTTCGCCGGGAATCCAGCCTCCCCACACCCAGCCGGGCAACATATTCGCCTCGTTGGGGAAACCATAGCTGCATATACGCGTCTGCAGGTGGAACCAGAAGTCGTTGTCCGACTCGCGGACCACGGCGTCGCCCAGCTTCGCGGTGGCGGTGACGCGCAGGTCCCGGATGCCCCGCTCGGCCATCGCGGTGGCGTTCGAGGTGACGGAGAGCCCGTCCGCGCTGACGGAGTAGAGGCCGCTCTCGGGCCCGAAGGTCTCGAGGTACTCGCCGTCCTCCCAGGTGCCCACGGTCCACTCGACCGATACGCCCTCGACGGCGGCGAGCTGCTCGGAGAGCTCGACGCTGTTCGTGACATTGGCGGGGTTGCTGAAGGCGCCCTCCGACTCCGTGACCCAGACGTCGATGTCGTGCTCGCCGTCGAACCAGAGCCTAACGTCGGAGCGGTTGAGCCTCCAGCGCGCGTGCTCGTGACGCAGGCCCTCGCCGTCGGCTGCAAAGGTCCCCTGGTTCTCGTTGGGCCGCCAGTCAACGGAGAGGTTGATGTCGGAGTCCCAGTCTCCCAGGCGCGTGATGGTGAAGGTGGGGACATTGCTCGAGCCGACCTCTATGCGCGTGCCGCTTTCCACCGCGACGCCGTCGCCATATGACATGCTCACGCAGTTGCTGTCAAAGTCCCACGTGAGACCTTCGATGTCGCCCAGCGTGTAGCCGTCAGAGCCTTGGGTGTAATAGCGGACTTCCGGAGTGACCTCTTGGGTCGTGCCCACCAGCATGTCGCCCTCGATGGTGGTGGCTCCCGTCTCTTGGACCCACACGGAGGGATACTCATTCTCTACGTCCAGCCATATGTCGCCTGAAGAGACATCATTGCCGTTCTTGCTTGCAACGACGTGCAGGCGGACGTTCCCGCAGTAGTAGTCACTGCCCTCATAGTTGTTGAACGTGACGGAAGCCGTGCTACTGCCGTCACTGTTTTGCTGTACGTCTATCGAGGCATACTCATCTCCCTCGATGAATGACCACGCGTAGGTGAATCCGTCGTAGGTGTCTTCGCCCTCGGCGTGGTGATGGATGCCACGAGCCAACAGCTCGATGGTGTCGCCAGGGAGGCCGCAGCCCAAACCGTTATGGGACTCTTCCAGCGACGTGTTGCCTACAAGGTCCCACTCTATGTCGTACACGCTTCCGGTCACATTGCGCGTGAACTGATAGGAAGTGGTTTCGTCATCGATGGTGGTATGCGTCACTTCGAATACTGCGCTCCCAAGGTTCTCCTCTGCGCGGAAATACCAGCCGTTCTCTTGCTTCTCAAGGGTGAAGCTATCTTCTCCTGTGATGATCTCGACGTTGGTGACCTCATAAGGAACGTCCATACCATCTGGGTTATCAGTGTTTTCGACCCATGCGCTGTTGTATTTGTCGATGAATCCATCCCAACCAGGGAGCATGTCACCACTCCACATGGGGTGGTAATCAATCTTTGCCTCGCGTACGTTGTAATAGCCTGTCTCTGGGTTGGAGGGGTGCACCTGGATGGGGTTGCCCTCATCGTCCGTGCCATGGTACAGCCACACGCTTACCCGCAAGCGTTCGTCCTGGTGGTCCTTGAAGTAGTTCTCGTACAGCCACGCTCCGTGGAGGACGATGGTATTGGTGTCGGCGTCAAAGCTGTACGCGTTTTCGTTTTCCGTGAAGTCAGGGTCAAACCCGGGGCTGCCATTGACGTCGTCACGAAAGACGCCCAACTCGACGTCCACGAAATAGGTATCGTCGTCAGCGGGGACCTCGCTCGCGTCGTACGTGAGCGTGAGATTGCCATCGCTGTAAATGATGCCGTTGTCCTGGTCGAGGTATACGTGCGGATCATCGTCCTGGGTGCCCAGGGCCTCTTCGGGCGCTTCTTGGGTTACCGCTTCCTCTACGGGAGCTGCTGCTTCGGGCTCGATTTGCCCCTGGTCATCAGCGACGGACTCTGCGTCATCAAGCTCGTCAGCTTGGGACGCAAGCATCTCGCCTTGGGCTTCCTCGGCGTATGCCACCTTGGTCCCGGCCAGCTCCTGTGGCTTCGGAATGGTCCAGCCGTCCAAAGACAGTATCGCGGCCATGGTTAGGGCCGCGACAAGCTTCAGAATCCCTCCCCGTTGCAAACGCGTGTGCATGCTCGGGCCTCCTCTCCGCTCGGCATCAGGTTCTCCTGGCTCGAACTGCATATCGCATAAAACGATATAGCACGGCTTTCAGCGGGACGAGCTGGCCAGCCAATCAAGCGGCTAACAGGTTTAAACAAGCTGATGATTGGCGTGAACAAGGTCTGGAACAAGGGACGGAGGTTTGTTCCACACGCGAGATGCAAGCCTATGCGTGACTAAAGACCGCCCCGCTTCTGCATACGGAAGCGGGGCGGTCTGCTGTTGGCGTGAATAAGTGGCGGAGGAATGTTCACGTGAACAAACCTCCGTCCCTTGTTCCACTTGTTCCAAGGGGACGGCAATGTGGAACAAACCTCCGTCCCTTGTTCCACGGCCGCTACTCTAGTCCGGCCCCGTTGCTCTCGATGATCTCCTTATAGCGGTAGTAGCTCTGCTTGATGGCGCGCTCGAGGGTGCCGTGGCCGTCGTTGAAGCGGTCGACGTACACGAAGCCGTAGCGCTTCTTCATCTCACCGGTGCCGGCGGAGACCACGTCGATGGGGCCCCAGTAGAGGTAGCCGCGGCAGTCCACGCCGTCGTCGATGGCGCGGCTCACGTTCTTGATGTGCTCCTCGATGTAGTGCACGCGGAAGTCATCCTGGATGGTGCCGTTCTCGTCGAGGTTCTCGTCGAGGCCCACGCCGTTCTCCACGATGAGCAGCGGCAGGTGGTAGCGGTCGTAGAGCACGTTGAGCACGTAGCGGATGCCGTCGGGATCGACGGGCCACTTCCAGGGCTCGGGAGCCTTGTCCACGAGGAACGGGTTCTCGATGCCGGTGAGGCCGCTCGTGTCGCCGCCCAGGTTGACGCCCGCATCAACCACGGTGGAGCGGTAGTAGCTGAACGAGAAGAAGTCCACGGTGTGCTCGCGGATGAGCGCGAGCTCGTCATCGGTGAACTCGACCGTCACGCCCTCCTCGCGCCAGCGCTTCTTGAGGTAGGTCGGCACGATGCCCAGGCAGAACGGGTCACCGAAGTAGAAGACGTTGTTGCGCTGGGCCTCCATGGCCACGCGGATGTTGACCGGGTTGCAGTTGTTGGGGTAGGTCGCGACGCCCGAGCAGGTGAGCATGCAGCCGACCTTGAACGTCGGGTCCATCTCGTGGGCGATCTTGACCGTCTCGGCGTTGGCCACGAGGAAGTTGTGGTAGGCGTCCCACTGGTCCTGCAGCGTGGTGGAGTTGACGGGGTCGTTGACGTCGGCGGGGTTGTCGATGGTCAGTACGCCGCCGGCCACGAACGGCATGCGGAACAGGGCGTTGACCTCGTTGAACGTGAGCCAGTACTTGACCTTGTCGCCAAAATGCCTGAAGCAGGTGGTCAC
>CACYAX010000027.1 GCA_902772435.1 uncultured Coriobacteriaceae bacterium | reverse complement strand
GTCGTGGTATGTTGTTCTCTTGCAAGGGGTGCCTTCGGGCATCCGGACGCCCTACGACCCGGAAGCGACGAGGGGAGCGGCATGATCGACTGGGCAACTGCATACGAGTGCTGCACGCTGTGCCCGCGGCAGTGCCGCGCCAGACGTTCGGAGGGCCAGCGCGGGGTGTGCGGCGAGACCGCACAGCTCATGGTCGCGAGGTCAGCCCTCCACTTCTGGGAAGAGCCGCCTATCTCGGGCGAGCGCGGCTCGGGCGCCATCTTCTTCTCGGCCTGCGCGCTGCGCTGCGTCTTCTGCCAGAACCACGAGATCTCGCAGGAGGGCTTCGGCCTCGAGGTGACGGCCGCACGCCTCGCGAACATGATGCTCGAGCTCCAGAATCAGGGTGCGCTCAACATCAACCTCGTGACGCCCCTGCATTTCGCCCCGCATGTGGTCGAGGCGGTCGGTCTGGCCCGCAGCCATGGCCTCGGGCTGCCCATCGTGTGCAATACCTCGGGCTATGAGACCGTGGAGATGGTGCGCGCGTTGCGGGACGTGGTGGATGTGTGGCTCACCGACTTCAAATATGCCGATCCGCGCCTCGCGGGCTCGCTCTCGGGCGCACGTGACTACCCGGCAGTTGCCCGCGCGGCCCTCGAGGAGATGGTGGGGGAGCTTAGGAATCGAGGCGGCCGCCAGGCGGACCCCGATGGCGACGACGGCATGCCCGGCGCCCTCAAGCGGGGGATCGTGGTGCGCCACCTCGTCTTGCCGGGCCACGCTGATGACTCCTGCGCCGTGCTCGACACGGTGTGGGACGCCTGCGGAAACGACTGCGACCTCTCGGTGATGAACCAGTACACGCCCAACGACCGCATGCGGGCGCAGGGCGGGAGCCTCGCGCGCGGCGTCACGGAAGAGGAGTATGAGCTCGTGCTCGACCATGCCGACGACCTCGGCTTCGAGCGCCTTTGGTGGCAGCAGGGCGGGACCGTCTCGGAGAGCTTCGTGCCCGCCTTCGACGCGACGGGCGTGGCAGGATCGGAGCTCTAGGCGGCTGCGCACGGAAGCCGGCAGCGTGCTGGGCCCGCAGCCACTCCCACACGGCGCGCGATATTGGGCGTGCCGTGAATGCGCCCCATCGCGCCGCACCCTGCAGGCAAGCTGCTAGAATTGCTATTCTGGGTTGGATCAACCTGCAGATGAAGCGAACCCCTGAGGAGGACCCATGGCGACAGAGACCACGCCGCTGAGCGATGAGGAGCGTGCCGAACTCGAGGCGCTCCGTGCGGAGAAGGCCCGTCGCGAGGAGGCCGCGCGTGCCAATGCCGAGCGTGCCGAGCTCGAGCGCCTGAAGGCCGAACGCGCCCAGAACGAGCGCGAGCGCGCCGAGGACCAGCGCATCGCAGAGGTGCGTGCCCGCAACTCCAAGCTCATGGAGCCCGACGAGGACCTGCACATGCCCCTCGCCCAGAAGATCGTGCTGATCGGCCTCGCCGTGGTGGTCATCGCCTTCGTCGTCTCCACGGTGCTTGGGCTCTGATCGTGGCCCAGCTGCTGACAGGTGATGCCGGCGCGCTGAGCGTCCGGGCTTCCGAGCTGCTCCACGGATGCATCTGCGTGAGTCGCGAGGGTGAGGGCTGGATCCGGCCCCACCGCTTCGCCGACGAGCAGGTGCGTGCGATCGGCTCGTGTCAGGCGTGGCACCCGGGCCTGTACCGGCAGATGGCGCGCACGACGTCGGGCGTGACGTTGGAGTTCGAGACCGACGCGAGCACGGTGGTGCTCGAGATCATGGTCGACTCCGAGCCCGCGGGCACCCAAGCCGTGCTCGAGCGCATCGATGGCGCCTCAGAGCGCCAGCCGCACGACGGCGTGTCGGCCAAGGTGGACGAACGCGCGCTCCCGTGCTCCATGCCCGCCGTCGGCGAGACGACGCTCACGTTCGAGCTGGAGGGCACCGAGCTCGTCGAGGTGGGCCAGATGGCGTGCCTCCCCGGCTTTGGTGCCACGCACCACATGGTCATCTACCTGCCCGCATTGCGTGGCTGCGTTATTCGCAACCTCATGTGCGACGGGAGCTTCGTCACGCCCGTCGATGTCCGTCCGCAGCTGCTCGCGCTGGGCGACTCCATCACGCAGGGCTTCGTCACCGAGGATCCCGCCACGTCGTGGCCCATGCTCTTGGCATCGCGCCTCGGCCTCGACCTCGTCAACCAGAGCCTTGGCGGCCAGGTGTTCCAGCCAGGCACGCTCTATGGGCTCGCGCACGGCATCGATCCCGAGGTCATTGTGATCGCGTTCGGCGAGAACTACCGCTACGAGCCCTGCACGCAGCGCAGCGTGGCACGCGACGTGCGCGCCTATCTTGCGGATGTGGCGCGCATCTGGCCTGGGGTCCCCACCTTCGTGCTCACGCCGTTCCATCACGACGAGACGCTCTCGCCCTCGCACGGCATGAGCTGCTGGGCACGCGTGCCCGCGATGATCGCCGCCAACGTCGCGACGCATGGCGAGATGCGCCTGGTCGAGGGGTCGCATCTCCTGGATGGCCGGCTCGTGCTGCTCGCGGACGCCGATGGTCACCCCAACGAGGCAGGTGCCCGCCAGATAGCGGAGCGCCTGCACGTGCGCATGCTCGTCGAGCGTGGTGATCCCACGGAGCGCCGCATGCGGGCAGTCGAGTTGCTCAAAGACGCGCCGTTGCGCGCGTTTCCCCTGCTGGAGGCCGCGCGGAGAGGCATCGGCGAGGTTGTGGTCGCGGAGGAGGGCTGCGTGCTCGTCAACATAGACGACGGCCAGCAGCTGCTGTATGCGCCCGACCGCGAACTGGGCCGCTCGGTGGCCGCCGTGCTGGTCCACGACGAAGAGCCGCTCGTCGCGGTCTGCGAGCCGGCGCTCGTGCGCGACGTGCAGCATCTGTACGGGCTCAAGGAGATTCTGCCGTACCATCTGGCGATCTACGAGGAGGGCACGCCGATTCCGGTCGACGCGGCGAAGGACGTGCGCGTGATCGACGAGACGTACCTGGAGACCGTGCTCGCACATTACACGCGCTCCGACCAGGCGGACGAGGAATGGGTCGCGCAGGCCCTCGCGGAGGGCAAGTTCCTCGGAGGCTTCGACGGCGACGAGCTCGTGGGCTTCATCGGCGAGCACCCCGAGGGCTCCATGGGCATGCTCGAGGTGTTCGAGGGCCACAGGCGCAAGGGCTGGGCACATGCCCTCGAGGCCACGAAGATCAACCAGGCCCTGTCGTCAGGCCAGGTGCCCTGGGGGCAGGTCTTTCCGCATAACCGCATCTCGCTGGCCCTGCAGCGCTCGCTGAACCTCACGGTGACGCCGGCCAACGAGCAGTGCTACGTATACTAGCTCTGTGCCCTGCCCAGCTGTGGGCAGCGCCTGGCCAGGTCCGATTTCGTGTCCGGTGCCAAGGTCATACTATGGGGTGAAACCTACGAGCGTGCACAAAAGGAGTCACGGATGTTCTCAGTTATCAACCCCAAAGCGCCGTCCCTGAGGGGAACCCTGTCGCCCGAGGCGGAATGCCAGGTCCGCGAGATGCGGGCGTCGGGCGCGCTCAGCCGCTTCGCCACGCCTGACAGCGCCATCATCCGCCGCAATGAGGAACACGACGAGGAGACCGCCCTGCGTCCTGCCTTCGCGCGCGATGCCGACAAGATCTTGCACATGCCCGCCTACAACCGTCTCGCAGGCAAGACGCAGGTGTTCTCGTTCAGGGCGAACGACGACCTCTGCCGTCGCGGCCTGCACGTGCAGCTCGTCTCCCGCGTGGCCGTGAGCATCGGCCGCGCCCTGGGGCTCAACCTCGACCTCATCGACGCGACGGCGCTCGGGCATGACATCGGCCATACGCCGTTCGGCCATGCCGGCGAGCGCTTCCTCAACGCGGTCTACCATGAGCGCACGGGCCGCTGGTTCTTCCACAACGTGCACAGCGTGCGCGTGCTCGACGCGCTCTATGGCCGCAACCTCGCCCTGCAGACCCTCGACGGCGTCATCTGCCACAACGGGGAGTTTGAGCAGCAGGTACTCGAGACGAGCTCCCGCACGAGCTTCGAGGAATTCGACCGCATGGTGGAGAGCTGCTGGGAGGGAGGCAACGCGACCATCTCGCACCTGAGGCCCATGACGCTCGAGGGATGCGCGGTGCGGGTCGCCGACATCATCGCCTACGTGGGCAAAGACCGCCAGGATGCGGTGCGCGCGGGCCTTTGCGGGGAGGACGCGTTCGACGACGGCCTGGGTGGGGCCTACAACGCCTGGGCGCTTTCCGCCTTCGTGGCAGACATCGTGGAGCACAGTCTGGGCAAGGACCACCTCGAGATGAGCGGCGAGGCCTTTGCCGAGCTCGCCCGCGCCAAGCGTGAGAACTACGAGATGATCTACGGTGCCGCCGAGGTGAACGGTGATTTCTCCGAGCAGGTTCGCGCGCTCTTCGGCAAGCTGTACCTGCACGAGCTCGACGCGCTTGCCCATGACGACCGCGACCAGGCCATCTTCAGGCACCATATCGAGCCGCTCAAGAACCACCTCGCCCACTACGGGAGGAGCTACGCGTGGCAGGCCGACCCCGAGCAGACGGTGGTCGACTTCATCGCGTCCATGACTGACGAGTATTTCATGGCCACCTGCGAGGCACTCTTTCCCGAGGCGGCCGCGCTCTTCCCGCGGCGCAGCTACTTTGGGGAGTGCGTGCGCCCATAGCTGCGCATCCCGGCAGTCTCCCGGTGCGGAAGGTTTCCCCGCGTGGTCCCAGGGGATGGGCGCTGGAGTGCGGGCGCGGAGGCGCCTACGCGCTGGTGCGTGCCGCGGCGACGAACGCCTCGAAGAGCGGGGCCATGCTCTCCATCCACTCGGGGTGCCACTGCACGCCCAGGTAGAAGCGTCGCGCGGCGAACTCGAAGCTCTCGATGACGCCATCGGTTGACCACGACGAGATGCGCGCTCCTTCGGCGGGTTCGCAGATCGCCTGGTGATGCATCGAGTTCACGGGCAGTTGTCCGGCTCCCAGGATGTCGGCGAGCTGCGTGCCTTCCTCGACGGCCACGTCATGGATCGTCTCGCAGCCCCGCCCGTAGCAGGAGTGCACGAGCTTCTGGCCGCCCAGCTCGGACACGTCCCGCACCAAGGTGCCGCCTAAGGTGACGTTCATGACCTGCATGCCACGGCAGATGCCGAGGCAGGGGAGGTCCTGGTCCCACGCGGCGCGGGCGACGGCCTCCTCGAAGACGTCGCGCTCAGCGCTGAGGTAGGCGATGTCGGCCGTGCAATGGGGTGCGTAGGGCGTTCCGCCAAACGATTCCGGTGCGATATCGCCACCGCCCGTGAGCAGCAGGCCGTCGAGGCGCTCCACGATCTCTTCCGCGAGCTCGGCGGCCTCATATCCGAAGGGCAGGGCCACGGGGATGCCGCCCGCGCGCCGCACGGCATCGGAGTAGTGGGTGTCGATGACGGAGTGGGTGGGGTGCTCGTCTGGGCGAGAGCAAATGCCGATGAGGGGATGCTCCAACGTCTTGTGTGCCTTTGCCATGCCGCGCCCCTTCCCGTCGCCTTGAGAAAGAGTATGCGGCACGTTCGCCAACCAATGTGCAAAGAATAAAACAATTCATGCGTTGGGAACATGGGGACGCGCAGAGGTCCAAAATGGCCCTGATTTGGCCAATCCTGATGAAGCACATGTCCCTACCCTATGATTTCTTAGCATGGACAGGGCGCTTAGTGCTACCCTCATGCGGTACAAGGGGCGGCACAAAGCCGCCGCGCAACGGGGGAGGAGCCCCACATGGCACTGACCGACCAAACCAAGCCGACCGACGTCGCACTCAATACCGACCTGTACGAGCTCACCATGGCCCAGGGATTCTGGGAGTCGGGCCTTGTGGACTCAATCGGCTGCTTCAACGTGTTCTTCCGCGACAATCCCTTTGGCGGTGGCTATGCGATCGCCTGTGGCATGGGCCAGATTGCCGACTTGGTGGAGAACTTCCGCTTCGAGGAGGAGTCCATCAACTACCTCGCCTCCATCCAGGCGCCCGGTGGCGGTCCCATGTTCAAGCGGGGTTTCCTCGACTACCTGCGCGACTTCCGCATGCGCGTGTCGGTTGCCGCCATTCCCGAGGGCGAGCTCGTCTTCCCGCGTGAGCCCATGGTGCGCGTGATCGGTCCCGTCATCGACTGTCAGCTGCTCGAGACGGCCCTGCTCAACCTCGTCAACTTCCAGACGCTCGTCGCCACCAAGACCGCGCGCGTGGTGCAGGCGGCTGAGGGACACCCGGTCTCCGACTTTGGCCTGCGTCGTGCGCAGGGTCCTGACGGTGGCCTCGCCGTGGCCCGCGCCTCCTTCATCGGGGGCGCTACCAACACCTCCAACGTGCTTGCGGGCCGTATCTACGACATCCCCGTCTTCGGCACCCATGCCCATTCCTGGGTCATGGCGTTCCCCTCCGAGGTCGAGGCCTTCCGCGCTTTCGCGGCTTCCAGCCCCAAGAACTGCGTGTTCCTGCTCGATACCTATGACGTGCACCAGGGCATCCAGAACGCCATCACGGTGGCCAAGGAGATGGAGGAGCGTGGCGAGCGTCTCGCGGCAATCCGCATCGACTCCGGCGACCTCGCCAAGCTCTCCAAGGAGACGCGCAAGGCGTTTGACGAGGCAGGGCTGCCCTACGTGAAGATTTCGGTCTCCAACGACCTCGACGAGTACACCATCCAGTCGCTCTTCGCCCAGGGCGCGCCCATCGACTCGTTCGGCGTGGGCACCAAGCTCGCCACCTGCGATCCGCAGCCCTCGCTCGGCGGCGTCTACAAGCTCTCCGCCACGCGTGCCGCGGGCGACGAGGCGTGGCGCCCCGTCATGAAGATCTCCGAGCAGTTCTACAAGCGCACCATCCCCGGCGTGCAGCACATCCGCCGCTACTTCGACCCCTCGGGCTGCCCCGTGGCCGACATGATCGTGGTGGACGAGGTCGAGCACGCCGGCTCCACCAAGATCGTGGACATACTCGACCCGCTGACCATCTACGACATGAGCGGCTACGACTACGCCGAGCTGCTCGTGCCCCTCGTCGAGGACGGCGTCCGCGTGAGCGAGCCCGATTCCATCAGGACGGCGAAGACCCGTTGCAAGGACGCGCTCATGCACCTCGACCCGGCCGTGAAGCGCTTCCTCAATCCGCAGACCTATCCCGTCGGACTGGAGGAGGGCCTGGCCGAGCTCCGTCACGACCTCGCGCGCAACGCGAAGTAGTAGCAAAAGGCTGTTTTGCACGAGGGCGGGCGGCCCCGACGACCCTGTGGTCTGCGGGGCCGCCTGCCCCATGTTTCTGCGTCGGTTTCGGTTACGTTGAGAATGGGTGTACGGAAACGCCAACGTAAAGTGCATCAGTTCATATCTGTTACAATGGCGAGCTACATGCGGCAAGCGCGTCCGCGTGGCTCTCTGTCCGATCCTTAAAAAGGAGTACCTGCATGCCCGAGACAATCGAGGAGCTTGTCAAGCAAGCAATCGCAGCTGCGCAGGCAGCTGGGGACCTGCCCGAGTTCGAGGTGGGGGATTGCGGCATCGAGCGACCTGCAGACGCCGGCAACGGCGACTGGACCTCGACGGTCGCCATGCGATCCGCCCGCCTTGCCCGTATGGCTCCCGCCAAGATCGCGGCGGCCATCCTTGCCCATATCCCTTCTGACAACCGCATCGCGAAGGTCGAGGTCGCAGGCCCCGGCTTCATCAACTTCTACCTCAACTCCGCGGCGAACAACGAGGTCTTCCGCACCGTGCGCAAGGCTGGCGCCGACTGGGGTGCGTGCGACGAGGGCCATGGCCTCAAGGTCATCTACGAGTTCATCTCCGCCAACCCCACCGGCCCCCTGCATGTGGGCCACGGCCGCTGGGCCGCGCTGGGCGATTCCATGTGCAACGTGCTCGAGCACTCCAACTTCGACGTCAGCCGCGAGTACTACATCAACGACCATGGCAGCCAGATGGACGTCTTCGGCAAGTCCGTGGTGATGCGCTACCTGCAGATGGCCGAGATCATGGAGGCCGACGGCTGCGACCTGAAGGGCGCCGTCGACAAGCTGCTGGCCGACCGCCTCGCCTACGTTGACGACGAGTTTGACGACAACCCCGATGGCCATCCCTACATGGACGCCTTCAACGAGGCGCTGGGCGGCAACTCCTACGGTGGTGACTACATCATCTTCCTGGCGCAGCGCTTCCACGAGGCCGACGGCACCGCGTGGGTGGACGCTGACCCTGAGGAGCGCCTTGCCAACTTCTCCGAGCGCGCCTACCAGCTGCAGCTCGCCGCCATCAAGGACACCTGCCACACCGTGCGCTGCGACTTCGACGTCTGGTTCTCCGAGCGCCAGCTCTACCTGAAGGACGCGGATGGCACCTCGCCCGTCGACCGCGCCTTTGACAAGCTCAACAAGATGGGTCACCTGTATCGCACCGACGACGGGGCCCTCTGGTTCCGCTCCACCACCTTCGGTGACGACAAGGACCGCGTGCTCATCAAGAGCAACGGTGAGTACACCTACTTCGCCTCCGACGTGGCCTACCACTGGGACAAGTTCCAGCGCACCGACTACGCCATCGACCTCTGGGGCGCCGACCACCATGGCTACATCGCCCGCGTGACGAACGTGTGCGACGCCCTCGGCTATCCCGGCAAGTTCGAGGTCGACCTCGGCCAGTTCGTGAACCTCCTGCGCAATGGCAAGCCGGTGCGCATGTCCAAGCGCAAGGGCACCATGATCACCTTTGACGAGCTGGTCGCGGAAGTGGGCGTGGACGCCACCCGCTACACCCTCGTCTCCAAGTCGTCCAACCAGACCATCGACTTCGACATCGAGGCCGTCAAGCAGGAGACCAGCGCAAATCCGGTCTATTACGTGCAGTACGCGCACGCGCGCATCTGCTCGATCCTGCGTCGTGCCGCTGGCGTCAGCGAGGCCGAGGCCGCCGAGATGGGCATGGAGGCCGTGGCCGAGCGCGCCATCGGTGCCGACTACGACCTGTCGCTGCTCACCCACCCCTCCGAGCTCGCGCTTTCCCGCAAGATCTCGGAGTTCCCCACGCTCATCGCCAGCGCCGCCCGCGACCGCGCGCCGTTCCGCCTCACGCACTTCTGCGAGGAGCTCGCTGCGTCGTTCCACGGCTTCTATACCAACTGCCAGGTGCTGCCGAGCGAAGGCCGCCCCGTGAACGAGGCCCTCTCCAAGGCCCGCCTGGCGGCCTGCGACGCCGTGCGCGTGAACCTCGAGGTCGCGCTCAGGCTCATTGGCGTCTCTGCCCCTGAGGTCATGTAATCCCCCAAAGCACGTATCAAAGTTGCCCTTCAGGCACGCGGAACAATAAGTTTCGCGTGCCTGACTTTTTTATGCGCATACGTCGTCAGCAATGTGGGTTTTAGCACGCAATTTGCGGGCGGAGGTGCCAGGGATTTCCGATGGTGCCCATTCGGTTGTTTATATGCGTATTGTTACCGTTTGAAACAACAATTGTGTTTAAGTCGTTCGGTACCTTGCATATGTTGTATAAGAGCATAACGTTGCATTACCTTTCGTGTAAGATAATGCACCGTGATGCAGATTGTTGAAGCATGCGGGCCTTACGAGAGGGTGGCTTTATGGAGCTCCGTGACTACATGTCGATCCGGCGGGCGTACAACATCGTTCGTCAGAACGTGCCCACGCAGAAGCGCCTTACCTTTTCCGAGTTTGCCATCCTGTGCAGGCTGTCCCTTTCGGGCGGGAGCCTGAGGACGTCGGACATCGCTGACTACCAGGGGTCGCTGCGCCCGACCACGACGCACCGCACCAAGCACCTGGCGTCGCTTGGCCTCATCATGCGCGAGAAGGGCGAGGTCGACCGCCGCAACGTGGTGTGCAAGATCACCGACGGGGGCGAGAAGATTCTGGGCGAGCTCTGCGCGCTGACCTGTGACGCCATCACGCCTGGGTACGCCCTTTCCCGCATCCAGCCTGAGCGCCTGTACCTTTACGTCGATTCCATGGGAACGCTGCCCTGCCTTTCCGGCGAGCTCGTGCTCTTGGGCCTTTCGATGGGCGAGTCTGGTACTGGTTCGGTGAGCGAGCTCGTCGAACTGCTGGGCCTTCTGCAGCCCACCGTTTCGATGTCGGTCTCGTCGCTCGTTGAGGAGGGCCTCGTGGAGCGCCCGAACGAGCAGGTGGAGAACATCCGCGTCGCCCCGCTGCGCCTCACTGAGCTGGGCAAGGCGGCTGCGGATGAGATTACGGCCCAGATCACGCAGCTCGTCGTGCGGAGGAAGAGCCGCTCGAAGAGCTAGCCAAACAGCTTGGGCTAACTTGTGCAGAGTTGATTGAAGCGCGGCGGCAATTGCCCCGCGCTTTGTCATATGCTATAGTGCGTGCGTGTGCTGATGGCACGCTTTTTCAATCCCGAGTTCATGCAAAACCGAAGAGCGATTGATGTTTTCCGCCCGCCACGCATCGCGCATGCTGGCAGAGCTATAGCCACAGCGGATATGCGTGCACCGATTTGGGGCGCGTCTGCATACCAATATGCTCGAGAAAGGTGGTTCCATGGCAGAGGAAGCCACAGAACCCATGGTCAACGAAACAATTCCCGCTGACGTCGCCGCCGAGGCCGCTCCCGCAGCAAAACCTCGCCGTCGTCGTAAGGTTGCCGAGACAAAGGCTGACGCCGCTCCTGAGGCGGTTGCTTCCGATGCCTCCGTTGCCCCCGAACCTGCCCAGACAGCATCTGTTGGGGGAGAGGCTGCCGCTGAGCCTCCCAAGCGCCGCCGTGGGCGCCCGCGCATGACTCCTGAGGAGAAGGCGGCTGCCGCCGCAGCGCGTGCCGCCGCAAAGGCAGCTAAGGCACAGGAAGATGCCGCGGCAGAGCCCCAGGGCGAGATGCCGACACGCGAGGCCGAACCTGCTGCGCCGGCAGTTTCTGCTGCGGGCGCGTCCGAGGGGGCTCCCGCGCCAGAATCCGGTGACGCTGCGGCACCTGAACCGCAGGTAGGGGGCACTTTTGTCGAGGATGCGCCCCGACGTAGGCGCACGCGCACGCGCACGCAGCCGGCAGCTGCCGAGCCCCAGGTGCCGAACAGCATCGAGGAGATGACCAAGATGACGCAGGCGGCGACGGTCGCCTCCGCGGTCATCATGGAAGCGCCCGCCGCCACGCTTGCCGAGGCCGACACGCGTGCGTCCGAGCCCTCTGAGGGCGGCGAGCAGCAGCCGCGCAGCCGTCGCCGTCGCGGGCAGGACAACGCTCCGCAGGGCGATCGCCAGCGCCAGCAACAACAGCAGCAACAGCAGCAGGGCGGACAGAGCAAGCGCCAGAAGAACCGCCGCAACCGCAAGGATCAGCAGGCCACGGGCCCGTCGGTCACACGCGAGGAGCTCGAGGCGCTCAAGGTCGCTGACCTGCGCGCCAAGGCCGCCGAGCTTGAGGTCGACTACGCGGGCCTGCGCAAGGCCGAGCTCGTGGAGGCCGTCTACCAGGCAAACGCCCGAGCTGAGGGCTTCCGCCCCGTGGCCGGCGTCATAGAGATTCAGAGCGAGGGCTACGCGTTCCTCCGCACGGGCAACTACATGCCGGGCGAGGACGACGCCTTCGTGCACCAGCAGCTCATCCGCAGCTACGCCCTGCGGCCCGGTGACTGGGTGGAGGGTTCCCTGGGCCCGTCGCGCTCGGGCAACAAGTACCCGCCGCTCCAGAAGATCGACACCATCAACGGGCACGCGCCCGAGGACGTGCGCAACCGCCCGCGCTTCCGTGACCTCACGCCGGTCTATCCCGACGAGCGCCTGGTCATGGAGCATGGCAAGGACTCCACCACGGGTCGCGCCATCGATCTCGTGGCACCCATCGGCAAGGGCCAGCGCGGCCTCATCGTGAGCCCGCCCAAGGCCGGCAAGACCACCGTGCTCAAGCGCATCTGCCAGGCCATCGCCGTCAACAACCCCGAGGTACACCTCTTCTGCCTGCTCGTGGACGAGCGACCCGAAGAGGTCACCGACATGGAGCGCTCGATCCGCGGCACCGTCGTGGCATCGACCTTCGACATGCCCGCAGAAAACCACACGGCCGTCGCCGAGCTCGTGATCGAGCACGCCAAGCGCCTCGTGGAGCTGGGGGAGGACGTCGTGGTGGTGCTCGACTCCATCACGCGCCTGGCGCGCGCCTACAACCTCGCACAGCCCGCCAGCGGCCGCATCCTCTCTGGTGGCGTCGATTCCGCGGCGCTCTACCCGCCCAAGCGCTTCCTCGGCGCGGCGCGCAACATCGAGCATGGCGGATCGCTCACTATCCTCGCGTCCGCGCTCGTGGACACGGGCTCAAAGATGGACGAGGTCATCTTCGAGGAGTTCAAGGGCACGGGCAACATGGAGCTCAAGCTCGACCGCGACCTCGCGGACAAGCGCATCTTCCCGGCCATCGACCCGGTCGCCTCGGGCACGCGCAACGAGGACCTGCTCATCGTCGCCGAGATGCAGCCGTTCGTGTGGGGCCTGCGCCGCGTGCTCGCCAACATGAACAACACCGAGCGCGCCGCCACGGCCCTCGTGAAGAGCATCAAGGCCACCAACACCAACCAGGAGCTGCTCATCCGCTCCGCGAAGAAGGCACAGCAAAGCGACTACACGCTCTAGGGTCTCGCCCTTGCGAGGCGATTACGCCCGCAGCCGCAGGCGCGTCACGACGATGCGCACGTGGCTGCGGGCTTTCCTTGTCGTGAGGCGCTCTCGTCACGCTCGCGGAATCCATGCACATGCGGCATACGTTCCTTGTCGTACACTAAGGCTGTCGTCGCGCGAAGGGAGAGGCCGTGTATTGTCCAGCCTGTGGTGAGAAGGCGTCAGAGGGCGCGAAGTTCTGCAAGCGCTGCGGGGCGAAGCTGCCCGAACGCATCGAGAGACGCTATGAAGAGGACCTGCCGCGCCAGCAGGTGCCGCCGCAGGCGACGGGCCAGCGCGTGGCCCCTGCTCCCGTGGCGGGGTCGAACCAAAACCCGGTGCCCGCTCAGGACGCGCGCCGCATCCCACGCGTCGCGCTCATCGGCCTGGCGACAGCCCTTGTGGTCATCCTCGCGGTGCTTGTCTTCAGGCCGTTCGGTGTGGGTGGCGGCAAACCGCTGCTGCAGTTCGGTGCCTCCGGGGGCTCTCCCAACTCTGCGACCAAGCTCGCGGTGGAAGCCTTCGAGCGCCCGTCGCTCGTACAGGGCATCCAGACGTTTTCGCAGGACGACGTGGTCGCCAAGGTCGCTTCCTACGACGTGGCAGACGACCTCTCCAACGTCATAAATTCAAACGACTATCGCTACCGCATCGAGAGCGATTCCGCGTTTGCCGACGGGCTCAGAGATAACGGCTTCGTGGTGGTGCTCGACACCTACAGCGCGGGCAAGCACAACGGCGAGTTCTGGCACGTCTACGAGGACAACCGCTATGCCTATGTGCCGAATTTCGTGACGACCGACTCCATGATGCATACTTATCACCTCTACTTCGCCCACCTGCTCAAGAACTGCGAGCGCACATACCTCTCAGACGAGCTGTCGACGCTGGGCGCGGACATGCTCGCGGTGAGCGAGGAACAGCTCGCGCTCATCCGCAATCTCTATGATCATAAAGAAATGGTATGCCGTGAAAATGAACGGACGCGGCAAAGACAATTACGAAAAGAACCCTCTTCTACAACGAAGATACTAGCCGCCAGGTATCAGACCTTGCTTCGCTGTTGATGGAAAAGCAACTGCGTGGTGTGCTGAAGCGTTTGAAAGAGAGAAATCTTCGTTGTGGCTTTACCTGTTTGTTCCATGGTGGTCCCGGAACAGGTAAGACC
>CACYAX010000026.1 GCA_902772435.1 uncultured Coriobacteriaceae bacterium | reverse complement strand
GCCAAGACTATTCTGCAGCACTCTCGGCAGCAAGGGCCGCCTCGGCCTCACGCATCTCCTTGAGCACGCTCCAAGCCATGGGAACCGCGATAAGCGAGGTGATGACGTCGGTCACTGGCTGGGCGATCTGCACGCCCAGCATGCCAAAGAGGCGCGGGAGCACCAGCACGACGGGCGCGAGCACGAGCCCCAGACGCGCCGACCCCAAGATGGTGGCACGCCACATCTTGCCACTCGTCTGCAGCATGAAGTTGGTGATCATGGCAAAGCCCGTGAAGGGCAGGGTTATGCTGCCAAGGCGCAGCGTGAGCGTGGCAAAGGCAACGACCTCAGGGTCGTCGCGGAAGACCGCGATGAGCTGCGGGGCAAACACGAACGTGAACACGCTGATGAACGACACTGCCATAAACGCCGTCTTGATCGCCGTGAAGTACCCCTCACGGATACGGCCGTAGCGCTTGGCCCCAAGGTTGTAGCCCACGACGGGTTGCAGACCCTGACCGATGCCAATTTGCACGTAGTTGCCGAAACCCGTGATGCGCTGCACAACGGCAATACCCGCGATGGCAGCATCGCCAAAGGGCGCCGCAGCGTTGTTGAGCAGAGAGGTCGCCACGCCAAGCATGCACTGGCGCGCGAAGGAGGGAATGCCGCCGTTGTTGATCTCCTTGAGCATGGCAAGGTCGGGCATGCGCAGGTAGCGGGGCGAAAGCGGCGTGATGCCCGCACGGTTCATCTGGTAGAGCAGGATGAAGAAGCTCGTCGCCTCGCTTATGACCGTAGCGAGCGCAGAGCCGGCAATGCCCAGGCCAACCGGGAAGATCAGGATAGGCGTGAGGATGGTGTTGAGCACGGCACCTGCGACCATGGCCAGCATGGAGTAGAACGACTCGCCCTGGAAGCGCAGCTGCATGTTGAGCAAGAAGCAGCTCGCAATGAAGGGGGCACCAAACAGGATGATGGAGATGTACGCCCGTGCATAGGGCAAGATCGTGGCAGTTGCCCCACCTATGTAGCAGAGCTGGTCAAGGAAGATATGCCCCACGACCGTAATCAAGATGCCAAAGCCCAGCGTAGCGGCAAGGCCGACGTTTACGAACGTCCGGGCCTTCTCGCTCTCCCCTGCGCCGAGATAGCGGCTCATGGGGTTTCCCGTTCCCTGGGCAAGATAGAACCCCATGGCCTGGATGACCGTCATGGTCACGAAGGAGACGCCAACCGCCGCGGAAGCGCTCGTAGACCCCATCTGCCCCACGAAGAAGGTATCGGCAAGGTTATAGATCGAGGTCACGAGGTTCGCAAAAATCGAGGGAGCGGCCAGCGAGAGGATGAGCGAGCGCACGGGGCGCTCAAGCATCTCGCGGCGCTTCTCTTCGGGAGTCTGCTCTTTGGGAGCTATCAGGGAACTGAGAGATTTCATGGTACATATCATAACGTACTGAAATATAGCCCGAATCGCCATCAAAAGCCTTCACCATGCGGGCACGATTCAGCGCGGCTCTATACCTGGCGGAGCTCAGGCCAGACCGTCACCATCCTGGGCGTCCCCCGAGCGCGTGCCTCTCCCCTGCTCCCAGGCGACGAGGATGATCGTGGCGACCATGAGCACGAGGCCCGCCCAGTCGCTCCAGGCAAATGACGTGCCGAGCCACAGGGCCGAGATGACGGTGGCGCTCACGGGCTCCGCAGCGCCCAACATGTTGCCCGCTACCGGCCCCACGATGGAGATGCCGTTGAGGTAGAGCCAGTAGGCGCCGAAGGTGCCGATGAGCGTGGCGATGGCGAGGACGCCCGCAGTCGTGCCGTCAATGGGCGGAATACCCCGCGCCACCCCTCCCGTGACGGTCCAGACAACCAGGCCCGTAATGCCACCAACCATCATGCCGGCGCCCGTCGTGGCAAAGCTCCCGTAGCGGCTCATGAGCCCCTTGGGATAGGAGGTGTAGAACGCGCAGGCAAAGGCGGTCGCAAGGCCGAAGAGCAGGCCCATGAGCGGCAGCTGGAGCGTACCGGGGTCGCCGCCCGTCGAGATGAGGAACACCGCCGCGAAGGCACAGACCAGCGCCGCGATCTCGAGCAGCTTGGGCATCCGCCGGTTCCTCAGGCACGAGACCACCAGCACGATCACGATGCTCAGGCTCTGGAGCACGGTCGCGGTGCCGGCGTTGGTGAGGCCCACGGTCTGCGAGTACACGGTGGAGTTGAGGAACAGGCCGAAGGACCCGAAGATGAGCAGCTGGCGACGGGTGTCGCGATCGCCCCACATGGCCTTCAGCAGCGCACGGTCGCGCAGGAGCAGCACCGCCATGAACACCAATCCCGCGCCGAACTGGCGGATGGTCGTGATGAGCAGGGCGTCAAAGGACGCCTCGGCGAAGAGATACTGCACGCAGGTACCCGAGAAGCCCCAGGCAATCGCGCCTATGAGCGCCGACGCGACACCGCGCATCGCGTTTCTCTGCGTACCCATCAGCTCACACCCCCATCCCAAACCAGCCGGTATCCGATGGTAGCCAGTACGCCTTCGCCCGAGGCCGACATTTTCCGCTGGTACACACGCAGTTCACAAGAGGGAGCCCCGCCATTCAAAGGGCACCGCGCCCATCGGACCGGACCCCGCAAATGGGTACATACCAATCATCACGGTCCGCTGCGTAAGTTGGTCACGCAAAGCGGACCCGTGAGACGCGTTCGCACAACGTATACTGTTGCCTAGAACGAAAGGCACGCCACATGGATGAGAACAACGGCCTGAACCAGATGCCTCGAGGGGCAGCAAGCGCGCTCTCCAACCGCACGAAGGGCATCATAACCCTCGTCGTGGTGGCGCTCTACCTCATCATCCCTGTCGACTTCATCCCTGATGCCATGGTGGGACTGGGACAGCTTGACGACGCCATCGTCTTTGCGCTCGGCCTGCTGGCCATCCTGCTAAAACTCCGCAAACCCCAAGCATAGGACCGGAATATGAAGCGCCTGCTCAACTCCCCCCTCATCCGCATCAGCATCATCGCGATCTTCGGCATCCTTGAGTTCGCGCTCACCACTTGGCTGCTCGACTATGTGTTCACGCAGTTTGCATGGCTTGACGTGGCGGTTACCATCGTGAGCCTCATCATCCTCTTCGGCGTCATCCGCAACAGCCGCCACCTCTCAGCCGACATCTTCTGGATCCTGCTCATCGCGGCTGCCCCCGTCATCGGCACGACGTTCTACCTCGTCCTCGGAGCAAGCAGGAGCCTCAACCCCACCACCCAGAGCATCGTCGCCGAGACCGAACGTGCAGAGCCCTACTACCACCCGAATCCAGAGACGCTCGAGAAGGTGAAGGAGGCCGAGCCCAACTACTACGGACAGCTCTATTACGTGCAGCAGGAGGGCGGCTTCCCCGTCTACGAGAACACGGGCTTCACGTACTACCCTCTGGGAGACGTGGGCTTCCCCCATATGCTCGCCGACATCGAGAAGGCCGAGCACTTCTGCTTTTTGGAGTACTTCATCATCCAGTCAGGCGAGATGTGGGACTCCATGCTCGACGTGCTCGAACGCAAGGCTGCCGAGGGCGTCGACGTGCGCGTGCTCTACGACGACATGGGCTCGGTGAGCACGCTGCCCTCTCATTACGCGAAGGACCTCGAGAAGCGCGGCATCAAGTGCAGTGCGTTCAATCGCCTCAACCCGGTGGTGAGCGTCTTCCTCAACAACCGCGACCATCGCAAGATCATGGTCGTCGACGGCAAGGTCGCCTATACGGGCGGCATCAACCTCGCCGACGAGTACGTGAACGTGCGCGAGCGCTTCGGCCACTGGAAGGACAACGTTGCCCGCGTCACGGGCGAGGCCGTCTGGTCGTTCACCGTCATGTTCCTCACCACCTGGAACGCCCTGCGCCACGAGGACCGCGACTGGGAGGTCTTCCACGTTGCCCCGGATGCCAGCGAGGGCGAACCCGACGGCTTCATCGCCCCGTACGGTGAGACCCCGCTCGACGTCAACCTCATCGGCGAGAACATCTACCTCAACGTGCTCAACCAGGCAAATGACTACTGCTACATCTTCACGCCCTACCTCGTCATCGACAGCGAGCTGCGCTATGCCCTCATGCTCGCAGCGAAGCGCGGCGTGGACGTGCGCATCATCACCCCGGGCGTGCCCGACAAGAAGCTCGTGTGGAACATCACGCGCTCGCACTACGCCCAGCTCATCGGGGACGGCGTCCGCATCTTCGAGTACAGCCCCGGCTTCGTGCACTCGAAGGTCATCGTCAGCGACGACCAGGTGGCCACGGTAGGCACGCTCAACTTCGATTACCGCAGCCTCACGCTCAACTTCGAGAACGGCGTCCTGCTCTGCGGCTCGAAGGAGATCAGCGCCATCCGCAAAGACTTCGAGGAGACCTTCCCCCAGTGCTGCGAGATGACCCAGGAGAGCAGTACCGAGGGTCCCATCATGGAATTCCTGCTTTCGGTGGCACGCCTCGTGGCTCCCATGCTCTGATCGCGCATCAAGTGCAGCGCCCATCTTCCCGCGGCATGAGGACACCTCACGCCGCGACGTCTTGGTACGACCGGCATGCCCCTGGCAGAACACGGTTTCATCGCGTGCCCAAGGGCCGCATCAACAATTTCGTCCATGAGCCTCGCCGTGGTGGTACCATGACCGAGCACCCCATGCTAAGGAGACCCCATGAGCGAAGCCATTGCGACCGTCACCCAGAACTGCCTCATCGACCTGCACCTGCACCTTGATGGCTCGATGTCGGTCGCCATGGCACGCCGCATCGCCGAGGCGGGAGGCATGGAGCTCGACCTCAGCGACGACGAGCTGCGCGAGCGCCTGACCGTGCATGAGGACTGCCGCGACCTCAACGAATACCTCGCGCGCTTCGACTTCCCGCTCAGCCTGCTGCAGACGCGCGACCAGCTGCGCCTCTGCACCCAGCTCCTGCAGGAAGAACTGTCCCAGCGGGGCCTCATGTACGCCGAGCTGCGCTTCGCGCCCCAGTCACATGGCGTCAAGGGCCTCACCCAGCGTGAGGCGGTGGAAGCCGTGCTTGAGGGCCTGGGCAGTTCCTGCTTCGAGGCCGGCATCATCCTCTGCTGCATGCGCGGCGCCGACAACCTCGAAGCAAACCTCGAGACCGTGCGCCTAGCCAGCGAATACCTGGGCCAAGGCGTGGTTGCCGTCGACCTCGCCGGCGCGGAGGCACTCTTCCCCACGCGTGACTTCCAGGAGATCTTCGAGCTGGCAGAGCGGCTCGGCGTGCCATCGACAATCCATGCGGGCGAGGCGGACGGCCCGCAGAGCATGTGGGACGCGCTCTCCTTCGGCGCCGACCGCATCGGTCACGGCATCCGCGCGGTCGAGGACCCCGCGCTGGTCGAAGAGCTCGCAAAGCGCCGGATCCCACTCGAGGCCTGTCCCACGAGCGAGGTCCAGACCTGCATCTTCGAGCGCTACGACGAGCTACCCCTCCACCAGCTCTTGGAAGCGGGCGTCCCCGTGACCATCAACTCGGACAACATGGCCGTGTCGGCAACCGACGTGCGCCACGAGCTGCAGATCGTGGCCGACACCTTCGCCCTCACCGACGGCGACATCAAGCTCCTGCTGCTCAATGCCGCCAACGCCGCCTTCGCCAGCGACGCGCTCAAGGCGGAGATGTGCCGCCGCATCGAGGCGGAATTCTAGCTCACGCACAGACCCTATTCGGCGTCGCGCGAGGCAAGGGGCAGGTACTCCAAAAACGCGCGGACTTCAGCGCTCGGCTCGCGCTCACGCAGGCGGTAGAGCTTGATCGCCGTGGTGATGGGTTGGTCGAGGTCCACGATCGACACGTCCGCGCGCGCGAGGTAGCTTGCGGGGGTCCGCATCAGGAGCGACACGCCCATGCCGCGCGAGACGAGGTCGAGGATGTTCTCCGCGCGGGCGCCCCGGTAGCGCACCTCGGGCACGAAGCCCTCCACTGCGCAGGCGTCCATGATGAGCGCGTTCATGACCGTGCCCTTGGGAAGCAGGAGGAACTCCTCGTTCGCCAGCTCGGAAAGCCTGACTGACGAGCGAATCGCCAGCGGGTGGCCCGCAGGCAGGACGGCCGCAAGACGGTCCTCGGTGTAGAAGGTGGTCGCGAACTCCTCGTCGCCGCTGTCAAGGCTCTCGTCACCATCCCATTCACGAATGAACGCTAGGTCAAGCTCCCTTCTGCGCAGCATGCCCTTGAGCTGGTCGGCCTCTCCCTCCATGATGTGCAGCCGCGCGTTGGGATGCTCCCGCTCAAAGCCGTGGAGCAGGGCCGTGATGCCATAGGGCACCATGACCGGAATGGAACCGATCTGGAGCACCCGCCGCTCGTTGTCGCTCGCGTCGTGCAACGCGACGCCCGCGTCGTGGGCAGCCGCCGCGATCCTGCGTGCGAACGGCAGGAAGACGCGTCCGTGCTCGGTCAGCTGCACGTGGCGCGTGGTGCGGTTGAAGAGCTCAACACCGAGGTCGCGCTCGAGCGACTTGATGTGCTTCGAAAGCGTCGATTGCGAGATGAACAGCTGGTCAGCGGCCTGCAGGTAGTTGCAAGTCTGTGCGAGCACCACGAACTCGTGGCAGCGTGTGGTATCCATGCGGTCTCCCTTCGGGCTAGGCAGAAGCATACCCGAAGCGAACGCGCCCCTCCACACAAAACCGCTGGCACGCATGGGCGCCGCGAATGCCCAACCAGTCGCGGATAGGAGACTTTCGGCATCTCCTTTCGTCCCCCAGAAATGTTACGGTGTCTCATGTGACAACGTTTTGGAGGAACCCATGGCCATTCACATTGTCGAGGAGGCAAACCGCTGCCTCAACTGCAAACGCCCGAGCTGTCAGCTTAAGGGTTGCCCGGTGCACACGCCCATTCCAGAGGTCATCAAGCTCTTCAAGGAACGGCGCATCGAGGAGGCAGGCAAGCTCCTCTTCGACAACAACCCCATGAGCCTCATCTGTAGCCACGTGTGCAACCACTCGGAGCAGTGCGAGGGCAACTGCGTACTCGGCCGCAAGGGCAACTCGGTGCACTTCTCGAGCATCGAGGCCTATATCTCCGACACCTACCTCGACCGCGTCGAGTTCGAAAAGCCCGAGCCTAACGGCAAGCGCGTGGCCATCATCGGCGCGGGGCCCGCGGGACTCACCGTCGCCATCATCTGCGCCCGTGCGGGCTGCGGGGTCACCATCTTCGAACAGCGCCCCGAAATCGGCGGCGTGCTTGAGTACGGCATCCCCGACTTCCGCCTTCCCAAGCAGACCGTCCGCCGCTTCCGCAAGGTGCTCAAGGACCTCGGCGTCCGCGTGCGTCCCTCCACCACCATCGGCGGCGCCCTGCTCATCGACGACCTCTTCCTCGACGGCTACGACAGCGTCTTCGTGGGCGCCGGCGCCTGGCGCGCCAAGACCCTCGGCATCACAGGACAGGCGCGCGGCAACGTATATTTCGGCATCGACTACCTGGTTGACCCGCGCTCCTGCGAGATCGGCCGCAAGGTCGCCGTCATCGGCGTGGGCAACGTGGCCATGGACGTGGCACGCACGGCCCTGCGCAGCGGCGCGCGCGAGGTCACGCTCTACTCCAACTGGGGCGGCATCTCCGCCAGCTCCGACGAGGTCGAGCTCGCCGAGCTTGACGGGGCGCAGATCGAGTACGGCCTTTCCATCGACCAGATCAACGATATCGGCCCGCTCTTCCGCCGCTCGAAGCTCGGTGAGGACGGCGCATTCGTGGGCATCACCGACGAGCGAATCCAGGTTGCGTGCGACACGGTGATCATCTGCGTATCGCAGGTGCCCAAGAATAAGCTCACCCTCACCACGCGCGGACTGGCCACCACGGAAGGCGGCACGCTCATAGTGAGCGAGTCTGGCGAAACGACCGTTTCGGGCGTCTTCGCGGCAGGCGACGTGGTCACCGGGCCCATGACGGTCGTGCATGCCGTGGCAGGCGCCAAGACGGCCGCTGCGGGAATGCTGCGCTACATGGGCGTCGCGGACTAGCCTGACGCAACGTCTCCCTGCCCCAACCCCGCAACTATCAGCGAAAACGCAGCGAGGCGCTCCCCCGTCTGAGGAGCGCCTCCCCTTATCGACGGATGGCAGCCGCTCTGGTGATACGTGAGCCACTGCAGCCATTTGTTGCCGTATAACAGACCTATCGACATACCAGAAGCCCATACAAGGAGGCCTCACATGGAGAAGTATCTCGTCCTCGATATCGGCGGCACCTACATCAAGTACGCGATCATGGACCGCGACGGCAACTTCCTGACGCAGGGCAAGGTGCCTGCCGTCACCACCTCCGAGGAGCGCATGCTCGCCTCCCTCGAGGAGCTCCACCAGGCCGTCGGCGACGACTACGAGGGCGTCGCCATCTCCATGCCGGGCCGCATCGACACCGAGAAGGGCTGGGCCTACACGGGCGGCGCCTTCACCTGGCTGCACGACTATCCCGCAGCCGAGAAGTACGGCGCCGTGTTCGGCAAGCCCACGACCATCGCCAACGACGGCAAGTGCGCCGCCATCGCCGAGAGCTGGTCGGGCGCCCTGGCCGACGTCGACTCCGGCGCCGTGCTCGTGCTCGGCACGGGCGTGGGCGGCGGCATCGTGCTCAACAAGAAGGTGTGGATGGGCTGCTCCGGCGGTGCCGGCGAGCTCTCCTGGCTCGTGTGCGACATGCCCGCCATCCACCAGGGCAAGGCCGGCAGTGCCATCTGGGCCGGCAAGATCGCCGCGGGCGCCATCGTCCCCAAGTTCGGCCTCGCCAAGGGCCTCGCCAACGCTGACGGCCACATGCTCTTCGACGCCTACGAGGAGGGCGACGCGGACGCCAAGGAGGTCATGGACGAGTACGCCGTGTGGGCCTCCTCGGGCATCATCACGCTGCAGGCCGTGCTCGACCTCCAGCGCTACGCCATCGGCGGTGGCATCTCGGCGCGTCCGGAGACCACCTCGCTCATCCGCGATGCCGTGGACAAGCTCTTCGAGATGCACCCCTACCTGCCGTTCTCCAAGCCCGAGATCGTGACCTGCAAGTTCGGCAACGAGGCCAACCTCATCGGCGCCCTCGCCTTCCACCTGCAGAAGTAGCGCCAAGGTCGACATCGCTCACCGAAAGGGCCGCCGTCCTAAGGCTGGGGCGGCGGCTCGCTTCGTCTTGGCTCTTCGCGGTACGCAGCCTACAGGCAGGCGTCCTCAATCCGACGGCGCAGCACGTCGATGCCCAGGCCCGTCTCGGCCGAGGTGACGATCATCTGGTCGCGCGGGATGCCGAACTGCTTGGAGAGCAGGGAGACCTGACGGTCCTGCTTGGCACGGCTCAGCTTGTCGGCTTTGGTGAGCGCCACCACGAAGGGCAGCCCCTCTTCTTCCAGAAACGCCAGCATCTGCTGGTCGAGCTTCTGGGCCTCATGGCGGATGTCAACGAGCGCCACCACCAAGTTGAAGCTGCGCTCCTGTGCGAAATAGCCCGCGATGAGGTCAGCCCAACGCTGGCGCTCCCCCGCCGACACCTTCGCGTAGCCGTAGCCGGGCAGATCGACGAAACTCACGCCATCCACGTCGAAGAAGTTGATGTTGGCCGTGCGCCCAGGCGTGCTCGACACCTTGGCCAGGGCCTTGCGGCCCACGAGCCGGTTGAGCAGCGACGACTTGCCCACGTTGGAGCGGCCGGCAAAAGCCACCTCAGGCGTCGTGGGCTCGGGCAGCTCGGAAGCCTTGCCGAAGGAGCGCACGAAGCGCGCGCTGTCATATTTCAGGGCCATGAGGTCCTCCTCGTGGTGCTTCAGAATAGGGAGAGGGGCATCGCCGAGCACGATGCAAAGGCTGGGGAGCCACTTGGGGAGCCGAAGTGACGTTCAACCCCTCTTTTCAGTTTGTTGGTCTATTGTACCTGTGCCTCGCCGCCCTGCACGACACCTCCAATTGATAAGCTGGGTACACATTTGGGGGGAGGGTTCACATGGATATCAATGGTATCGCGCAGCTCGCAGGCGTCTCACGCGCCACGGTCTCGCGCTATCTCAACAATGGCTACGTCTCGAAGGAGAAGCGCGAGCTCATCGCCAAGGTCATCGAAGAGACGGGGTATGTGCCCTCTCAGGAGGCCCGCCAGCTGCGCACGGGCAAGAGCAAGCTCGTGTGCGTCATCATCCCCAAGATCAACTCAGAGTCGGTCTCCCGCATGATCTCGGGCATCACCGACGTGCTCAACGCAAGCGGACGCCAAGTCCTGCTGGCCAACACCGACAACGACGAGCGGGCGGAGGTCAAGTACCTCAGGCTCTTCTCCAAGCGCACGAGGGTCGACGGGGTCATCCTCATAGCCACGATCCTCACCGACGCGCATCGCAAGGCCATTGATTCTTTGAACGTGCCCCTCGTGCTGCTCGGCCAGCAGGTGGAGGGCACCGCCTGCGTGTTCCACGACGACTATCGCGCCGTCCGCGACATGACCCGCACCGTGCTCAAGACGAGCAAGCACCCCGGCTATATCGGCGTGACCGAGCGTGACGTCGCCGCAGGACGGATGCGCCATCAGGGCTTCCTCGATGCCTGTGCGCAGGTGGGCAGGCCCGTCCGCAGCGAGGCGCAGGAGACCGCCAGCTTCAACATGGACTCCGGCTACTTTGCCTGCGAGCGCCTCATGGAGGCCGCCCCCGACACCGACGCCATCGTCTGCGCCACTGACTACATCGCCTTCGGAGCCATCGCCTGCCTGCGCGAGTACGGCCACCGCGTACCTGAGGACGTGCAGGTCACGGGTGTGGGAGACTCCGACCTCAGCCGCGTGACCACGCCGTCGCTTTCCACCGCGCACCTCTACTACCGCACGAGCGGCCAGGAGGCGGCGCGCATGCTGATCTCCGCCCTCGACGAAAGCGACGACGGCCCGCGAGCCCGCGAGCTGAAGATGGGCTACGAGATTCACCTGCGCAACTCCACGCGATGAGACCGGTGCCGCCGAGAAGCGCAGATACCAATCGGGCATCCCCTCGTTCAAGTGCTAGTCATTTGTACCATTTGACAGGAGCCCGCCTCTGACCGAATCGGGTACTTTTCTTTCATTTTTCGTTCATAAACTCTCCAAACAGTAGTAATATGAGCGAACGTGTGAGAACGATTCCATGCTTTTTCGCCAAAAGCAGGAAATGGAATCGCGCTTAAAAAAGGGAAGGAAAGAAGGAGGGTTCTATGGCAAGTGAGCACGCACAAGCAGCCAAGGAGATTCTTGCTGCTGTCGGTGGTCCGGAGAACGTTGTCTCTGCGGCCCACTGCGCAACGCGCCTTCGTCTCGTCATCGCCGACGACTCGAAGGTCAACATGGATGCCGTTGAGGACGCCACGCTTGCGAAGGGCAACTTCCAGGCAGCTGGCCAGCTTCAGGTCATCTATGGCACTGGTACGGTAAACAAGGTCTTCGACGAGTTCTGCAAGCAGGGCAACATCGCCGTTGGCTCCACCGACGACGCCAAGGCTGCTGCGGCGGCTAAGGGCAACCCGATCCAGCGCGCCACCAAGGCGCTGGGCGACGTGTTCGTCCCCATCATCCCGGCAATCGTTGCTTCCGGTCTTATGATGGGCCTCACCGAGGGCATCAACAACGCCATGGGCGGCGCTCTCGACCTGAACCCCTGGTACGTCCTGATCCACACGTTCTCTAACGCTTCGTTCGTCTTCCTGCAGATCCTCATCGGCTTCTCGGCTGCCCGCGTCTTCGGCGGCAACGAGTTCCTCGGTGGCGTCATCGGCATGATCATGAACCACACCGGCCTCATGAACGCCTGGTCCATCCCCGGCTCCCTCGGCTCCCTCTTCGTTGGTAGCCAGACCGCCGCTGACACCCTCGGTCTGGCCAGCGCCTCCGAGGCCACCGCTGGTGCCATCATGGGCGCCAACTACCTCCCGCAGGTAGCCCTCATCCCCGGAGTGCCTCTGCTCGGCGCCGTGCCCCTGCAGGGCTATCAGGGCCACGTCATCCCCGTCGTCGTCGCCGTCTTCATCATGTGCAAGCTTGAGAAGTGGCTGCACGAGCATGTGCCTGATATGTTCGACCTCTTCGTGACCCCGCTCGTGACCGTCCTCGTCACCGGCCTGCTCACCATGGTCGTCATCGGCCCGATCTTCTCCTGGGTCGAGGAAGGCGTCATGAACTTCTTCCAGTTCCTGCTCGGCATTCCGTTCGGTCTGGGCGGCGCACTTGCTGGCGCAATCTACCCGTTGACGGTCGTCCTCGGCGTGCACCACATGTTCAACGCACTTGAGGCTGGTCTGGTCGCTCAGGGCGCCGACGCGTTCAACCCGATCATCTCCGCCGCCAACGTTGCCCAGGGCGCTGCCTGCTTCGCTGTCTTCCTGAAGACTGCCTCCGCCAAGAAGAAGGGCCTCGCTCTTCCGTCCGGCATCTCCTCGCTCCTCGGCATCACCGAGCCCGCCATCTACGGCGTCAACCTGCCCGCCGTCAAGCCGTTCATCGCCGCTATCTGCGGTGCTGCTGCTGGTGGCTGCATCTCCTCTTGGCTCGGTCTCTACTCCATCGCGTACGGCATCACCGGTATCTTCGGCTACCTGATCACTGCTGACGCCGTCAAGTACACCATCGTCATCGGCGTTGCCTTCGCCGTGTCCTTCGCCGTCTGCTTCCTGCTCTACGCTGACGACGAGAAGACCAAGGCCGCTGCTGCCCGCGAGGCCGAGAAGGCCGCCGCTCCCGCGACCCCGGCTCAGATCGACGCCGTCGCCGCTGCTGGCACCCTCGCTTCCCCGATGACCGGTGAGTCCAAGGCCATGTCTGACGCTCCCGACGCCGTCTTCGCTTCCGGCGCCATGGGCGGCGGCGCGGTCGTCTTCCCGACCGACGGCGCTTGCTACTCCCCCGTCAACGGCACCGTTTCGATGCTCTTCGACACCAAGCATGCCATCGGCCTCGTTTCTGACGACGGCATCGAGATCCTGATCCACATTGGTGTTGACACCGTCGAGCTCGCCGGTGGCCCCTTCACCGCTCACGTCGCCGCTGGCGACACCGTCAAGGCCGGCCAGCTCCTCATCGAGGCCGACCTCGACGCCATCACCGAGGCTGGCAAGCCTACGGCCACCATGGTCATCGTCACCAACACCGACGACTACGCTGCGGTCGAGCCCGTCATTGGCGCGGTCAAGGCCGGCGAGAAGCTCGTCGACGTGAAGTAGTCCCTTTAGCAGGACATACCTCGCACGCATGGGGCGGGCGGTCGCAAACGCGGCCGCCCGCCTTCTTGCTGGCGATATACTGGTAATTACTATCTATGACGTCCTTGGGGGAGGAGTGCCATGAACACCGTCACGCTCGGCTCGACCGGCATCACCGTCAAACAGAACGCCTTTGGAGCGCTGCCCATCCAGCGCACGCCCACCGATGAGGCAGTGCGCATCCTGCGCCGCGCCTACGAGGGCGGCATGCGCTACTTTGACACGGCACGCGCCTACTCCGACAGCGAGGAGAAGCTGGGGCTGGCCTTTGGCGACGGCTACATCCCGCGTGAGGACATCTTCATCGCCACCAAGACGCAGGCAAAGACGCCCGAGGCCTTCTGGGCGGACCTCGAGACCTCGCTTTCCAAGCTCAAGACCAGCTACATCGATATCTACCAGTTCCACATGGCCGCGCAGGTCTGGCGCCCTGGCGACGGAACGGGCATGTACGAGGCCATGCTCGAGGCAAAGGAGCAGGGCAAGATCCGTCACATCTGCATCACCGCGCACAAGATCGGCGTGGCGGAGGAGGCCGTGAAGAGCGGGCTCTACGAGACCCTGCAGTTCCCGTTCTCTTACCTCTCCGGGCAGCGCGAGCTCGACCTCCTGAAGCTCTGCGAGGAGCATAACGTGGGGTTCATCTGCATGAAGGGCCTCGCAGGCGGCCTCATCAACAACTCACGGGCGGCCATGGCCTTCCTGACCGAGCACCCGTGGGCACTGCCCATCTGGGGCATCCAGCACATGAGCGAGCTCGAGGAATGGCTTGCCTTCATGGACGAGACGCCCGCCTACGACGACGAGATCCGTGCGTTCGTGGAAGGCGAGCGCCTCGAGCTGATGGGCGACTTCTGTCGCGGGTGCGGCTACTGCATGCCCTGCCCCGTGGGCATCGAGATCAACAACTGCGC
>CACYAX010000025.1 GCA_902772435.1 uncultured Coriobacteriaceae bacterium | reverse complement strand
CCTGCGACCAGACTCGGGCTCCGTCTCGCCGTCCCTCCTGTCCCTGTACTGTCCCCAGGACGCGACCGAACCGCCGCAGAACCTTGAGGACTTCGCGCTCTCATACGACGGCCATGCGACGCGCCTCCGCCGGGACCTCGGCATCGAGGACGACTGGCCCTGGCGCTACGGCACGCTCTCGGGCGGCCAGCAGAAGCGACTCCAGGTGGCCTGCGCCCTCTGGGCTGCCCCCGACGTGCTTGCCGTGGACGAGCCGACGAACCACGTGGACGCGAGCACGCGGCAGGCCATATCGTCCGCGCTCGCGCGCTTCGGAGGCATAGGGCTCCTCGTCTCCCACGACCGGGAGCTGCTGGACGCGCTCTGCGCGCAGTGCCTGTTCGTGGCGGGCGGCATCGCCACCATGCGGCCGGGCGGCTACACCCAGGCGGAGGGCCAGGCATCGCTCGACCGCGCGAGCGCCGTCCATGCGCACGAGGACGCCCGCAGGGAGAAGGCGCGCATCGAGCGCGAGGCCATACGCCGCCGCGAGGAGGCATCCCGCTCGGCGGGAAAGCGCAGCCTCAGGGGCGTGGGCAAGCACGACGGCGACGCCCGCTACAAGAAGCGCATCGCCGTGGTCTCCGGCCAGGACGGCAAGGCGGGAAGGCTGTCGTCGAGGATGGAGGCAAGGCTTGCCACGGCCGAGGCAAGCCTGGCGTCGACGCGTGTGGAGAAGCGCTACGACGCCGACGTGTGGCTCGACGCCGCACCCAGCAGGCGAAAGGTTCTCCTGCGCATGGAACCGCAGACGCTGGCCCTCGGCGACGCCACCCTGAGCGTGCCCGCGCTGCACATCGGCAATACCGACCACATCGGACTCGTCGGCGACAACGGCACCGGCAAGACAACGCTCATCAAGCAGGTCGTCGGACGCCTCCCAGGCGGAACGAGGACGCTCTACATCCCCCAGGAACCCAGCGAGGCGGACAAGCGCGCCGCCCTCGCCACACTGCACGACCTTCCGGACGCCCGCCGAGGTCGCGTGCTTTCGATCGTGGCACAGCTCAACTCGGAGCCCGAACGCATCCTGGAGGGAGACACCATAAGCCCTGGGGAGATGCGCAAGCTCATGCTCGCCCTAGGCATCCTCGAGGGGCCTGAGCTCATCGTGATGGACGAACCCACGAACCACCTTGACCTCGGCTCGACCGTTGCCCTGGAGCGCATGCTCGCCGCGTACCCCGCCGCGCTCCTGCTCGTGTCGCACGACGCCAAGCTGGTGGCGGCCGCGACGAGAATCACGTGGCACATTTCCGGGGCCGGCGATGAGTTTTGCCTCCTAGTTCGGTAAACAGCCGGTCATGCCGCCGTCAGGTATCCCGTCTGTCCAGCCCGGTCGATCCTCATGTACGTGTACCCGACGTTCGAGCTCGACCACGCGGTTCCGTTCCCCCCGACAAGCGCCCGGCAGCCATAAAAGCACTGCGAGCCGGAGAGCCCCGAGTCAAGGGGCCCTGTCCCCTTGACTCGCAGGGACTATTCTTCCATAGAAACACGGCGGACGCTCCTCAAGCGTGGCATGCCAAAGAGTGCCCCTCCCCGTATGGAGAGCAGCTATTGTATTGCAGAAGTATATGCATCTGCGTTATGCTTTCGTCTGAGGTGATAATCATGCAGAAGTCGGCAACGCTCAACCTGCGGGTCGACCCCGCGGTGAAGCAGTCTGCCGAGTCCGTCCTGTCGCAGCTCGGACTCTCCATGTCCACCGCCGTCGACATGTTCCTCCGACAGGTCTCGCTCACGGGCGGCATACCGTTCAGGGTAGCCCTCCCGGAGGCCCCCAGCTCCATCGACGCGGGAGCGCTGACCGACGAGCAGCTCCTCGAGGCGCTGTCGCGCGGCCTCGGGGAGGCGGACGAGGGCAGGGGAGTGGAGGCATCCGCAGCCTTCGCCCGCATGAGGGAGGAACTCACTGGTGCGTAGGTACGAGGTGCGCCTCACGCCCTCTGCCATGGCACAGATCTCGGACGCCGTCAGCTACGTGCGCGACGACCTCGGCATGCCGCAGGCGGCCACCAAGCTGCTTGTGGAGCTCGAGGAAGCGGTCATGGGCCTCGCGAACCTGCCCAATAGGTTCCATGCGGTTGACGCCGAGCCGCTGCTCTCGGCGGGGGTGCGCCGCATGAACATTCGCAAATACTCTGTCTTTTACCGGGTGGACGAGGCGAGCCTGGCGGTGGACGTGTTCGCCGTGTTCTACGGGACACCCTCGGACGAGCGGGTCAGGAGGGCCTTCGCGGGCGGGACGGAGGACGGACGATGAACAAGATCACGTGTGTCTGCTTGGGCGTGAGGGACATGGCGAGGTCGGTTGCCTTCTACCGCGACGGGCTTGGGTTCAAGACGGATTGCGTCGAGGACAGCCCCCGCGTCTGCTTCTTCGACACGCCGGGGACCAAGTTCGAGCTCTACCCGCTGGATCTGCTGGCGGAGGACATCTGCCCTGATGACCCTCCCGCCATCGGCGGTGGCTTCGGCGGCATCACGCTGACGTACAACGTCGAGCGCAGGGAAGAGGTCGACGACGTCGTCGAGCTCGTCCGTGCCGTGGGCGGCGCCATCGTGAAGGAGCCCCAGGAGGTGTTCTGGGGCGGGTATCACGCGTACTTCGCAGACCCGGACGGCTACTACTGGGAGGTCGCGTGGGGCCCGGACTTTAGGTATGACGAGGACGGCATGCTGGTGTTCTAGATTCTTGAATGCCTATGTTTACCAGCGCAGAAGCAGTCGGGCGACGTCATGACGTCACCCGACATCGAGTGAGACGACGTCACGGGTGCGAAGATGGTGCCCGTGACGTCGTTTTGACGTCCGAAGAGGGGATAGCCAGATTCACAACCGACAACGTGGACACGATAGAGCATCACAAATCATCCCGCGCTACCACAGCCACGCAGCCCTGATTGAGTGGGAGTAAGACCGCTGTATAATTGTGCGATTCTCCAGGCGCTCCGGACGTGGTTCCGGGGCGCCTTTTTGATGCGTTGAGAGGACTTGTGTGCCTGTTAGCCTAACGCGAGTAGCCGTATTCCCGGCCCCTTCGCGTTCTCGTCAAGCGACGGCTTCCTTAGAGTTGGACGGCCGCAAAACGTAGAATAATCTATCCGCATAACGCAGAGTTAGCAGTCGCAAAACGTAGAGTATAATGGTCGCAAAATAGAGAATCTAGTAGAAAGGACAATGGTAGATGGGCTATGGGTCGCTTGCAAACCCGTCATACAGGCCACGATGCGTGGACAAGTCGATAGACGAAGCCCTGTCCGTGTTTGGTGGTGCGCTCATCCGCGGACCGAAGTACTGCGGCAAGACGTGGAGCGGACGCAACCACGCCAACAGCGAGGCGACGCTCATGCCCACCGAGCAGAACCCCTCTCCGCTCGGCGTGTTCGCCGCCGCACCGTCGCTCGCCCTGCGCGGGGAGTCTCCCCACCTCATCGACGAGTGGCAGGAGCTGCCGCTGCTTTGGGACATGGTTCGCTCGGCAATCGACCAGACCGGCAAGGAGCGCAAGTTCATCCTCACGGGCTCGTCGACTCCCCGTCATCACAAGCCGAGTCACAGCGGCGTCGGACGCATCAAGCGCATCGACATGAGGACGATGACGCTGTCCGAATCGGGCGAGTCGACATGCGAGGTCTCACTCAAAGCCCTGTTCGAGGGGGAGAGCCAGGTCGAGGGGCTTTCTCGTGGTGCCACGCCGGATGACGTCGCATTCATAGTTGTGCGCGGCGGCTGGCCGGCGGCGATTGATGTCTCGCCCAAGAGCGCCCGAGCCCTGCCGATGAGCTACATCGAGTCATTCATCGAAGAGGACATGCACAAGGTTGACGAGCGACGGCGTGACAAGGGCAAGATGGCGCGCCTCATGCGCTCGCTCGCCCGCAATGCCGAGCAGGCGGCGACCCCCAAGACGCTCATCAGAGACATGACGGCGGAAGACGGGGCCACGTCCCTAGCGGACGAGACGGTCGACGACTACATGGACGTCCTCGAGCGCACCTTCATTCTCGAGAAGATCGGTCCGTGGAGCCCCAACGTCCGCTCGCCGCTGCGCATAAACAAGAAGCCCAAGTACCACTACACGGACCCCTCTCTCGCAGCCGCCGTATTGGGGGTGACTCCCGACATGCTGCTGGGGGACTTCGAGACGTTCGGCTTCTTGTTCGAGGGCATGTGCACGCGCGACCTGCTCGTGTACGCGCAGGCAATTGGCGGCAGGCTGTACTACTACCGCGACCGCGATGACCTAGAGATTGACGCCGTCATCGAGGCGTCGGACGGCGCCTGGGGAGGCTTGGAGATAAAGCTTGGCCACAACCAGGTAGACAAGGCTGCCGCGAACCTTCGGCGTGTGCGCGACAAGGTCGTTGCGGCGGGCGGGAGGCCGCCCTCATTCCTGGCTGTGGTAGAGGGGCTCGGCACCTATGCGTATACGCGCCCAGATGGCGTGCATGTCGTGCCGATTCAAACGCTCTGCCCGTGAGAGCGGAGGCCTGGGGCACCGTTTGCCATTTTTGGGTTCAGGCCGCCGACCCATTTCCCCGTACCCGACGGCTGCTGGGAGGTCGCTTGGGACCCTGACTTCCAATACGACGAGGACGGCTTGCTGGTGTTCTAGAACTATCATATCTACCAGCGGAAACACAGTCGGGTGACGTCATGACGTCGCCCGACTTCAAGTGAGGCGACGTCACGGGTGAGGATACGGTGCCCGTGACGTCGCCTTGACGTCCGCAGGGAGGATAGCCAGAGCTATGGTGGAGGCAGGGGATACGACAGGGCATCTCGAGCCACCTCAGACCACCTCAGCCACGCCCCTCTGATTGAGTGGGAATAATTACATCCTTAGTAACGTGTAGATAAACAGTATTACGTCCTTATTATTGTTGAATATAGCTATAATAAGGACGTAATACTATATGGGGGGGTCGCATGCAGAGAACGCTCATGGCCGAGCTCATATCCTGGAAGAACAGCGCGCGTCGCAAGCCCCTGATTCTCAACGGCGCGAGACAGGTGGGGAAGACCTGGCTACTCAAGGAGTTCGGCAGGCTCCATTTCGAGAACGTCGCCTACGTGAGCCTCGACAACGATGCCATCGCGCGCAGCTACTTCGACTCTGGCTTCGACGTCTCGAGAATCATCGCCTCCCTCTCGCTCGAGCTCGACATGGACATCGAGCCCGGAAAGACCCTCATTGTATTTGACGAGGTGCAGGTATGTCCCAAGGCCATCACGTCGCTCAAGTACTTCTGCGAGAACGCGCCGGAGTATGCCGTTGCCGCGGCGGGGTCACTCCTGGGGATATCGGCGACCGAGGGAACCGGATTTCCCGTCGGCAAGGTCAACATGCTCGACCTGCATCCACTCTCGTTCGATGAGTTCCTCGAAGCAACAGGAAACGAGAGGTTTGCCAAGCTCGTCGCATCGGGGGATACCGCGATGATTGGCGCTTTCTCCAGCAAGCTTGAGGAGCTTCTCAAGCAGTACTACGTCGTTGGGGGAATGCCGGAGGCGGTTAACGCCTACGTTGCCGAGCAAGATGTTCGCGCCGCCCGTACTGTTCAGCAAGAGATCCTGGATGGGTACGTAAGCGACTTCGCGAAGCACATCCCGCCGCGTCTGCTTGCCCGCACCATGCTCGTCTGGGAATCGATCCCGAGGCACCTGTCCCAAGAGAACAAGAAGTTCGTGTACGGAAAGGTCCGCAGGGGCTCCCGTGCGGCAGACTTCGAAGAGAGCCTCGCGTGGCTGGAGCAGGCGGGCCTCATCCACAAGGTCCGCCGCGCGAGCAAGCCGGGGATCCCGCTCTCTGCCTACTGCGAATCGGGGGCCTTCAAGGTGTTCATGGTCGACGTGGGTCTTCTCGGCGCCATGAGCAACCTCCCGCCCGATGCCGTCGTTGCGGGCAGCAGGGTCTTCACGGAGTTCAAGGGCGCGCTCACCGAGCAGTACGTCTGCCAGCAGCTGATCTCGGAATGCAGCCTGACCCCATACTACTGGTCGGCGGAGAACTCGCTGGGCGAGATTGACTTCCTCGTCCAGGACGGCAGCAGGGTGTTCGCCATCGAGGTGAAGGCCGAGGAGAACCTGCGGGCGAAGAGCCTCCGCGCGTTCAAGGGCGCCCATCCCGAGGTGGCGGCCGTGCGCTTCAGCCTCTCGGGCTACCGCGAGCAGGAGTGGATGCGCAACGTGCCATTCTACGCGATCTCGCGCAGGAGCCTCTGGGCGTAGGGGAGCAGGGGTTATGGTTTGGAGCGACGGCCTCGCAAAAGACGTCATCGGGAGCATGGTCACAGGTACGATTGACCGCCCCATCGGGAGCCGCCACCCCCGGCACCCTGACATGATGTATCCCGTGAACTACGGCTATGTGGATGGCGTCTTCGCGGACGACGGCGAGAACCAGGATGCCTACGTGCTCGGCACTGACGAGCCGATCGAGTCGTTCGAGGGCAAGGTCATAGCCGTGTGGCACCGCCTGGACGACGTGGAGGACAAGTGGGTCGTCTCCCTGGACGGCTCCGACTTACCCGACGAGGAGATTCTGCGGGCGATTCGCTTCCAAGAGCAGTTCTTCGAGGGGGAGCTCCTGCGTTAGGCGCCGACCGCTTGGCCATCGCCACGGACGCGAGGGGTATGGTCGGAAGTACCGCTACAGCGGCAAAGATCACATTCTCACGGGTATTGGGCTGAACGGGTTTTTGCCTCAGCCTATCCTGCTGATTAGAACGTGAGTCGGAAATGAAGACTGTAAAAATAATGCTCGATTACCCACAGGGTCCAATTTGGACAAGCGACTCCGAGACAGGCAAGCCTGAAACTGGCATCGGAATCGTCGACAACGACGAGCTGCCTCAAAAGCTGAATTACGAGGTCCAAGATCTCTGTTTCTCGTATTACGAATTTGACTCGCATGGACAAGCTTGCTGGTTCAACGAGGAGTAAGAGAAGGCAAACAAGGAAAATGCTTGACCTGCTTTCAAAGTTGCTCTCACGACTGGAAGAGCTCAATGACGGTTCTTTCGAGATCGACGATTGCGAGACCGAGCGCGTAAAGAGACTTTAGATCCTAAAATGCGAGTTGAATCGTCAGGGACGTCAAGGAAGACGTCCCTGACGTTCTTTTGACGTTTTGTGCAGAGATGGGTAAGAGCATCTATACCATTTCGATGTATCTCGAATCAGAAACTGCTCCTTACGCGGCATCGCGCGTTGTTGCAATGCGGATTCGCAACTATTCATCGAACAGGTCGCTATGTGTTGCGGTGCGTACGAGCGTGAGTGCCATGACTTCGTCGGTGAGTTTGTGAATGAGCAGCCAGCCAGAGCTTGTGTGGCACTCCCAGTAGCCCTCCCAATTACCTGAGAGCATGTGGGGTCTGCAGCGGTCAGGTAAGGGCTCGTCGTTCGCGAGCGCCTCGATGACGGCGCGCAGCTCGTCCTTGGGAAGCCCTCGTTTCACGGCTTCCTTATAGTCCTTCTTGAAGCGGGACGTCTGCCAGATCTCCCTCATCGTCAAGCGTCCAGATCCGCGAAGAGCTCGTCTACGCTGCTGTAGCCTTTGGCACCCGCGTCGACGGCCATACGGTCGGCCTCGCGAAGAAAGATGTTCACGGCGGTGGAGCTCCTTACACCGATTCGACTCCAAGATGACAATTTTCGAGAAATAGAGACAGGAACCGAGGCCGGACTTTTGAAAACCCCTGGTAAGTTGACCATCTTGCAGGCAGCGGGCTTTCTGCCCTATGGGATGAACCGACGTTTCCCCAGGTGGACTTTTGGCTGGGAGGACGCGCTTGTCTCTATATCTCGTTTTTGTCATTCCGACGCGAGCATGGCGAAAGGGACCTTTTGGAACATGGGCAGATAGCAGATAATGCAACTGCGGAGTACGCTCTTCGCCTGGTCGGGCGGTATGGCAGAAAGAGTGAGGGGAATACGATCATGAGAATCCTCGTTGTCCCGATGTTCGCGCTCTCCTGCATGGGAGGGCCCTGGTCGCGCGCGCAAAAGGTATCCGCGGCCTTCATGGACGCGGGCCACGACGTGACGATGGGCGTCGCGCCCGACGGCAATTGCGCCGGACCCGTAGCGCCGCACGTTGTAGAGCTTCCAGCCCCATCGCCGCTGGGGCTGCCGATGCCCCTATCCTCGAGGGCCTTCCCGATCGCGGAAAGGCTCGGCATCGCCGGGAGGAGGCCCGTGCGCAGCTTCGAGGAGGTCCTCTGGCTCACCGGCGCGCTCTCGCGCAGGTACGAGGCCCAAAGCGTCGAGCTACTGCGGCGCCACATCCGCAGCGAGCGAGCGGATGTCGTGTACTCCGAGTTCAGCCTCCCGGCAATCATCGCGGCCCAAGCCGAGGGCGTCCCCTGCGTGGGCACGGCCTCGTACCCAACCCAGGCGGCCTACGCGTGCGACCCCTCGAAGGCGAAAGGCGTGCGCCGGCTGCTTTCGGAGCTTGCGCTTCCGGACGTTGCCACCTCGCTCGACCTGTTCGGTCGCATGGAGCGCCGCTTCGTGCCGAGCTGCGCGGAACTGGAGCCCCTGGAGAGCGACAATGTCGTGTTCTGCGGGTTTCTGGACGGCAAGGCGGCTACACGAGAGGCACGAAGCGCTGCCTCGCGCGATGCGATAGTCGTCTACATGGGCATGGGGAGCGTTCCGCGGGCAGCCGTAATGCGGGTCGCGTCTGCTCTCGCAGAAAGCACCGGACGCCACGTTTACGTAGCGGGATTTGCCGGCAGCCCGTTCGACGAGGGTGGGCTTCACGTCGCCGAGCGCTTCGATTTCTCCGAACTTCTCCCCCGCGCTTGCGCTTTCGTCAACCACGGCGGGCAGAACTCTGTCATGGACGCCCTGGCACACGGCGTGCCCCAGGTCATCTGCCCGGGGAGGGTGTTCGAGAGGCGTTTCAACGCACAGTCGGTTGAGCTCGCCGGGGCAGGGGTGTGCCTCGGGCGATTCGACGAGCCGACCGTCTTGCGGACAATCGAGAGGATCACCCGCGAAGGCTCATTTGAAGCCAAGGCGGCTGAGCTGCGCGACTCCTTGGCTTCTCTCGGAGGGACAGCCACAATCGTCGCCGAAGTCGAGCGCCTGGTCGCCTACAAGTAGGGGCCATCGGCCTTGTCGATGCCTATATCGGCCGTTGCTCCGGCCGAATCACGTCCGTTCCTTTTTTACTTACTAGCGTTTTCCTAAACACTAGCAGGTCGAAGCAACGAGACTTTGACCTGCGATTTTACTCTCAGGCTGTTATTGAGTGGGAATACAATTCGGGACAAAACGGTATTTCACACTCCACTCCGAAACACAACAAAACCGCAGGTCAGAAGTGGTGCGTTCGAGAAATCGGCGCACCACTTTGCTTCACTAGGAAACGCTCCTTTCGGGATTATTTGTAGCGGAATTTGTGGCACCCCAGGAGCGCCCAAGGCGGCGCCGGGAACATGGAAGGAGATAAAAAGATGAACGAAGCCAAGATGATCAAACTCACCCAAGCCGAGGACATGGCATTCTTCCGGGCGGACCTCTGCCTGTACTCGCCGGAGAGCTACACGCTCGACGAGAAGAAGGAGATCTGCAACGATATGTTCAAGACGAGCAAGGCGATCCAGGATGCGATGCGCGCCGACTTCGAGCAGCTTCCGCCCGACGCTCGCGCCAAGCTTTTGGACATGCTCTGCGCTTCCGGCGTCGAGTCGCCCCAGTGGTGGTGGGACGTGCTCGTTGGCGAAGGCGATCCGCTCTACCGGGAGTTCGAGCCGCTGCTGTAGTCCGAGCCCACACAGCAAGCAAGGAGGCCGCCTGTCGCGAAGATAGGCGGCCTCCCGCATGTCATTCGCCCTTGTCGGCACGCTTGCCACGCTCGAACGCCTTGAACACCGGCACCAGCGGCAGGAACAGCGCCATCATCGCCAGACACGCCACGTCGCCGAGGAGCCAGCCGACCTGGTCGGCCAAGATTTCCAGCCGCCGCCTCATGACAGCATCTCGTTCACGCGCCGCTGCACGATGGAGTAGTAGGACCCGAGCCGGCGCCTGCGCTCCTCGCCGTTGCCGTAGTCGCCCCGGATCACCGCCCGCGCCATGGCATCGACGTCCATCGATGTCGAGCTCGCGCCCGTGGCGCCAAGGATCTCGTTCACGCGCTTCTGCACGGCACGGTACTTGTCGCCCAAGCGCCGCTTGCGCTCGTCGCCGTTGCCGAACTCGCCCGCGATCACGCGCCTCGCCAGGGCGTCCACGTCGTAGGAGCCACCGGAGGGCCCGCCAAGCAGGATCCGGTTCACCTCCGCCTGCACCTCGTCGTAGCGCGATCCGAGCGCCTGCCTTCTTGCATCGCCATTTCCGAACTCTCCGGCGATGACCCTCGCCGCAAGCTCTGACACGTCGCCGGAGGGCGCACCAGAGCCGGTAGGGGTTGACGCGCTCCCGGTGTCGGCCTTTCCGTTGTAGTGGAGTATGCCGTCCCAGTGACCGCTGTAGTTGTCGTGGACCCAGCTCTCGCGTCCCGTCTGGTCGCCGGGCTCGCCGTCGATGCCGCCAGTCTCGGAGATCGAGAACTCTGCCAGCAGGTCGTCCGTGCCGTCGTTGCGCACGCACATGGCCGTGTGGGTGCTCTCGTCCAGGTAGATGTCGCCACGCTTCGCGTTGAAGCTCATCGGCTTCCACGAGAAGAGCCCCGAGCCCACGAACATCTCGCGCATGCCGCCGGTCCAGTTGTAGCGCGTGATCAGCCCGTCGTAGGCCGTGCCTGCGAGCGCGAGCTCCCACGCCTCGCAGACCGCGCTGGAGCAGTCGCGGTCGCCCTTGGTGACCTTCACGACGCCCGCGTCGGTCTGGACGTTGCAATGGCCGCTCGTGCCGTGCCGCCCGGGCTGCGAGTACCCGTGCTCGGCGCAGTCGCAGAGGTGCTCCATGATCTGCGCCGCGACGTTGGCTCTAGAGATAGCCACTTCCTTCACCTCCCCGGTGCCAGCGGAGGCGCCGGCCACCGCGCAGAGCCTCCGCCAGTCGTCCCTTGTCCCGTAGAAGAGGTCGAGGTCCAGGTGCCCGCCGTAGCCGGGGATGCGCCCGGTCCCCGTGTACTGGAAGATCAGCGGAGAAGACCACGCGCCGAAGTCCCAGCCGTCGGTCCACGGCTCGGAGAGGAACCCCGTCTCCTCGTAGTTGGGGTACTGCGCCACCCACAGCGGGTACGTCTTGGCCACGCTGGACCAGTCATAGGAGAAAAGAACCGACTTGCTCGTGTAGATGCCCGGCGTCACGCCGGTCTTCGCCTTGACCCTGTCCAGCCACCTCTTGGCCCATGCGGGACCCAGGCTCAGCGCGTCTGCCTCCCAGTCCAGGAACGGGATAGCCTTGCCGATATACGGCTTGAAGGCGGCGATGAAATGGTCCGCCTCGGCCTCGGCCGAGCCCTCGTACCCACGGTCGCGCGCGTAGTGGTAGCAGCCCAGCAGCTTTCCGCAGGAGAGCGTGTCGTTGGCGTGCCGGCGGAAGCACTCGTTGGAATACCCGGCGCCGCCGGTCGCCTTAACGATGACGAAGTCGCAGGTGCCCATGGCCGAGACGACCAGGTCGTCCTGCCAGCTCGAGATGTCGATGCCGTTAAGCCCCACGTGCCTCACCCCTCGGAATCTGCGGGGTGTCGCCGTCCCCTCCGAGCGCCGCCATGATCGGCGAGAGCACCGCCATCACCAGCGCCACCACCAGGCCCCTCATGCTGGGGTCGAGCACGCACCAGCCCATGATGAGGTCGAGGCTTCGAGCGTTAAGCGAACGTGCCCTCTGGCACGTTCGTAGCGAGAAGGCGCGGGCGTCGAGCCCGCGCTCGCATAGGCCAAGCTCCAAAGCGACCACCACACCCAGGACCCCCTGCACGATCGTGCGCAGGAGCCTCCACTGCCACTCGTTGCTTGCCAGGAACTTCTCCATGTCAGTCCGCCTTTCCCTTCAAGGACTCGATGTCGTGCTTCGCGACAGCCATGTCCTGCTCGAGCCGGTAGGTGCGCTCCAGGACTTGGTTGTGCTTCTCGACCTTCTCCGTGAGGGCGTCCAGCTTGACCTCCATGACGGCTCTGCTCTTAGAGTTGGAAAGGATCACCCCAACCAGCGTCACGACACCGGTAATGCACGCCACGATGATTGACTCCATAAAAGAACTGCCTCCCGAGATCGACTTTTCGTCCTCGGGAGGCATCGCCCTATGGCGTCACAAGGTGGCGGAAGGCATGAGAAAGGCCCGACGCTGCCGCATCGGGCCTTGGAGCAGTTTGCGTTACGGGGTGATGGCTATTCCGCGCCGGTCCTGTCGCCCCCATCCCCGACGCCTGCCGCTGCGCGCCTGAACTCGCGGCGCGCGTCGCGCATGCCCTTGCCGAGCTTCCCGAGGCGCGGCGCGAACAGCAGCAGCACGACGAACACGATGATGGCGAACTCGAGGACGCCCATTCCGAGAAACATGTCGATTCCCCCTTACGAAGCGCGTCCTGCCGGGGTCCTTTTCCCCAGACGAATGGCGAGCGCCAGGCAGGCCAGCGCCAGGGCGGCGGACGCGACGTCCATGGCCACCTCCGAGCCGGTGGCAAGCAGCGCCGCCGAGAGCATGGGCCCGGCGAACGCGCCGAGCGAGATGAAGGCCTGCACGAGGCCGTTGGCCGTCCCCAGAACGGCGGGGTCCACGATGCGGCTCATGTGCGCCGACACGCCCGCCGTGACGCAGCAGTAGCCGACCATGTTGAGCGTCGTACCGGCTATGGCGCCCAGCATGCCCGGCAGGAGGAACGCCAGGTAGGACGCGAATATGCACGAGAAGCTGAAGACGGCCACGGGCGCGAAGCCGCGCGCGTCGGTGACCCTCGACGCGACCAGCATGCCGGCCACGCCGAGCGCGACGGCCGGCACGAACACCATCCACATGCCGCCGGCCCCCACGAGCGCGTCGACCCGCAGCGGGACGAAGTTGAACACCTCCACGTTGAAGGCGCAGTTGGCGAGCGCGAGCGCGCAGACCGCGCCCACGCCCGGCACGCGGGCGGCGCGTGCGAGCTTCGGGCCGAGCTTCTCGCGGCGCGCGGACGGCTCCAGCCGCGTGCGGTCCTCGGGGAGCAGCAGCGTCATGGCGAACGCGGCGGCCACGGCGAAGGCAGATGTCAGGAACAGGCCCCTCGCGCCGATGAGGCCGTAGAGGGCGGGGCCTCCCGCATACGCGACGACCGACCCCGCGGCCACGAGGACGCCCGCGCGGCCGGTGGCGGCGCCGATGCGCGCGCCGTCCACGTCCGACCCGAGCCAGGAGTAGGCGAGCGACGATATGGTCGCGCACCCCTGCACGGCGCGGGCGGCGATGAGCCCCCAGATACTCTCCGCGAAGTAGCCCATCATCATGCCCGCCGCAAGCAGCACGAGGGCGCCGAGGAGCACCGGCTTGCGGCCCAGGCGGTCGCCCAGGTGCCCCGACACAATCTGGAGGGCGGCGTTGGTCAGGCCGAAGACGGCGAGCGCCACGCTGCAGAGGAGGGCCGTGCCGCCCGCGAGCGTCATGCCGTAGAGGTTGACGAAGGGGTTGAGCATCGTCATGGCGAAGGTCTGCAGGCCGAGCAGGAGCCCGATGCCCGCCGTGAGCGCCCGCTCGCGGCGCCTGCCCTGCGTGTCCGCGGTCTGCTTCCGTTCTGCCGCCATCCGGTCTCCAATCTTCGATAACTATTATCCACGGTTATGGGATGCTAGGCCATCTTGCCCTCCCCGTCAATACCGTGTACAATTAATGTCCAAGATATTCCACGAGGGAGGCTTACGTGAAGCTGGGAACCGGCGTCGAGCAGTCCATATACGCCATCGTCATGCTGGAGAGGCAGCAGCCGGGCGTGCCGGTGAAGGCCCCCACCATCGCGAGGCTCCTCGGCACGTCCGAGTCCTACCTGCGCAAGATCACGCGCAAGCTCGTGGTGGCCGGCCTTCTCTCGTCGAAGGCGGACCGCGCCGGCGGGCTCTTCCTCGCGCGGCCCCTGGGCGAGATCACCTTCCTCGACGTCGTGCGCGCGGTGGAGGGCGACGGCCCCGTGTACGACCCGAGGGTTCTCTCCACCATGGCCGGCGCGGGCACCGAGGGCTTCGCCAGGCGCGAAGGCGTCGCCGTGGGGGTGTTCGCCGAGGCCGCCCGAGCGATGGAGGACGCCCTCGCGTCGCACACGCTCGACGAGGTCGCGATCGACGAGTACGGACCCGTCGACTGGAACGCCATCGTCGC